>JBEEJT010000214.1:0-6788 GCA_041169085.1 Pseudomonadota bacterium | reverse complement strand
GCGCGATAGCGGTGGAAGGCGATGATGGAACCGGCCGACGAGGTGTTGGCGAATTCGTCTAGGATCAAGGGGGCGATCTCGGGCGTGACTTCGGTGCCAATCAGCTTGCGCACGATGAACTGGTTCATCGCCAGGTTGGCCTGGTGCAGCCAGAAGCGGCGCGCAGCGGTGGGCTCCAGGCCCAGGGCAGCCAGTTGCGATTCGATGTGTGCGGCGGCGATGGGCACCACTTCCTTGAAGACCTTGCGGCCTTCCTGGCGGAAGGTCTTGTCGCGGGCCTTCGGGTCGGTGTCTTCGCTGCGGTTCAGGTAGCCGAAGTTGTTGCGGATGTTGTTGGAGAACTGGGTGGCCAGCTGGGTGCCCAGCACTTCCCATTGGTCGGGGGCCGTGGCGGTGTCGGCGCTTTCCACGACGGTGGCCATGGCCACGTCACCGAAGATGAAGTGGCAGTCGCGGTCCTTCCACTCCTGGTGGCCCGAGGTGATTTCGGGGTTGACCACCAGCACGCACTTGGCGGTGCCGGCGCGCACGCAGTTCACCGCCATTTCCAGCGCAAAGGTGGCGGCAGAACAGGCCACGTTCATGTCGAAGCCAAAGCCACCCGCGCCCAGCGCCTGCTGGATCTCGATGGCCATGGCCGGGTAGGCGCGCTGCATGTTCGAAGCCGAGCAGATGATGGCATCGACGTCGGCCGGGGTCTTGCCGGCAGCGGCGAGGGCCTTCTTGCAAGCGTCCACGGCGATCTCGGCCATCACCGACACCTGGTCGTCGCCACGCGGCTGCAGACGCGGGTACATGCGGGTGATGTCCAGGATGCCTTCCTTGTCCATCACGTAGCGCTGCTTGATGCCCGACGCCTTTTCAATGAACTCGGCGCTCGACGGCGTCAGGGCCGTGACCGTGCCCGCGGCGATCTCTGCGGCGTGCTCGGCATTGAAGCGTTCCACGTAGGCATTGAACGAGGCCACCAGTTCCTCGTTGGTGATGGTGTGAGGGGGCTGGTACAGGCCGGTCCCGCTGATGACAACTGCGCTCATGTGCCGTTCCGTGTCAGTCGAAACCTTCGATTTTGCCACCGATCGACCACAACAGCCAAATCGTTAGCCTGGCAACTTCGGACATCAAGCCAAGCAGAATTGATTCACATCAGAAATCTGCGGGGGCATTCCAGCTCTGGAGCCGACCGTCCGACGGGTGGGGCAAGGCCAGGTGTTCGGCGTGCAACAGCATGCGCCCCTCGGCCGAGGCCCCCGGCGCAGGCCCGGGCCCGTAAAGCGGGTCGCCCACGATGGGGTGGCCCAGCGCCAGGGTGTGCACCCGCAACTGGTGCGAGCGCCCCGTCACCGGGGTGAGCTCCACCCGCGTGAGCCCCGCCACCTCGTCGCGGGCCAACACGCGCAAGCGCGTCAACGAAGGCTTGCCATCGGTCTGGCAAACCTTCTGCATCGGGCGCCTGGGCCAGTCGGTGACCAGCGGCAAATCGATGGTCGCCTCGTCGGGGCCCACCAGGCCATGCAACACGGCCACATAGCGCTTCACGCTGTGGCGGTCGGCGAAGGACGCGCTCAGGGCCCGCTGGGCGGCAGGTGTGCGCGCAAAAACCAGCAGCCCCGACGTGGCCATGTCCAGGCGGTGCACCACCAGCGCCTCAGGCCAGCGCTTTTGAACGCGGCTGAGCATGCAGTCGGCCCGATCGGCCCCCCGCCCCGGCACCGACAACAAACCGGCAGGCTTGTCGACCACCACCATGGCGTCGTCCAGCCACACCGGCGCCCACGCGCCTTCCGCGGGGGGAAGGTAGGCCACATCGGGCGTCAAAGAGGGTGGCGAAATCACGGGAGAACGGCAGCAGGTGGGGGCGCGCCACGCCAGCCCAGACAAGAAGCGCCAGAAAGCGGCCGCTCATTGACCGCCAGGGCTGGCGGCGGCGCCAGACAATGGCGAGCGGAGTCTACTCGTCATCCGGGGACAGCCATGCGCAACAATCTGCCCATCACCCAGCAGGAATACGACTACCCCGGCGACGAGATGCTGGTGTCGATGACCGACCTCAAGGGCCGGATCACGCATTGCAACGCCGCCTTCCTGCGTGTGAGTGGCTTCACGCAGGACGAGCTGCTGGGCCAGGCCCACAACCTGGTGCGCCACCCGGACATGCCCGCCGAAGCCTTCTCGGACTTGTGGCACACCATCGCCAATGGCCGGGCCTGGACGGCCCTGGTCAAGAACCGCCGCAAGAACGGCGACCACTACTGGGTGCACGCCCACGTGACGCCGCTGCTGGAGCGTGGCCAGCCCATGGGTTACCTGTCGGTGCGCACCAAGCCCACCCGCGAGCAGGTCGCCCAGGCCGAAGCCCTCTATGAGCGCCTGATCGCCGAGCGCGGCGCCCCCACCTTCAAGTTCCACGCGGGCCGCGTCCGCCATTTCGGCTGGCGAGACTGGACGGGCAAGCTCGGCCGCATCCACCTCACCGGGCGCATGGCGGCCGCCATGGCCCTGATCCTGCCGGTGATGGTCCTGCCCCACGCCCTGCCCTTGCCGCCGGCCTGGCTGCCCTGGGTCGAGCTGCTGTGCGGCGGCGTGGCCCTGGCGGCCATGGCCACCCTGCTCGACCGCACCATCTCCCGGCCGCTCAACGAAGCGATCCGCTTCATCCACCACATGTCGGCTGGCGACCTCACGCACAGCATCCACTCCACCCGGCCTGACCAGATCGGCGTGTTGATGCGGGGCCTGCGTCAGGCCAACCTGAACACCCGCGCCTTCGTCAAGGACGTGCGCACCGAGACCGATGGCATCCAGCAGGCCATCGCAGACATCGCGCAAGGCAACATCAACCTGTCGGACCGCACCGACTCCCAGGCGGGCAACGTGGAGCGCACCACCGCGGCCATGGCCATGCTGACCGACACCGTGCGGCAGACCGCCGACACCGCCCGAGAAGTGGCCCAGGTGAGCGCCGGCACCTCCGATGTGGCCGTTCAGGGTGGGCAGGCGGTGGGGCAAGTGGTCGAAGCCATGCAAGGCATCCAGGGCTCGTCACAGCGCATGACCGAAATCACCCAGCTCATCGAGAGCATCGCCTTCCAGACCAACCTGCTGGCGCTCAATGCGGCGGTGGAAGCGGCCCGGGCCGGTGAACAGGGGCGAGGCTTCGCGGTGGTCGCCAGCGAAGTGCGCAACCTGGCCAAACGCAGCTCGCAAGCCGCGCAAGAGATCCGTGGTCTGATCAGCACCTCGATCGAACGCGTGGGCGACGGCACCCGTCAGGTCGAGGCCGCCGGCACCACCATCCAGCGCGTGATCGACGCCGTCAGCCAGGTCACCGGCTTGATCCAGGGCATCACGGCGGCCACAGCCGAACAGTCGGAAGACATCGCCAACGTCAACCACTCGATCGCCGAGATCGGCGAAGCCACCAACCAGAACGCCCAGATGGTGGACGCCGCCGCCGAAGCCGCCAAGCGGCTGCAAACGCAGGCGCAAACGCTGGTGCGCGCGGCCCAGGTGTTCAGGGTGAGCTGAAGCGCCTCAGCTGCGCTGGGCGTAGCGCCTGGCCATCATGGCGCACACAAACAACTGCAGCTGGTGGTAGAGCATGATGGGCAAGACCAGCACCCCCATGGCGGCGTTGCCCCCGAAAAGCAATTTGGCCATGGGCATGCCGGAAGCCAGCGTCTTCTTGGAGCCGCAGAACACCGCCACGATCTCGTCTTCCACCTCGAAGCCCAGGCGCCGCGCGGCCCAGCGCGTGAACCACAACATGGGAAAGAGGAACACCGCCGCCCCCGCACCCGCCAACAACAGCAGGCTCAGGCCATGGCGTTGCCACAAGCCATCGGCCACCGAGTCGCTGAAGGCCGACCACACGATCAACACGATCACCCCACGGTCGAACAGCGTGGTGTAAGGCTTGATGCGCACGAACAGCTGGCCCAGCAGCGGGCGCAACAGGTGGCCCAGCACAAAGGGCAGCAACAACATCTGCGCCACCTTGAGCATGGTGCCGCCCACCTCGAAGGCCTGGCCGGCCCCGTTCATCATCAGGCTGACCAACAGCGGCGTGAGGAACACGCCCAACAAGGTCGACAAGGTGGCGTTGAGCACCGCAGCCGCCACATGCCCCCGCGCCAAGGCCGTCATGGCCACGGACGACGACACGGTCGAAGGCAAGACCGCCAGGTAGAAAAAGCCCATCATCAAGTCGTGAGGCAAGGCCCCCTGGAGCAGCCCCCACCACAGCGCCCACCACAAGGGGAAGAGCACATAGGTGCAGCACTGCACGAGCAGGTGCAGCCGCCACTTGCTGGCGCCGTCCTTCAGGCTGTCGGTCGACAGCCCCATGCCGTGCAGGAAGAACAGGCCGAAGATGCCAATGTCGCCCAGGCGGTCAGCGTGTACCCAGCCCCCTGTGCGGCCGGCGTCAGGCCACACCGAAGCCAGCAGCACGGCGGCCACCATGGCCAGCAGGAAGCCATCGACCTGGCCCGACTGGCGGTGTCGGGGAGCAGCAGGTCGAGCGGCGATGGGTCGAACAACAGGCATCAGCGACTCGGCAAACAGCAAAACCCGCAAGCCTAAAGCAAGAAGGGCGAAGCCGCCACAACGGTTCGCCCTTCTTCTGTTTCAACCGCCGCCATGCCTGCGGCGGCGGACGCCGCTCAGTTCTCGGTCGCTTCCGAGCACTCGGCGGACTCCGGCGCCAGGCCGCAGCGGATCTTCTTGACCAGCTTCAGGCCGCGCTTGTCGTAGACACCCTGCTCTGCCATTTGCAGGCGGATCTGACGCAGCATGGTCTGGTTGCGCAAGACGGCGTCGGCGGGCGGGTCAATCCAGCTGCTGGCCGGCACGCCCCGGTCAGCCAGACGCAGCGAAGCGATGGCCAACTCGAAGTTCTGCGCCATGTACTCACGCGACTTCTGGCCATAGCCCTTGGGGAAGCGATCAGGCTTGATCACCAACTGGTAGGTCAGGATGGCGAGCGGGAAGCGGCTCACGCCGCCCTTGTTGCCAATGCCCCGGAACAGCTCCAGCGGCTTGTAGAGGATGGTGGGGGCGATCACCACATCCACGTTGCCGTTGTTGAACATGTTGGCGAAGTTCATCGAGTCGGCGGCCACCGCCGTGGCGCCCACCACCTTGGCCAACTCGGCCTGGGCCTTGTCGTGGTCAAAGGTGGCCACGCGCTTGCGCGACGCGGCTTCCAGCGTGTTGATGCCCTTGTCGTTGACGAAGGCGTAGGCGGCGCCCAGCGGCAGGATGCCGGCGATCTCGTAGCCGCCACCGCTGAGCAACTCGCTCGCCTGCGGCTTGGCCATGCCTTCCACGAACTTGCGCACCACTTCGAAGCTGGCGTCCATGTCCACCCGGCCATTGCGCACGATGGTGGCCGCGCCCATGGAATCCAGCGCAGCGGCCACGCCGTTGAACTGGCGGGTACGCAGAGCGGAGGCCATCACGGCGTCGCATTGGTCGACTCGGAAGTCTTCCACCGCCACCTTTTCATTGGTGTACGGCTTGGTCTCGATCTCCACCCCAGTCTGTGCAGCCATCTCCAGGCGGTAGTCGGTGGCCGCACGGTAGGCCTCGCCAGCGGCGCCGGAGGGGTCATACACGCACAAGCGCAAGCTCTTGGCCTGGGCCGACATGGGCACGGCCGCCAGCGCCGACACCAGGGACAGGGCTGCGGCCGCAGCGGCCGGCGTCATCTTCAACATCTTCATGACAGGCCTCACCAGATCTCGGTACGCTCGGAACACTCAGCCAGGGACGGCTCGATCTGGCAGCGGATCTTCTTGATCAGCTTGAGGCCCTGCTTGTCGTAGATGCCCTTGTTGGCCATCAGCACACGGCCCTGGCGCATCATGGTGATGTACTGGTCCACTTCGGCCGAAGTCGGGTCGAACCACAGCTTCTCCGGGATGTCCTTCTCGGCCTTGCGGGCGATGGTCATGGCCTGTTCGATGTTCGTGTAGAAATACTCACGCGACACCTGGCCGAAGTCTTTGGGGAACTTGTCCTTGCGGGTGACCATCTGGTAGGTGAGGATGGTCAGCGGGAAACGGCTCACACCGCCTTTGGTGCCCAGGCCCTTGTGCAGCTCGAAGGGCTTGTAGATCAGGGCGGGCGCCACCAACACGTCCACGTTGTTGTTGTTGAACATGGTGGCGAAGTTGGTGATGTTCACCGCCACCGGGCGGGCACCCACGCGCTGGATCAGCTCGGCCTGGCTCTTGTCGTAGTCGAACGCGGCCACGCGCTTGCCGGCGGCCGCCTGCAAGGTGCTGATCTGGCGATCGTTGACGAACGAGTAGGCAGCGCCCAGCGGGATGATGCCGGTGATTTCGTACTGGCCCACGGCCATCATGGTCGCGGCCTTGGGCGACGACAGCAAGCCGATGAAGCGGCGCACCACGTCGTAGCTGGCATCCATGTCGATCTTGCCGCCGCGCATGATGCTCGAAGCGCCCACCGAATCCAGGGCGGCTGCGGTGGCATTGAACTGGCGGGTGCGCAGCGCGGTGGCCATCACGGCTTCGCACTGGCCGGCGCGGAAGTCTTCCACGGCCACCGACTCGTCCACATAGGTCTTGATCTCGATGTCATGGCCACTCTTGGCCATGGCGATCCGGTAGTCTTCCAGCGCGCGGTGCACATCGCCGCTCTTGCCCAACGGGTCAAAGACACAGACCTTCTGTGCGGCCTGCGCCGAGGCACCAGCCACCACGATCGCGGCCAGGGCAGCCGCCTTCACACATTGCTTGGGCCGAGAGCGCCAGATCGGA
>JBEEJT010000213.1:0-4790 GCA_041169085.1 Pseudomonadota bacterium | reverse complement strand
GAGCTGCCCGAAGGCACGCAGCACGGCAAGACCTTCCGCCTGCGCGGCAAGGGCATCAAGGGCATCCGCTCGTCGTACCCGGGTGACCTGTACTGCCACATTGCGGTGGAGACGCCCGTCAAGCTCACCGAGCACCAGCGCAAGCTGCTCAAGGAGCTGGACGAGTCGTTCAAAAAGGGCGGCGAGAAGCACTCGCCCAACGCCAAGAGCTGGACAGACCGCGTGAAGAACATCTTCAAGTGAACTGACCGCCGCCACAGGGCGCGCCCCAGCGTGTTGCCCTGCCTGCTTCAGGCGCAAAGCCAGGCCCCGCACAGGTGCCTGGCTTTTTCATTTTTGCCACGTGCAAGAAATTGCCTGCGCCGGGGCCTCATGCCCTCAAGTTCGCTCACCACCTTCCGAAATGGCGGATGACCCCCAACGGTGCAAGGCACCCGACGGGGCCAATGATCCGCGACAGCGACAGGAAGCGAACACCCATGGCCACCATCGTCACGCCCTACTCGAACCTGCAAGCCCTGGTCATCGACGACATGGCCACCCAGCTCAGCACCTTGCGGGGCCACCTGGCGCTGCTCGGCATCAGCAAGGCAGACGGCGCCGCCAACGCGGAAGACGCCATCCGGCTGATGCGGGGCAAGAAGTACGGCCTGATCCTGTGTGACTACAACCTCAACGCCAAGAGCGACGGCCAGCAGCTGTTCGAGTACCTGCGCGAGAACCAGTTGCTGTCTCCAGACTGCCTGTTCTTCATGATCACGGCCGAAAGCACCTACGCCTCGGTCGCGGCCGCCACCGAACACAACCCCGACGCTTACCTGCTCAAGCCGATCACGCCCAACGACATCGAGGACCGCCTCAAGGCCTTGCTGGACAAGCGCGACGTCTTGATGCCCATCCACACGAAGATGCAAAAGGACGACCAGGGAGGCGCCCTGGCCGAGTGCGACAAGGTGCTGGCGGCCAAAAACCGCTGGTACATGAGCGCCTTGCAACTCAAGGGCACAGTGCTGCTGAAACTGGGGCGCCACGAAGACGCCAAGGCCGTCTACCGGGCCGCCCTGGAGCAGCGCCAGGACCTGACCTGGGCACGCCTGGGCCTGGCCCGCGCCCACAAGGCCGCCGGCCAGTTCGAACAGGCGCGCCAACTGGCACAGGACATCCTCGACTCCCGTGAGGGCGAGAAGAACATGGCCGCCTTCGACGTGGTGGCCGAGTCCCTCGAAGCCATGGGCGACGCACAAGGCGCCATGTGGGTGCTGCGCGAGGCCGCGGAAGTGATCCCTTCGGCACGCCGCCAACGTCTGCTGGGTGAGAGCGCTTACCGCAATGGCGACCTCGACACCGCCAAGGACGCCTTGGGCAAGGCCACCAAGTCGAGCAAAGGCTCGATCGTGGCCCAGCCGCAAGACGCTTTGCTGCTGGCCCAGACGCTCATCGACAAGGGCGAAGCCCAGGCCGCCTTGGGCGTGTTGAGCGAAGGCCAAGCCGCCTTCAAGAACGCCCCGGCCTTCACCAACGTGTCGCTGGCCATCCAGGCCCAGGCCGAGGTGGCCACCGGCCAGACCGAACAGGCCGCCAAAACACTCGCCCGTGCCCGCGAAACCGTGCGCAAGGGCAAAGCCGATTTCGCCACCGTGGCCCTGGCCAAGGCCGAGATCGTGTCCGGCAACACCGAGGTGGGGCTCAAGCTGATGGAAAGCGCCGTGAGCGCTGACCACGAGAACCTGCGCGTCAAGCAGCTCATCGTCAAGGCCTTGAAGGACACGGGCCACGAAGACCACATCCAGAACGTCGTGGAATCGGCAACGGCTGGCCTGGAAGCCAAGGTCTCCGATGCCCGCAAGCTGTTGCGCAACAGCGAGATCGACGACGCCGTGAAGGCCATCGAACAGGCGGTGAAGGACTACCCGGAAAACACCGGTGTGCTGCTGCAGGCCGCGCAGATCAACTGCATGGCGCTGCGCCTGAAGAAGGAATACAACCCGGACATGATCGAGCGCGTGCGCAGCTACCTGACCCGACTGGAAAAGCTGCTGCCCGGTCACGACCGCGTCAACACCATGCGCCGCTACTTCCGCGAGACCATGGCCAGCCTGGAAGCCACCACCCACTGAGCGCCGCGCCATGAGCCAAGTGCTGGCCCTGGCTGCCCACGACCTGAAGAATGCCTTGGGTGGCCTGGAGGCCGAACTGGCCCGCCTGGCCGAAGCCCCGGATGCGGCTGCGGCGCACGCCGCGCACCACCACTGTCAGGACCTGCGCCAGCAGTTCGTGCACTTCCTGACCCTGTATGGGGCGGAACAAGGTCAGCTGCGCGCCCTGTGTGAGGACGAGTCCGCCACGGACTTGATCGCCAGCCTGCAAACCCGCTGGACCGCCCGCTTGGCCGCAGAAGGCAGCGCGGTGGCCATCGACGTGCGCATCGCGCCCGATTGCCCGCCTTTCCACCATTTTGACCGCCGACTGGTGTACATGGCGCTGGACGCCGCCGTGCACAACGCCGCGCGTTTCGCTGCGGCACGCATGACCCTGCACGTGGGGGCGAGCCGCCACGGCGAACACCAGGGCCTGCGCTTCGCGGTGGAAGACGACGGCCCCGGCCTGGGCCACCACGACGGCCTGGCCACGGCCACCGGGCTGGGCACCGCGCTGTGCGAAGCCGTGGCCGCTGCGCACCAGCTGGGCGCCCTGCGTGGCGCCGTCTCCTTGCAAAACCGCCCAGATGCCTCGGGTTGCTGCTTCAGCCTCTGGTTGCCCTGAGCCCTGCGCTTCACCATGTGACTTTTGGCCCTCGCGCCAGCCTGGCGTCCGGGGTTCACTGCGAGGTCCACCAGCGTCAACTCCAGGAGAGAAACATGGAGCTCAAGCAAATGTATTGCCCGTTCCCGGGCGATGCGAACCTGATCGCCGCGTGTGAACGCGTCATCAAGGCGCACAACTCGAAGCACATCCTTGACCAGTTCAAGAAGGACGTCCTCACCCCAGGCGACAAGGTGCTCAAGAACATGTCGATGTTCCAGCAGCTCTACATCGTGGCGCACGGAGCCCCGGGCTCGGGCAGCGTCTATTCAGACAGCAACGTGGCCCTGTCCATGGCCGACCTGGCCAAACAGCTCAAGGAGCAGGGGCTCACCAGCCGCATCCGCAAGGTCAAGCTCTACGCTTGCCAAGGGGGCTCCAACGGTCAGAACGCCACGGCCAACCAACTCAAAGCGGCCATGCTGACGCAAGGCTTCACCAGCGTCAGCACCTATGGCTACACCATGGACTTGGCCCAAGGCGCCCTCACCGACGACGGCGGCAAGGTGGCCTACCCCTACGCTGACCGCGACGACGATCCGGTCAGCGCCAAGTCGGTGCGCGTCAAGTTTTGACCTGACGCGCCTTCGGACTCAGCTTGCCACGCAGTCCACGTAGTAGCGCGTTTTGCCTTCGGCGTCCGTCTCGGCCACCAGGCCGTGCACGTCGGTGGCAAAGCCCGGGAAGTCCACGTTGAACTGTTGGGTGAAGTTCAGGAAGTCGACGATCTTCTTGTTGAAGCGCTCGCCCGGGATCAGCAGCGGGATGCCCGGCGGGTAAGGCGTCAGCAGCGCGGTGGTGATGCGGCCTTCCAGCGCGTTGATCTCCACACGCTCTGTCTGGCGGCGGGCGATGCAGGCATAAGCGTCCGACGGCTTCATGGCCGGCTCCAGGCCCGACAGGTACACGTCAGTCGTCAGGCGGGCGATGTCGCCCTTGGCATAGGCCTCGTGGATGCTCTGGCACAGGTCACGCAGGCCCATGCGTTCGTACTTGGGGTACTTCTGGCAGAACTCGGGTACCACGCGCCACAGCGGCTGGTTCTTGTCGTAGTCGTCCTTGAACTGCTGCAGCGCCGTCAGCATGGTGTTCCAGCGGCCCTTGGTGATGCCGATGGTGAACATGATGAAGAAGCTGTAGAGCCCCGTCTTCTCGACCACCACGCCGTGCTCGGCCAGGTACTTGGTGACGATGCTCGCCGGGATGCCGGTCTTGGCGAACTTGCCTGAGACGTCCATGCCCGGGGTGATGATGGTCGACTTGATCGGGTCGAGCATGTTGAAGCCGTCGGCCAGGTTGCCGAAGCCGTGCCACTTCTCGTTGGCCTTGAGCACCCAGTCGGTCGGCTTGCCGATGTCTTCGGTGACCAGCTTGTCCGGGCCCCAGACCTTGAACCACCAGTCCTTGCCGTACTCCTTGTCGACCTTGCGCATGGCACGGCGGAAGTCCAGCGCCTCCTTGATCGACTCTTCCACCAGGGCGGTGCCACCCGGGGGCTCCATCATGGCGGCGGCCACGTCGCAGCTGGCGATGATCGCGTACTGCGGCGAAGTCGAGGTGTGCATCAGGTAAGCCTCGTTGAACAAGGCGCGGTCCAGCGGCACGGTCTGCGAATCCTGCACCAGCACGTGCGAAGCCTGCGAGATGCCTGCCAGCAACTTGTGGGTCGACTGGGTGGCGTACACCACCGCCTTCTTGGGGCGTGCACGGCCCTTGCCCATGGCGTGGTACATGCCATAGAACTTGTGGAAGGCGGCGTGCGGCAACCAGGCTTCGTCGAAATGCAGGTTGTCGATCCAGCCGTCCAGCATGCCCTTGATGGTCTCGGTGTTGTAGAGCACGCCGTCGTAGGTGCTCTGCGTGATCGTGAGGATGCGCGGCTTGACCTTCTTGGCGTCCACGCCTTTGAGCAGCGGGTTGGCCGCGATCTTCTTGCGGATGGTGGCCGGCTCGAACTCACTTTGCGGGATGGGGCCGATGATGCCGTA
>JBEEJT010000212.1:0-11831 GCA_041169085.1 Pseudomonadota bacterium | reverse complement strand
GGCGCCACGGGGGAATTGAAGCAAGGACTTGCTGCCCACGTTGCGCTCAAACACCTCGCCATAGTTGCCCACGGCCTTGAGCGCTTTGGCGGCCCAGGCCTTGTCGAGGCCCAGCAGTTTGCCCATGTCTTCGCTGCTGCCCAGCAAGCGCGCCACGGCTGGGTCGCTGGCTGCCTTCATGTCGTCGACGTTGGCTTGGGTGATCCCCAGTTCTTCGGCTTCCAACAGGGCATAGACCGTCCACTTGACGATGGCAAACCAGTCGTCGTCGCCACGGCGCACCACCGGCCCCAAGGGCTCCTTGGAGATCAGCTCAGGCAGGATGGCGTAGTCATCGGGCTTGGGCGCTTCCTTGTTGCGCACGCTGGCCAGGGCCGAAGCATCGGCCGTGTAGGCCTGGCAACGGCCGGCAAACAAGGCCTTGAAGCCGGCTTCGTAGCTGTCGAACACCACCGTTCTGATGCCGAGCTTGTTGGCGCGGCTGTAATCGGCCAGGTTCTTTTCGGTGGTGGTGCCGGCCTGCACACAGACTTGGGCGTTCTTGAGTTGCTTGGCGCTGCTGACCTTGATCTTTTTGGGCACCAGGAAGCCTTGGCCATCGAAGTAGGTGATGGCGGTGAAGTTCAGGCCCAAAGAAGCGTCGCGGGTGAGGGTCCACGAGGTGTTGCGCGACAACAGGTCGATCTGGCCCGATTGCAGGGCCGTGAGGCGCTGTTGGGCGTTGAGCGCGGTGTAAGTGACCTTGTCCGGGTCGCCCAGCACGGCCGCCGCCACGGCGCGGCAGACGTCGACATCGAGTCCCGACCACTTGCCCTTGGCATCGGGCGCAGAAAAGCCCGCCACCCCGGTGGACACCCCACATTGCACCGAACCGCGGGCGCGCACGGCGTCGAGCGTTTTGCCGGCCTGAGCGCCCGGCGCAAAGCAAGCGATGACCAGGGCCAGTGTGGCGACAGGGGCGGTGCGGTTCGGGTGGGACATGGCAAGGCAGAAGGCTGGCGGCAACAGCCTGCACCTTACCTCAAGGTCGGCCCGCTTGAGGTCGTGTCCAGGCCGGTCGTCGGGCTTCAGAGCGCCAGTCGCCAATGCCGGGGGACGGCGCCCGGCTGCCTCTCTGGCCTTGCTTCGGGCTGCATCACCTGGCGAATCATCTCGTCGACCTGATGGCGTGCCAGGGGCCAGGGGCCGTGTCCAGACTCGACGTTGATGTGGCCGACGTCGCCCGCGTTGGCACAAGGCACGCCCCAGGTGCGGGCCCACGCCGCAGCCTCCTGGGCCGACATCCACGGATCGGTGTCGCTGGATACCAAGGTGGCGTTGAGGCCCAAGGGTTCGTCAGGGAGGAGGTGGCGGATGCCGAACTTGTCAGGGCTGGCCGGGGCCACCATGAACGCAGCTCGAATGCCGCCCGCCGCACCAGGCGGCGAATTCGGACTGCCTTGCGCAAGCTTGGCATGCGTGAGCCCCAGGTGGTGGGCCAGCGCCAGACACCCGAAGCTGTGGGCCACGGCCACCCACCGGGTCTCCGGGTCTTGGCGGGCCAATGTTTGGGCGATGCGTTCGCTCCAGCGCAAGAGCTCAGGCTGGTGCCACGCCGTTTGCACGACCCGCACCGCGCCGGGGTACTTCGCTTGCAGCCAGGTCTGCCAGTGGCCGGGGCCACTGTTGTTCAGGCCGGGCACGATGAGGACCCTGACGGGGCCACCTGTGGCAGGGGCGGCGTCCAGACTGACCATGGCCACTCACTTCTTGAGGTAGATCTGATCGAACACCCCGCCATCGGAGAAGTGGGTCTTCTGCGCCTGCGACCAACCTCCAAAGGTGTCGTGGATGTTGAACAGGCTGATCTTGGGGAACTGCTTGGCGTACTTGGCCTGGGCCTTGGGGTCGATCGGCCGGTAGTAGTACTTGGCCACCAGGTCCTGGGCTTCAGGCGAGTACAAGTGGTTCAGGTAGGCCGTGGCCACTTCACGTGTGCCCCGCTTGTCGACGACCTTGTCGACGACGGCGACAGGTGGCTCCGCCAGGATGGATTGCGGGGGGTAGACCACGTCGAATTTGTCCTCGCCAAACTCCTTCTTGATCAGTGCGATCTCGTTTTCCCAGGTGAGCAAGACGTCGCCCAAGCCGCGTTCGGCGAAAGACACGGTGGCGCCACGGGCACCAGAGTCCAGCACGGGCACATGCTCGAACAGCTTCTTGATGAAGTCGCGGGCCTTGGCGTCGTCGCCGTTGTGCTTTTTCAAGGCGTAGCCATAGGCGGCCAGGTAGGCCCAACGGGCGCCGCCCGATGTCTTGGGGTTGGCGGTGATCACCGCGTTGCCGGGCTTGACCACATCGTCCCAGGTCTTGATTTGCTTGGGGTTGCCCTGGCGCACCAGGAACACGATGGTGGATGTGTAAGGCGTGGCGTTGCCGCTGAGTTTGCTTTGCCAGTCTTTGGCGAGCAAGCCTTTGTCAGCGATGGCGTCGATGTCATAAGCCAGCGCCAGGGTCACGACGTCGGCGTCCAGGCCGTCGATCACCGAGCGAGCTTGTTTGCCTGAGCCGCCGTGTGAAGCCTTGACCACGACGTCGTCGCCTGTCTTGGCCTTCCAGTGTTTGGCAAAGAGCTTGTTGTAATCGGCGTAGAACTCGCGTGTGGGGTCGTAGGACACGTTGAGCAAGGTCACTTCCTTGGCATGGGCGACCACAGGTGCCAGAGAAGCGAGGGCGCTCAGACTGAGCAGGGCGGCGAGGGCCACGGTGGAGACTTGGCGGCGCGACTGGGAATGCGAATTCATGTTCGATTCAATCTGAGTGAGGGATGAGTCGATGCTAGGGATCGGCCCTGGTTTGAGATACGAATGAATGCGCGTTTGCTTATGAGGGTGCGGCATGGGCCGTTGGACTCCAACTCAGACTGCCTTTGCAAAACGGCCATCTGACGTTTGCGCATATGCAGCTGCGCAATGGGCGCTTCTTGGCAGAGAGAGGGCCCCATAGCATCCGTCACATCCACTCCATACGGCGCCAACGCGACCCGCCCATGACACGCATCGCATCGCTCTCTCGCACACTGACCCTCTGGCTGGCTGGTACTGGTTTGGCCGCCTCGGCCTGGGCTGACATCAGCCTGCTCAATGTCAGCTACGACGTCACCCGCGAGTTCTACAAGGACTACAACGCCGCCTTTGTGGCCCACTGGCAGAAGCAGGGCGGTGAGCCCATCACCATCAAGCAATCGCACGGTGGCTCGTCCAAGCAGGCCCGCAGCGTGCTGGACGGCCTGGCCGCCGATGTCATCACCATGAACCAGGCCAGCGACATCGACATCCTGGCCACGCAAGGCAAGCTCATCCCCAGCGATTGGGCCAAGCGCCTGCCCAACGACAGCGCCCCCACCAGCTCGGTCACGGTGATCCTGGTGCGCAAAGGCAACCCCAAAGGCATCAAGGACTGGGCTGACCTGGCCAAGCCTGGCGTGTCGGTGGTGATCCCCAACCCCAAGACTTCGGGCAACGGACGCTACAGCTACCTGGCCGCCTGGGGCAGCGTGATCAAGGCGGGCGGCACGCCTGAGCAGGCCCGCAAGCAGGTGCAGGCCATCTTTGCCAACGTGCCGGTGTTTGACGGTGGCGGCCGAGGCGCCACCACCACCTTTGCCCAGCGCAACATCGGTGATGCCCTGGCCACGTTCGAGAGCGAGGTGCCGCTGATCCAAGGGGAGTTCAATGGCGATTTCGAGGTGGTCTACCCCAAGGGCACGGTGCTGGCTGAAAACCCCGTGGCCGTCATCGACCGCAACGTGGACAAGGCTGGCAGCCGCAAAGCAGCCGAGGCCTACCTGAAGTACCTCTGGTCGGACGAGGGGCAAACCATCGCGGCCAAGCACCACCTGCGCCCGCGCTCAGAGAAGGTGCTGAGTCAGTTCAAGGCCAGCTTCCCCAAGGTCAACGCGTTCACCGTTGCCGAAGTGTTCGGCGGCTGGGGCCGTGCCAACACCGAGCATTTCAACGATGGCGGCCTCTACGACCAGATCGTGACCCCTGGCCGCAAATGACATCCCCATGATTTTTTCTCGCACCCTGCTGCGCCAGCGCAGCGTCCTGCCCGGCTTCGACCTGGCCCTGGGCTTCACCATCTTCTACCTCAGCCTGCTGGTGCTCATCCCCTTGAGCGCCGCCTTCATCAAGACGGCCTCGATGACCTGGCCGGCCTTTGTCGAAGCGGTGGCCTCGCCGCGCGTGGTGGCGTCTTACAAGCTCACCTTTGGCTCGTCGCTGCTGGCCGCCGTGGTCAACGCGGTGTTCGGCCTGCTGGTGGCCTGGGTGCTGGTGCGCTACGAGTTCTTCGGCAAGCGCGTCGTCGACGCCTTGGTGGACTTGCCGTTTGCGCTGCCCACCGCGGTGGCGGGCATCACGCTCACCGGCCTGTATGCGACCAATGGCTGGATAGGCCAGTACCTGGACGCCGTCGGCATCAAGGTGTCGTTCACCCCGCTGGGCGTGTTCGTGGCCATGACCTTCATCGGCTTGCCCTTTGTGGTGCGCACGGTGCAGCCCATCCTGGAAGACCTGGCCAAGGAGCTGGAGGAGGCTTCCGCCACCTTGGGTGCCTCGCGGCTGCAAACATTTTTGCGGGTGATCCTGCTCATCCTCACGCCGGCCTTGCTGACGGGATTTGCCCTGGCCTTTGCCCGCGCCCTGGGTGAGTACGGCTCGATCATCTTCATCGCCGGCAACATGCCCATGGTGTCCGAGATCACGCCGCTGCTGATCATCACCAAGCTGGAGCAATACGACTACGCCGGGGCCACGGCCATCGCCGTGGTGATGCTGGTGATGTCTTTCATCCTGCTGCTGACCATCAACCTGTTGCAAGCCTGGACGCGCAAGCGCCAAGGCAAGTGAGCCCCCATGAGTGCCACCACGCTTTCGCTTCCCACCCCGCCCGCCGTGCACAGCGTGGCGCCACCGCACCGGCGATCCGCCACGCAAGAGCCGGCCTGGGTGCGCTACACCCTGATCGGCACGGCGATGGTCTTCCTCTCGGTTTTCCTGTTCCTGCCCCTGGCCTCGGTGTTCACCGAAGCCCTGCGCAAGGGCTGGCAGGCTTACATCGCGGCCATCGCCGAGCCGGATGCCATCTCGGCGATCTGGCTCACCTTGACGGCCGCCGTCATCGCCGTGCCCCTGAACCTGGTCTTCGGTGTGGCCGCCGCCTGGACCATCGCCAAGTTCGATTTCCGCGGCAAGAGCTTCCTGCTGACGCTGATCGACCTGCCGTTTTCGGTGTCGCCAGTGATCTCGGGCCTGATCTACGTGCTGGTCTTCGGCCTGCAAGGCTGGTTTGGTGAATGGCTGCGCGACCACGACTGGAAGGTGATCTTTGCGGTGCCCGGCATTGTGCTGGCCACCATCTTTGTGACCTTCCCCTTTGTGGCGCGCGAGCTGATCCCGCTGATGCAGGCCCAGGGCAACGAACAGGAAGAGGCCGCTCGCGTGTTGGGGGCTTCAGGTTGGCAAACCTTCTGGAAGGTCACCCTGCCCAACGTGAAGTGGGCCCTGCTGTACGGCGTGATCCTGTGCAACGCACGGGCGATGGGTGAATTCGGTGCCGTGTCGGTGGTGTCAGGCCACATCCGCGGGCAAACCAACACCTTGCCTTTGCACATCGAAATCCTATACAACGAGTACCAGATGGCTGCCGCCTTTGCCGTGGCCTCGCTGCTGGCTGGCCTGGCGCTGGTCACCCTGGTGCTGAAGTACCTGGTCGAGCGGCAGGTGGCGAAAGAGATCGCCCAGGCCCAAACTCAGGCCCAAGACACCCACGCCCACGGCCACTGAACACGGACACCGAGAACACCATGAGCATTGAAGTCAAGAACCTCGTCAAGCGCTTCGGTCAGACCACCGTTTGCGATCACCTCAACCTCAGCATCCCCTCGGGCGAGCTGGTGGCCCTGCTGGGCCCTTCGGGCTCGGGCAAGACCTCCTTGCTGCGCATCATCGCCGGCCTCGAAGTGCCCGACAGCGGCGTCGTGTTGTTCAACGGCGAAGACGCCACCCATGTGGCCGTGCGCGAACGGCAGGTGGGCTTCGTGTTCCAGCACTACGCCTTGTTTGGCCACATGACCATTTTCGAGAACGTGGCCTTTGGCCTGCGGGTGCGCCCGAAAGAGACGCGCCCCAGCGAGGCCCAGATCCGGGCCAAGGTGACCGAGCTGCTCAAGCTCGTGCAGCTGGACTGGATCGCAGACCGCTACCCGCACCAGCTGTCGGGCGGCCAGCGCCAACGCATCGCGCTGGCCCGTGCCCTGGCCGTCGAGCCCAAGGTACTGTTGCTGGATGAACCCTTTGGCGCCTTGGACGCCAAGGTGCGCAAAGAGCTGCGCCGCTGGTTGCGCCGCCTGCACGATGACATGCACATCACCAGCGTGTTCGTGACCCACGACCAGGAAGAAGCCATGGAAGTGGCCGACCGCATAGTGGTGATGAACCAAGGCCGCATCGAGCAGCAGGGCGCGCCGGATCAGGTCTATGACCACCCGGCCACGCCGTTCGTGTTGCAGTTCCTGGGCGACGTCAACCTCTTGTCTGGCCAGCAAGATGGCGCCGCCGCATCGCCGGTGAGCTATGTGCGGCCGCACGAGATCCAGGTGCTGGCGCGGCCTGAGTCCGGCAGCCTGCCGGTGTCACTCGTGCAAGCGTTGACCGTGGGCCCCAACACCCGCTTGGAGTTCCGTCGCGACGACGGTGCGGGCGAGATCGATGTCGAGCTGCCCCGCTCCGAGTACAACGCGCTGCGCGACAGTGGGGTGTTGGTACCGCAGGCGCAGGTCTTCCTCAAGCCCCGTCGCGTGCGCAGCTTTGAAGCTGCAATGGGCTGAGGCCAAACCAGGGCCACACAAGGTGGCAGCACAACGGGGAAGGGGGCCGAAGCCCCCTTTTTTCATGCGCCTGCAGCCGCTTGCTGCACCCGCTCTTTGGTCAATGGCGGGGCAAAGGTTTCGATGAACGCGTAGATGTAGCTGCGCAAGAAAGCGTTGCGGCGGAACGCCAGCCGGGTCACGTTGTGCTCGAACAGATGGCCAGCATCGATGGCGGCCAGCGTGCGGTCGCGCTCCGGGTCGAAGGCGATCGCGGCCACGATGCCCACGCCCATGCCCAGCTCCACATAGGTTTTGATCACATCGGCGTCCATGGCGGTCAGCACGATGGACGGCTGCAGCCCGGCCTTGGCGAAGGCATCGTCGATGTGTGAGCGGCCGGTGTAGCCCGACTCATAGGTGATCAGCGGGAAACGCGCCAGGCGCTCCAGCGTCAAGGGCTGGCCATCCAGCAGCGGGTGTCCGGGCGGCAGCACCACGGCGTGCGTCCATTGGTAGCAGGGCAGGGTGACCAGTTGCTCGTACTGGGCCAGGGCTTCGGTGGCGATGCCCACATCGGCCTCGCCCGACAACAGCATCTCGGCCACCTGCTTGGGCGAGCCCTGGTGCAGGCTCAGCGTCACCTGCGGGTACAGCTGGCGGAAGTCTTTGACCGCGCCGGGCAAGGCGTAACGCGCTTGCGAGTGGGTGGCGGCGATCGACAGGGGGCCGGCATCGTGGTCGGCGAAGTCGCTTGCGGCGCTGCGCAGGCTTTCCGCGTCCACCAGCATGCGCTCGATGATGGGCAAGACCTGCTGACCGGGCTCGGTCATGCCCGTCAGCCGTTTGCCCACGCGAACGAACAGGTCGATGCCCAGTTCCTCTTCAAGCTCGCGGATCTGGCGGCTCACGCCGGGTTGGGAGGTGTGAAGGGCGTTGGCCACTTCGGTGAGGTTGAAGCCTCGGCGCACAGCTTCGCGGACAGATCGGAGTTGTTGGAAGTTCATCGCAGTTCGTGATGGTTTGTCACGATTGTTTTCAAGTACGCATATGCGCACAACGAATGCGATGAACTATAGTTAATTGATTAACGCATAAGCAAATCAGGGGCATTGAGGACACCGGGGGTCAATGCGGGGGCAATTCACGCCGTTGGCCTCACCGAATGCATTGGGTTAACCGTCGCTGGTTATTCCTCGGCCTGGCGGCCTTCCGGACAATCGCGCCCAGTACATCAACCTTTTTCGCGTGGAAAAGCGCCCCTGGCCGGGTGGCATTTCGCGATAGCCTATGTCCATCACGACCAACACATTTTTGGCGAACATGGGTGTGGCGCGCCGACGTCTGATCGAGCACCTCAGGGACATCCTGAGCAACAAGAAGCATGGCGCACTCATGCTGGGCTTGTTCGCCGTGCTCATCACGTTGCCCACCTTGAACGCCGGCATGCTCGGCGACGACTTCCTGTTCCGCGACATCTTCAGCGGGTTCAGGCAAGTGGCGCACCCCGGGGCCTTGTTTGGCCTCTACACCTTCTCTGACGGCGTGATGGCCCACAACCTGCCGATCCGGGAGCAAGGCCTGGTGCCCTGGTGGGTGACGGAAAACGCCCGCATGATGTTCTGGCGGCCCATCAGCGAGCTGACCCATTGGGTGGACTACCACTTCTGGCCGGACGCCCCGTGGGCGGCCCACCTGCAGACGGTGCTTTGGTATGGCCTGTTGGTGAACTTGCTGGCCCGCCTGTATTCACGGCTGGACCCGAACCCGGTGCGTGCGCATTTCAGCGCCTTGATCTTTGCGGTGGCGCCCACCCACATGTTGGCCATCGTCTGGGTGGCGGCGCGCAACCAGCTGATCGCGGCGTGCTTCATCGTCTTGTGCATCATGGCCCACCATGCCTGGCGGCAGGGGGGCCATGTCGGGCACCGCTTGTTGGCCTTTGCCTTGTTCTGCCTGGGCCTGGCTTCGGCCGAAGCGGGCATCGCCTCGGCCGCTTACCTGGTGGCTTACGCGGTCTGCATGGAGCGCGACCGCCCCTTGCACGAGCGGGTCCTGTCGGTGTTGCCTTACCTGGTGGTCGTGGTGGCCTGGCGCGTTCAGTACAACCATTGGGGTTATGGCACGTCGGGTTTGGGCGGTTACATCGACCCCGGCCGTGACCCGGAACGCTTTTTGCGCGCGGTGGCGCTGCGCCTGCCGGCCTTGCTGCTGGCCGGCACCACAGGGGTGACCTCCACCCTGATCAACAGCCTGCACCACAGCCAGAAGGTGTTCTATGCCTTGGGCGCCGCGGCTGCCCTGGGCGGCATGTATTGGTTGACCCGTGGCATGGGCCTGTGGCGCAGCCCGGTGTTGCGCTTCCTGGGCCTGGGTGCGGTGTTGGCGCTTGTGCCCGTGTGCGCCGCCGAGACCAACGACCGCTTGTTGCTCAACGCGGAAATCGGTCTGTCGGCCATCCTGGGCACGGTGGTGGCTCGCCTGGCCAACCAGCATCGCCACGAGTGGCTGCAGGCCGGGCTGGGGGCCGCCCGCCGGCTGGCCCAAGGGCTGACGGTGGTGCACCTGGTCATCTTCCCGATCCTCATGTTGGCCGTGACCCTCACGGTGGGGCGCATCACCATGGTCGCCAGCCACGACGAGCCCATGTCCATCCCCAACGTGCCTGTGGCCTCCGGCAAGCACCTGGTGTTGCTCGACCCTCCCAACGCCCTGTTCGTGGGCTACTTCCAGTCGGCCCGCCGCTACCACGGCTACGAGAGTGGCCAGTCCTTGCACGCCCTGGCCAGCTCGCGCAATGTGGTGACGATGAAGGTGATCGACCCGTACACCATCGTGCTCAGTGGCACCAAGGTGTTTGGCGACGAAGTGAGCCGTGACTTGGTGGTGCACCCGTTCCAGTTGGGCGAGACGGTGGATGCCGGGCCCTTTGTGACCCGGGTCTTGCACATCGGGCCGGATGGCCTGGCCGACGAAGTGCGGTTCCGTTTCAAGCAGCGTTTGGACGACGCCTCTTTGATGTTCCTGCGCTGGGGGGATGATGGCTACGAGACCTATGTCATGCCGCCAGTCGGCAGCGAGGTGAAGATGGGCCCAGGCTCCCTCAAGAAGATGGTGATGCACAGGTTGAAGGCAGGCCTGTGAAGGGCTGCGGGGCAGCAGGGTGGGGCGTCGACACCCGCCATGGCTGCACCCGGTTGCGGCCCGTGCGTTTGGCTTCGTAAAGCGCTTCGTCTGACTGGGCCAGCAGGGCACTGGGCGTGGCGTCCGACGGGATGGCGTGCCAGGCCAAGCCCATGCTCACGGTGACGATGGGCGCGGTGGGCGAGTCGCCGTGCGGCATGGCCATGTCCAGGATCGCGGCCCTCATCCGTTGTGCGGCGCGCATGGCGCCTTCCTCCGTCACCGGGCAGAGCACAGCCACGAATTCTTCGCCGCCCAACCGCGCCACGAAGTCGGTGGGGCCGCGCACACAGCTTTGCAAGGCGTCGGCCACGGCCCGCAGGCAGCGGTCGCCTTCAGGGTGGCCATGATGGTCGTTGAAGCGCTTGAAATGGTCCACGTCGATCATGATGGCGGCGATCCCGGAGGGCTCGGTGGCTTGCTTGCGCATCAAGGTTTCGAGCTGCTCGTCGGCGTGGCGGCGGTTGTAGAGGCCGGTCAACGGGTCGATGGTGGACAGGTGTTTGACGTCGGACTCGACAGCGTCCAGGGCGTGGAGCCAGGCCTTGCTGCGCAGGTCCATGACGTAGTCGCGCCGTTCGTTGATGTCGATGGCGTAATTGGCCATCAGCGAAAAGATGCCACAGGTGGCCAACATCAAGATCATGGGCGGGATCAGGTCTGGGGCGATCTCGGGCGCGGTCAACGCCCCATGGACATGCATGGCGACGATGAGGGTGGACGCGAGCGCGGCAAACCAGAACCGCAGGCGCTGCACGAGGTTGCCGTACAGCATCACGACCATGAGGCCCACGTGGTAGTACTGCACCAGGGGGCTGTGGCTGGACGCGAGCACGTAGGACAGGCAAGCCCCCGCCGAGACGCTGCTGGCGAGCACCACGAGCTCAAGCAAGGAGGGCGTCACCCAGCTCAACCAGGTTCGCTTGAAGCGCCAGAACGCGGCGAGCACCACGGCCCAAAACGGCGTGAACACCGCCAGCCGCAGCTCGAGGGCGTCTTCCCAGACGTCGTTGGCCAGCAGGTAGTCCACCGGCAAGAACAGGTTGAACACCAGCAAGGCGATCACGCCAGTGACGAGGATCTCGTCCTTGCGCTCTTCGTGGCGGTCCCGCCAGAAGCACTGCTCCAGGTGGCGATTGAAATGGGGCCAGGCCAGGTGGCCGCGCAGGCGGCTCAGCTCCTGTGTCAAGGCGGGTGAAATGGCCCGTTCGATGTCCTGGATGGGGTCGGCCGCCGAGTCGAGGGCGCCTGCCGTGACGACGGGCGCCTGTGGGGGCGTTGCGGGGGCGTCGTGCCAGACACAGCGGTTGCGTCCTTGCTGCTTGGCCTGGTAGAGGGCTTCGTCGGCATGTTGGACCAAGGCGTCCGGCGACAAGGCGGTGAGCGCCGGCTGGGCAGAACAAGCCCCCATGCTCAAGGTCACCCAGGGGCAGGTGGGCGAATCGCCATGGGGCATCTGGCGCGCGGCCAGTGCGGTCACCAGGCTTTGACTGAGTTGACGCAGTTCTTCAGGGGTGCGGCCTGGCAGCACCACCAGGAATTCTTCGCCGCCCCAGCGGGCCACCAGGTCTTGGGGCCCCGGCAAGCTGGCGCGCAAGGTGTCCGCCACCAGACGCAGGCAAGCGTCGCCTGCAGGGTGGCCATGACGGTCGTTGTAGCGTTTGAAGTGGTCCACGTCCATCAACAGGACGGTGATGGACGAGCCGTCGTGGCTGGCGCGTGACCACAGTTGTTGCATGTGGCGCAAGGCATGGCGGCGGTTGGGCAGGGCCGTCAGCGCGTCCGTGCGGGACATCGA
>JBEEJT010000211.1:0-9296 GCA_041169085.1 Pseudomonadota bacterium | reverse complement strand
TCGGCCGGACGCAGCAGGATCTGCTGCAGGAAGGCGTCGGCGATCGAATCCTTGACGATGATGTCGCGACCGGTCTTCGGATTCTTGAACTTGCACCACGGGCCGCCGTCCACCAGCTCGGCGCCGAATTCGGTTTGCGCCAGGGCGTAGCCCCAATCACGGAAGCCACCTTCGGTGTACTTCATGATGTTGCCCTTGTGCACCAGCGTGACGTTGGGCTTGTCGTTGTCGATGGCGTATTGCAGCGCCTTGCGCACCAGACGCTCGGTGCCTTCCTTGGAAACCGGCTTGATGCCGATGCCCGAGGTTTCCGGGAAACGGATCTTCTTGACGCCAAATTCCTCTTGCAGGAATTTGATCAACTTCTTGGCCTTGTCCGACTGGGCTTCGAATTCGATGCCAGCGTAGATGTCTTCCGAGTTTTCGCGGAAGATCACCATGTCGGTCTTCTCGGGTTCCTTCACTGGCGAAGGCACACCCTTGAAATAGCGGACCGGGCGCAGACAAACGTACAGGTCGAGTTCCTGGCGCAGCGCCACATTCAAGGAGCGGATGCCACCGCCCACAGGCGTGGTCAGCGGACCCTTGATCGAGACCACGTAATCCTTGAGGACCTGGAGGGTTTCTTCCGGCAGCCAGACATCCGGGCCGTACACGCGGGTGGACTTCTCACCGGCGTAGATCTCCATCCAGTGGATCTTCTTTTGCCCACCATAGGCCTTGGCCACGGCGGCATCGACGACTTTGATCATCACCGGGGTGATATCGAAACCCGTGCCGTCACCCTCGATGTAGGGAATGATGGGATTGTTGGGGACATTGAGCGAGAAGTCCGGGTTGACCGTGATCTTCTGCCCACCTTCGGGCACCTTGATGTGCTGGTACATGTTGTGGTCTCCGCGTTTGGCGTTTCCGTGAACCGAGTGCCATGGATGTCGGCACCGTCAAAAGATTCTACGCGAGCGCTATACCCCACTGCGCAAATGTGCGCCTGGATTACGGGTCACGTTGTGGTTTAGGCGCGCAATCAGGCGCACCAGGCCTGCCATTTCATCCAGAGCAGGTGATAGGCACCATAAGCCGACATGGCCGCCAACATGGCGCCTGACAGGCGAATGGCCCAGCGCACATCGTCGGGGTTCAAGCGCGCTGGCGCACCGGCGGCAAGCTCCCCTGACCGCGCATTCCCAGGCGCATGAGGGCCGGAACCCAGCGGTGCGCCCTGCCCTTCGGCACGCATCCAGATCACGGGCACGGGCGTTTGAGGCGACACCGAAGCGCGACCGCGCAGTTTGGCCAACAAGGCGGGTGCCGCCCACACCCCCACCGCACCCGGCGCGGCAAAGCACAGCATGACGATGGCCCCTTCCAGGGGCGAATCGGCAAGGCCGGCGGTCATGAGCGCGGCATACAGCAAGCCACAAGGCAGGAAGACCCAAGCCATGCCACCGAGCATTTGCCTGGTCCAGCGCACACCCAAGCGCTCGCCCCCCAAGGGCTGGCGGCCTTGCCACCACGAGCGCACAGCATGGAAGGCGGTGTGGCCTGCGGCCTCGACCCACATGGGCATGCGCCCGGTGGCCAACAACCACAAGCCCATGAAGAAGGTGGCCGTCTGCGCCATGACCCAAAAGGGCTGGAGGAAGACCATCTGCCGCCCCCAGCCAGACACCAGGCCCGCGCTGGCTGCGGCCACGGCGCCCAGCGCGGCATAAGCCAGGCAACGCCCCACAAGGCTCCAGATCGGCACGCCACGCGGGAACACGACCGAACAGGCCGCGCCGCACATGGCCGCGCAATGGGGTGCGCCCCCCACGCCCATGAGCAAGGCTGTGAGCATCAAACCACCCAGCATGGCCTCACCTTGCCGGGCAGCCCCGATCGGTGCGCAGCAGGCACACGCTGAGCCCGCCAACGCTCAAATGATGCGCGAGAACCGCTGAAGGTTGCGGTCGGCCTGCAGGTGCCGGTCAAAGACCATGGCGATGGCGCGCACGAAATACCAGCCAAGGGGCGTGACGCGCACACCATCAGACTCCAGCTCAACCAGCCCCGACTCGATGAGCGGCTTCAACTGGTCCAGTTCAGGCCCGAAGTATTGCTTGAAATCGAGGAGGTACGCGAGCTCGATGGATTCGAAATCAACCCTGCCCTGGCACATGATCGCCATGATCACGGCACGGCGCACCAGGTCGTCGCGCGACAAGGTCAAGCCACGCACCACCGGCAATTCCTTGCGGCGCACAGCGTCGTAATACTCGTCGAGTGTCTTGGCATTCTGGCTGTAGTGCGGCCCCACGCGCCCGATCGAGGACACCCCCAGGCCGATCAGGTCCGAATCGGGTTGGGTGCTGTAGCCCTGGAAATTGCGATGGAGGCGCCCTTGCCGGCGCGCAACCGCCAGGCTGTCCTGGTGCAGCGCAAAGTGGTCCATGCCGATGTAGTCCCATCCTTGCGCGCCCAGGGTGTCGATGGCCTGGGTCAGCATCGTGAGCTTGTCGTCGGCTTGAGGCAACTGTTCGACGTCGATGCGGCGTTGAGGCTTGAAGCGCTGGGGCAAATGGGCGTAGGCGTACAAGGCCACGCGATCGGGCCGCAAAGCCACCACTTGCTGCAGCGTGCGCGCGAAGGTGGTGGGCGACTGCTTGGGCAGCCCGTAGATGAGGTCCATGTTGATGGACTCGAAGCCCGCCGCGCGGGCCGCCAACATGAGCGACTCGACCTGTTCGAACGACTGGACGCGGTGCACCGCCACCTGCACCTCGGGGTCGAAGTCCTGCACCCCCAGGCTCAGGCGGTTGAAGCCCATGCTGGCCAGGCGCCGGATGCGATCGGCATCGACCGTGCGGGGGTCGACTTCGATGGCGTACTCACCGCCTGGCACGAACTTGAAACGCGCCCGCAGAAAACCCAACAGGTCGGCCAGTTGGTCGTCCGACAGGAAGGTGGGGCTGCCGCCGCCAAAGTGCAATTGCGACACCGATTGGCCACGGCCAACGTGGTCGATGATCAACTCCACCTCACCTTTGAGGGCCACCAGGTATTCGTCAGCCCGCTCGTGGTGCTTGGTGATGACCTTGTTGCAAGCGCAGTAGTAGCAAACCGACTCGCAAAACGGCACATGCACATAGAGCGACAAGGGTGTGAAGGCGCCGCCCACGGCACCGCCGCCGGACGCCCGCTGGTTCAAGGCCTGCGCATACTGCACAGGACCGAATGCCTCGACGAAGCGGTCGGCCGTGGGGTAAGAGGTGTAGCGAGGCCCGGCGATGTCCAGGCGGGCCAGCAACTCGCGTGGCACCCTGTGCGGTGGCTCGGGCACCAAGTCTGGCAAGGTGGGCGCGGCCGTGCTCTCGACCGTATCTACGGGGGCCGACAGGGCCGTGGCGGTGTGGGGTGTGGACTGAGCGCGCATGGCGAGAATGTGCCAAAGTGACACGCGCAAGTGTTGATGTGAGTCAAGCCCAAGACTTTAGTTGGCGCAACAATGGGCCAATCCTTGAGGTTTCTCATGTTGCAAAGCACAATCCCGCCTGTAGACAGTCAATCCAGCGCCGAACCCTGCGCCACCGCGCAAGCCCACTGCAAAGGCAACGCGGGTTCGTCCAGTGCCATGAAATTGGATAGCTTCAAAGTCGCCTGCTCGAGCTGCAACCTGCGCGAGCTGTGCCTGCCGGTGGGTCTGACCCAACCGCAACTCAGCCACCTGGACAACCTGGTGGCCACGCGCAAGACCGTGACGCGGGGCGATGCCTTGTTCCACACGGGCGACCCGTTCCGGTCGGTGTACGCCGTGCGCACGGGCTTCTTCAAGACCCGCGTGTCTTCGGAAGACGGGCGCGACCAGGTCACGGGCTTTCAGATGGCCGGCGAGTTGCTGGGCCTGGATGGCATCAGCACCGATCGCCATGCCTGTGACGCCATCGCCCTGGAAGACTCGCAGGTTTGCGTGATTCCATACTCGCAGCTCGAAGACCTGTCTCGCGAGTTTTCCGACCTGCAGCATCAGTTCCACAAGATCATGAGCCGCGAGATCGTGCGCGACCACGGCGTGATGTTGCTGCTGGGCAGCATGCGGGCCGAAGAGCGCCTCGCGGCCTTCCTGTTGAACCTGACACAGCGCTTGCACGCTCGCGGCTTCTCTGCCTCGGCGCTGGTGTTGCGCATGACCCGCGAAGAGATCGGCAGCTACCTGGGGCTCAAGCTGGAGACGGTGTCGCGCACCTTCTCAAAGTTCCAGGAAGAAGGCCTGCTGGAGGTCAAGCAACGCGACATCCGCATCACCAATGAGCAAGGCCTGAAGGCGCTGGTCAACAGCGTGCGCTGCTGACGCCTCTCCCGCTGCCACACATGCAAAAGCCCTCCTCTGGAGGGCTTTTTTCATGGCCGGAGCGACCGCTCAAGTGCGCTTCAAAAGTGCGTTTCAAGCGTGTCGGTGGCCGGTGCTGCGGTGCCTCGGCAATGGGCGTCGGGCGCCAGGCAGATCGTCGCGGGCAGCCAAACTCGCTTCACGCGAAGCTTGAACGGCCATGTCTGCGTCCCGGAACCACAAGCTGATCAACGAGGACACACTGCAGGCCGCCCAGAAGACCAGGAAGCCCACGGAATAGACCGTCTTGCGGTCGGGCTGCCAGTCGCCCATCTGCAGGCTGGCCGGGTCCACCCAGGAGAACACCACCATCTCCAGCAGCGCCGCTGCCAAAAACGCAGGCCACAGGATTTGAGCCAGGAACAAGGCTCGCGAGGGGGCGTTGGGCGTCATGCTGATCTCCTTGGGGCGTGGAAAGCATCACGGTTTCCATGTTCTTCCCCAACCTTGATGAAGCAATCAGGGTTTACCCGCCAGCCTCAGCCAAGGCGGACTCAGCCTTGAGTCGCGTCAACGGTCGGCAGGCTGTTGGGCTTGCTCGGCGGCGTGGTTGCGTGCCTGGAGGGCCGGCGACTCCTGGCTGGCCACTTTGCCTTTGGCGGAGGTGTCCAGCACCGGGTCCACGTGGCGGACGGCGATGCCGACCGTGAAGAGCGAGGCCACCACCACCGTCAGCGGGCCACCCACGACCAACCAGACGATGGGGTAGCGCCACCAAGGGCGGCCTTGCTCTGCGTGCATGGGCTTGCTGGCGTTGGCGGTTGGGTTCATGTGGACTCCTGGTCAGCGCGGCACCATGAAGGTGGTCTTTTCGCGCACGTCGATTTGCGGGTGATCGCCCTGGCGCAGTTGCTCCACGAGGATCGAGATGGGGTGCATGCCGGTGCCCAGGTTGGCAGCGGTTTCGGGGGGCACGCGCACGGCCACCGGCACCCAGCGCGCTTCTGCCGGGCCCAGCACGAGCTCTTCGCCACCCTGCACCGTGGCTCGGCTGAGCGACTCAACGCCGACGCGGTACTTCTGAACCGTCTCGCTGGCGTTCATCAACTGGATGCGGTAGACGTTTTCCACGAAGCCATCGTCCACCACGCGGGCCAGAGCCCCTCGGTCACGAACGATGTCCACCCGGAACGGCGGCCGGCTGTAGAGCGCATAGAGGAAGCCGATGACCACCAGCACCAGCACGCCCGTGTAGAGCATGACCCGTGTACGCATGACCCGGGCGACCATTTCCTTGCGGCCCCAGCCTTGGTCCATGGCGTTGAGCGTGGCGTAGCGGATGAGGCCGCGGGGCGCCCCCATCTTGTCCATCACGGTGTCGCACACGTCGATGCAGGCGGCACAACCGATGCATTCGTACTGCAGGCCATTGCGGATGTCGATGCCGGTGGGGCAGACCTGAACGCACAGCGTGCAGTCGATGCAATCGCCCTGCCCCATGGCCTTGGCGTCGGCCTTGCGTGACCGAGACCCGCGCGGTTCACCCCGCTGGGTGTCGTAGCTGATGATGAGGGTGTCGCGGTCGAACATGGCGCTTTGGAAGCGCGCATAAGGGCACATGTACTTGCAGACCTGCTCGCGCATGTAGCCAGCGTTGCCGTAGGTGGCGAAGCCGTAAAAGAAGACCCAGAAGATCTCCCAGGGTCCCATGCCCAAGGTGGCCACTTCGGTCATCAGCACGCGGATGGGCGTGAAGTAGCCCACGAACGTGAAGCCTGTCCACAGCGCGAAGGAGATCCAGGCCACTTGCTTGGCCGTCTTGCGCACCGCCTTGTCGGCGGTCCAGGGCGCCTTGTCGAGCTTCATGCGCTTGGCGCGATCGCCTTCGATCTTGCGCTCCATCCACATGAAGATTTCGGTGTAAACCGACTGCGGGCAAGCGTAGCCGCACCACAGGCGGCCGGCCACCGCGGTGAAAAGGAAGAGCCCGTACGCCGAGATCACCAGCAAACCGGTCAGGAAGATGAAGTCCTGTGGGTAAAGCACCAGCTTGAAGATGTAGAAGCGGCGCGTACCCAGGTCGAACAACACGGCCTGACGGTCGTTCCACATCAACCAGGGCAAGCCATAGAAGACGATTTGCGTGAGCCACACGAACACCCAGCGCCACTTGGTGAACCAGCCCTTCACTTCGCGGGCGTAGATCTTCTCCGACTTCTTGTAGAGGGAAACGACCTCTTCACGACGCGCCGAATTGACCGGCTCGGCCTTGATGGGGATGACCCGTTGCGGATCGGATTGGGGCGTGGACTCGCTCATGATGCGCTCGTCTGGCTGTTGTGCTTACATACCCCCAAGGGTATCAAAGAGAAACCCGCCGGGGCAGGGCCGCGGCGGGTTTCCTTGAGTCAGATCAAGCAGCAGGCCGGGCCTCAGGCTTGATCTGCATCATAGACCTCAGTTCGAAGCTGCGGTCTTGACAGGGTGAGACAGGCTCCACACATAGGCGCCCACCACACGGATCTGGTCGGCGCTCAGGCGGGTTTCCTGAGCCGGCATGACGTTGATCTTGCCGTTGTTGACCATGCCGGTGATGAACTCTTCACCGAAGCCGTGCAGCCAGGTCTTGTCGGTCAGGTTGGGCGCGCCAATGGCTTGGTTGCCCTTGCCGTCGGCACCGTGACAGGCACCGCACACAGCCTTGAACTTGGCCTTGCCCAGTTCAGCCTTGATCGAGTTGTGACCAGCGCCCGACAGGCTCAGCACATAGTTGGCCACCTGGTTGACTTCTTCCGGGGTGCCGACGGCCGGGGCCATCACGGGCATCTGACCACGACGACCCTTGGTGATGGTCTCGACGATCTTGTCGGGCGAACCACCGTGGATCCAGTCGTTGTCGGTCAGGTTGGGGAAGCCCTTGTTGCCCTTGGCGTCCGAACCATGGCAAGGCGCGCAGTTGTTCAGGAACAGGCGCTGACCGATGGCGTTGGCTTGCGGGTCGCGAGCCACGTCTTCGAAGGCGACGCTGCGGAACTTGGCGAAGATCTTCTCTTGTTCCACCGAAGCCTTTTGGACTTCAGCTTCCCATTGACCAGTCTGCGTCCAGTTCAGCTTGCCAGGGTTGGAACCCAGGCCAGGGTACAGCGCGAAGTAAGCCACGGCGAAAACCAGCGTGATGATGAACAGCATCAGCCACCAGCGGGGCAGCGGATTGTTCAACTCGCGCAGGTCGTCGTCCCAGACGTGGCCGGTGGTGACATCCACCTTGCCGCTCTCGTCGTAGACCACCTTGTGCTGAGCCGCGCCGATCAGCACGAACACGCAGTACACGAGGCCGAAAATGACGATCCCTGAGACGTAGAGGGACCATCCACTGCTAATGAAGTCGCTCATTTGTGAGCCTCCAATCAATCTTCAGCAAGAGGCAGGCGACCCGCCTCTTCGAACTCGGACTTGTTGCGGCGGGCGAACGCCCACACCGCAATGCCGACGAATGCGCACAGGCACACGACCGTGAAAATGCTTCTCAAGGTATTGATGTCCATGTGCGCTGCTCCTTACTTGCGGGCCGTACCCAGCACTTGCAGGTAGGCGACCAAGGCTTCGATCTCGGTCTTGCCGTTGACCTCTTCCTCGGCGGCCTTGATCTCGGCGTCGCTGTAAGGCACACCAACCTTGCGCAGGGCTTCCATGCGCGGGGCCAGGCCCTTGGCGTTCACCTTGTTCACTTCCAGCCAGGGGTAGGCAGGCATGTTGGACTCGGGCACCACGTCGCGCGGGTTGTGCAGGTGAGCACGGTGCCATTCGTCGGAGTACTTGCCACCCACGCGGTGCAGGTCCGGACCCGTGCGCTTCGAGCCCCATTGGAAGGGGTGGTCGTACACGAATTCGCCAGCCACCGAGTACGGGCCGTAACGCAGGGTTTCGGCACGGAAGGGGCGGATCATCTGCGAGTGGCAGCCGTAGCAGCCTTCGCGGGTGTAGATGTCGCGGCCAGCCAGTTGCAGCGCGGTGTAGGGCTTGAGGCCTTCCACCGGCTGGGTGGTGCTCTTCTGGAAGAACAGGGGCACGATCTCGATCAGCGCGCCAAACGACACGGCGATCAGGATCAAGACGATCATCAGGAAGTTGCTGGTCTCGATCTTTTCATGCGAGAACAGCGGGGGATTTTGATTGTTCGCAGCCATGTGGTTCTCCTCAGGCGTGAGCATGGGCATGAGCGGTTTGCGGCACAGCCACATCCACCGCACGACCCGACACGGCGGTCATGATCGTGTTCCACAGCATCAGGATCATGCCGCCCAGGTACAGCAGGCCACCGGCGACGCGCATCACGTAGAACGGATACGTTGCCTTCACGCCTTCCACGAAGCTGTAAACCAGGGTGCCGTCGGGGTTCACGGCACGCCACATCAGGCCTTGCATCACACCGGCAATCCACATCGCGGCGATGTAGAGCACGATGCCGATGGTGGCAGCCCAGAAGTGGATGGAGATGGCTTGCACCGAGTACATCGTGGTGCGGCCGAACATGCGCGGGATCAGGTAGTACAGCGAGCCCATCGAGATCAGACCCACCCAGCCCAGGGCGCCCGAGTGCACGTGGCCGACGGTCCAGTCTGTGTAGTGCGACAGCGAGTTCACGGTCTTGATGGCCATCATCGGACCTTCGAAGGTCGACATGCCGTAGAACGACAGGGCCACGATCAGGAACTTCAGGATCGCGTCGTCGCGCAGCTTGTACCAGGCGCCCGACAGGGTCATGATGCCGTTGATCATGCCGCCCCACGACGGTGCCAGCAGGATCAGCGAGAACACCATGCCGACGGATTGGGTCCAGTCAGGCAGCGCGGTGTAGTGCAGGTGGTGAGGACCCGCCCACATGTAGGTGAAGATCAGGGCCCAGAAGTGCACGATCGACAGGCGATACGAGTACACGGGCATGCCGGCCTGCTTGGGGATGTAGTAGTACATCATGCCCAGGAAG
>JBEEJT010000210.1:0-7268 GCA_041169085.1 Pseudomonadota bacterium | reverse complement strand
CTGCAGCACGCCACCGAAAACATCCCCGAACTGGCCGAGGTGCTGCCCCTGCTGGACCGCGCCCGCCACGGCATCGAATTCTTTGACATGTCGGAGCAGGCCATCGCGCATTGGCACAAGGTCAAGGCCAACCGGGGCTTGCGCCGCTTCACCGCGTTTTGCGATTTCTTGTGCGATCTGGCGGCGTGCACCGAGTACCGCCTCTTGTCCAACGTGCAGCTGCAGAGCGTGGACGACGATGACTCGATGCGCCAGATCAACGACCTGGTGATTCGGCTCACAGACAACCTGGACAAGCCCATTTCCGCTGCGGACGTGGCCGCCGAGCTGGACATGAGTGAGAGCCGGTTTTCACGATTCTTCCGCCGCGCCACCGGCAACACGTTCACCGACTTTGTGAACCGGGTGCGCATCAACCGGGCCTGCCAGTTGCTGATGAACTCGGGCCGGCTGATCACCGACATCTGCTACGAGGTCGGCTTCAACAATGTGGCCAACTTCAACCGGCGCTTCCTGGAGATCAAGGGCATGACTCCCTCGGAATACCGAAGGCAGGCCGAAAGCCGGTTCAGCGGCGCACCGAACTGAGGCTCGGACGCCAGAACAGACGTTCAGCTGCGAATCAGGTGGTCGAAGGCGCTGAGTGCGGCTTTGGCCCCTTCGCCGGCAGCGATCACGATCTGCTTGTAGGGCACGGTGGTGCAGTCACCGGCGGCAAACACGCCCGGCACATTGGTGTGGCCTTTGGCATCGACCACGATCTCACCGAATTTGCTCAGTTCGACCGTGCCTTTGAGGAATTCAGTGTTGGGCACCAGACCGATTTGCACAAACACACCTTCGAGCTCCACGTGATGCTCGGTGCCGGTGGCGCGGTCTTTGTAGCTGATGCCATTGACCTTGCTGCCGTCCCCCGTGATTTGGGTCGTTTGGGCATTCACATGAATGCTGACATTGGGCAGGCTCTTGAGCTTGGTCACCAGCACGGCGTCGGCCTTGAGCTGGTCGGCAAACTCGATCAGGGTGACGTGTTCCACGATGCCGGCGAGGTCAATGGCAGCTTCCACGCCTGAATTGCCGCCACCAATCACCGACACGCGCTTGCCCTTGAACAGCGGGCCGTCGCAGTGCGGGCAGTAGGCCACGCCCTTGTTCTTGTACTCGGCTTCGCCGGGCACGTTCACATTGCGCCAGCGGGCGCCTGTGGACAAAATCACCGTCTTGGCCTTGAGCGTGGCACCGTTTTCCATTTGCACCTGCACCAGGCCATCAGCCCCCGCCGGAATCAGCTTGTCGGCGCGTTGCAGGTTCATGATGTCAACGCCGTAGTGGCGCACCTGGGCTTCGAGCGCGGCGGCGAATTTAGGGCCGTCGGTCTCCAGCACCGAGATGTAGTTCTCGATGGCCATGGTGTCGTTGGTCTGGCCGCCAAAGCGCTCAGCCGCCACACCCACGCGGATGCCTTTGCGGGCGGCGTACACGGCTGCCGCTGCGCCAGCGGGGCCACCGCCCACGATCAACACTTCATAGGGGTCTTTGGCGTCGAGCTTGGCCGCTTCGCGACTGGCGGCGCCGGTGTCGAGCTTGGCCACGATTTCTTCGACGCTCATGCGACCGGAACCGAACACCTGGCCGTTCAAAAACACCATGGGTACGGCCATGATTTCGCGCTCTTCCACTTCTTTCTGGAAGGCACCGCCTTCGATCACCACGGTCTTGACCTTGGGGTTGAAGATGGCCATGAGCGACAGTGCCTGCACCACGTCCGGGCAGTTGTGGCAGGTGAGGGACATGTAGACCTCGAAACTGAAGTCGCCCTGAGCACCTGGGTCCAGGGCTTTGATGCTGTCAATGACGTCAGACTCAACCTTGGGTGGGTGGCCGCCTGTCCACAGCAGCGCCAGCACCAGGGAGGTGAACTCGTGGCCCAGCGGCAAGCCAGCAAAACGCACGCCTTGTGTTTCGCCCGCACGCGCCACCACGAACGACGGTTTGCGCGCATCGTTGCCCGAAATATCGAGCGTGACCTTGTCAGACAGGCCCGTGATGGTCTCCAGCAGGCTCTTCATGTCGGCGCTGGTGTCGCTGTCGTCCAGCGAGGCGATCAGGCGGATCGGCTGGCGCAACAGGGCCAGGTATTGCTGAAGTTGCGCTTTGAGGGTGTCGTCGAGCATGGTTTTCTCCGGTTTTCAGGGTGCAGTGATCCCTGGGCTCACGCTTTTGGCGGAGCCGGTTTTCAAAGGGCGGGGGAATCGTTGGGCAAAGCGCACGGCAAGCCGTGCGCTGCACTCAACGCCCTGCAGTGCAGGGCATGAGGAACAAGATTTAGATCTTGCCGACCAGGTCGATCGAGGGAGCCAAGGTCTTGGCGCCTTCTTTCCACTTGGCGGGGCAGACCTGGCCTGGGTTGGCGGCGGTGTACTGGGCAGCCTTGAGCTTGCGCAGGGTTTCCGACACGTCACGGGCGATTTCGTTGGAATGCACTTCCATGGTCTTGATCACGCCATCGGGGTTGATCACGAAGGTGCCGCGCAGGGCCAGGCCGTCTTCCTCGATGTGCACGCCAAAAGCGCGGGTCAGTTTGTGCGTTGGATCTGCCACCAGCGGGAACTTGGCCTTGCCCACTGCGGGGGAGGTCTCGTGCCACACCTTGTGGGAGAACTGGGTGTCGGTGGTCACGATGTAGACCTCGGCGCCAGCCGCCTGGAAGGCGGCGTAGTTGTCAGCAGCGTCTTCGATTTCGGTGGGGCAGTTGAAGGTGAAAGCGGCCGGCATGAAGATCAGGACCGACCATTTGCCCTTAAGGCTTTGATCGGTGACTTCGATGAACTTGCCGTTGTGAAATGCATTGGCCTTGAAAGGCTGGACTTGGGTGTTGATGAGAGACATGCGTTTTTCCTTAAGAAAGAGGCGTTCCAAAGCGAACGCCTGAATCTTAGTGGCCGTGCAGCATTTACGGAGTTGATTGATTCAATGAATCAAATTGGATTTTTCTATTTGCCTACACCACCGCCACCCACACCCCGGTATTACAGCTGGCGCTTCAGGCGTATTTCCTCGACCTTCACACCGCCGATGGGGACGGTTTTGGCCGACGGCAGCTCACGCTTGAAACCGGCCAGGTCGAAAAAGCGCAAGGTGCGTTCGGCGGCGAGCGGCAGCCACACGGTGACTCGGGTGCAGCCTTCGTCTTGCAGGCCATCACGGGCGGCGTCCCACAGAGCCAGACCCACGCCACGCTGAAGGTGGCTGGCTGCCACGTAAATGGCCCAGATCTCGCCGGTTGTGGCGGGAGTGCCTTTGTCGCGCGAGCGATCAAAAGCCACAAAACCAACGATCTTGTCGGCGTCTGTGGCTACCAGTACCTGGGGCTCAAGAAACTCGATCGCCTCGCGCCAGTAGGCCAGACGCTTTTCCACGGTGAGCGTGCTGAGGTAATCCTCGGGCAGGATGCCTTCGTAGGCCAAACGACCGGCGCTCACATGGAGATCGGCAATGGCTTTGGCATCGCGCAGGGCGGCAGCGCGCACGGGAAAATCGTTCGAAGAGGACATGTCTACGGGTCAGAATGCAAAAAAGGGGGCTGATTGTCGCCTCAAAAGGCACCGCCCACGGCACCTCAAAAGCGGCGGCTAAACTGGCCTGCCATGCCGCATCTGCCCCTGTCCACCTGCCCTGCATTCAAGGTGCAATTGCGCCCTGGCGGCGAGGCCTTTGAAGCGGGTGCGAGCCGCTCTGTTTTGCAAGAGGCTTTGCGGGCAGGCATCGAGTTGCCCAGCTCGTGCCGCAACGGCACCTGCAGGGCGTGCTTGTGCCGGTTGCTGAGCGGCCAGATCAGCTACCTGATCGACTGGCCCGGCCTGAGCGCGGAAGAAAAGCGCGAGGGCTGGATACTGCCCTGCGTGGCGGTGGCGCAATCACCTCTGACCATCGAACAAACCCCGGTTACAGCAAGCACATGAGTATTTTGATCACCTCGCTGGGCACTCTTCGTCTGACCTTTGGGGCCGTGGCACTGTCGCTGGCAAGTATGGCGGCCGTGGGGCAATCGCCAGTGGCCGTCAAGGCTCGACCTTTTGAAGACAGCATGGCCCAACGCACCCTGGCCTGCACCGCCTGCCACGGCGAGCAGGGTCAGGCCGGCCCAGATGGCTACTACCCACGACTGGCGGGCAAGCCAGCGGGCTATCTGTATCACCAACTGCTCAATTTTCGGGATGGGCGTCGGCACTACGGCCTGATGACCCGTATGGTGGACCCCCTGAACGATGCCTACCTGATGGACATCGCCCGCCACTTTGCCTCGCTCGACCTGCCCTACCCTGCGCCCGCCTCTGCAGCGGGCCTGCCCAGTGACTTGCAGCAACGCGGACGCACCTTGGCCTTGCGCGGAGATGAGCCACAGGGACTGCCGGCATGCGTGCAGTGTCATGGCACCTCGCTGACCGGCGTGGCGCCCCATGTGCCGGGTTTGCTGGGCCTGCCGCGCGACTACCTGAACGCCCAACTGGGCGGCTGGCGCACCGGCGAACGCAAGGCCCATGCACCTGACTGCATGGCGACCATCGCTCAACGCTTGACGCCGGCAGATGTGGCCAGCGTGGCGGCCTGGCTGTCCACCCAGGCGGTGCCCAAACCGGCCAAAGCGGCGCTATCGCCCCCCACCGTCAAGGATTTGGCTCCCGTCAAAAAAATGGACTTGTCGTGCGGCAGCGCCCCTGAACTCTCCGGGGAGGCGCGGCCATGACCCGCTTGAAGCAATGGCTGAGCGTGCTGCTGGTGACGCTGGGCCTGGCAACGGCCTGGGTGGTGTGGCGCAATCAGCACGATGTATCGGCCGACCCAGCCAGCCACAGCGCGTCGAAATCCGAACGACCCGCCGCGGAAATGCTGGCTCGCGGTGCCTACCTGGCGCGCGCAGGCAACTGCATGGCCTGCCACACTACGCGCGGTGGTGAGCCTTACGCGGGTGGGCGAGGCATCAGCACACCGTTTGGCACCATCTACTCCAGCAATCTGACGCCCGACGCTGACACCGGCCTGGGGCGCTGGACTGCGCAGGACTTCTGGCAGGCGCTGCACCATGGCCAGTCCCAAGACGGTCGCTGGCTTTACCCCGCTTTTCCGTACACCAGCTACACCGGGGTGACGCGCGAGGACTCAGACGCCCTGTTTGCCCATCTACGCAGTCTGCCTGCTGTGAAGCAAACCAACAAGGCGCACGAGCTGCGCTGGCCCTACAACACGCAGGCCGCGCTGGCAGTGTGGCGTGCCTTGTACTTCTCACCCGGCGCATCCGTTACCCACACGGACGCCAGCCCCGAATGGAACCGGGGCGCCTATCTGGTCCAGACCCTGGGGCACTGCAGCGCTTGCCATGGCAGCCGTAACGCCCTGGGTGCGGTCAGCGCACAGGCCCCGAACAGCGCTTTTGGCGGCGGCCTGATGCCGGATGGCCGCTGGTATGCCCCGTCCCTGCTGGATGAGGTGGAGGCCTCTGTGGCTGCCTGGCCCATGCAGGACATCGTGAGCCTGCTCAAAACCGGCGTGAGTCCGCAGGCCAGCGTCTCAGGGCCCATGGCCGAGGTGGTGCAACACAGCACACAGCATCTGACTGAAGCCGATCTGCAAGCCATGGCCCTGTACTTGAAAGAGATCCCGGTGCAGAACCCGGGGGCGCCAAGGTCGGCATCAGGCAAGTCTGAAGGCGGCGTATCCGTACGGGTCGCAGAGCGTGTGGCAGAACGGGGCGCCAAGTTGTACGAACAGCATTGCGCTGCCTGCCATGGGAAACAGGGCGAAGGTGTTGCCAAGGCCTACCCGCGCCTGGCCGGCAACCGGGCCGTGACATTGGCTGAGCCCACCAATCTGGTGCAGATGGTGCTGTTTGGCGGCTTTGCGCCCGCCACCGCCGGCAACCCCCAGCCCTACGGCATGCCGCCCTATGTGCTGCAGCTCAGCAATGCCGACGTCGCCGCCGTGCTCACCCACATCCGCCGCTCCTGGGGCAACCAGGCCACACCGGTGACCGAACTGGAGGTGAACCAGTTGCGCAACTGAGGCAGCCCTTTGTCAGGGTTCGTGCCGCCAGATCTTCAGTTCTGCGCGATGGGCAAAGCCACCAGCTTCACGCCCAGTGCCTTGCACACGCGGGCGATGGTGTCAAAGCGCGGCTGCGCATCGGGACGCAGCGCCTTGTAAAGAGCCTCTCGACCAATGCCGGCGTCCTGGGCAATCTGCGTCATGCCACGGGCCCGAGCGATGTCGCCCAGCGTGGCCGCCAGCAGTGCTGGATCACCATCTTCGATGACCAGACTCAGGTACTCGGCAATGTCCTGCTCGGTTTGCAACATCTCGGTGATGTCGAACTCGGGCAAACTGGAAACATCGATTTTTGAGGTCATGATTGAACTCCGACTCAAAGAATTTTGGATAAATCAATGGCCCTGGCAATGTCAGCACTCTGGCTCGACTTGTCACCGCCACCCAACATCACAATCAACATGCCACCGCGCTCCACGTAATACATGCGCCAGCCGGGGCCAAAAAATTCACGCATCTCCCAAACGCCTTCACCCACCGATCTGACATCACCCAAGTTGCCAAGAGATGCCTTACGCAAACGCAGACCCAAACGCTTGCGTGTCAGCGTATCCTTGTGCCCGTCTAGCCAGGCGTCGAATTCGGGCATTCGTTTGATCGTATACATAGCCCCATTGTATTCGATCGAGTACAAAATCAAAGCTTCATCAAAAAGTCAGCCTTCGGTTCAGCCTGTTCGCTAGACTCCCCTATCGGGTTAGAGCGGCCGCCGGCCGTCCGTCCCACCAAGCCAACCGGAGAACACCATGGCAAAAGGTCAGCAAAAGTCCAACAAGGAAGCCAAAAAACCCAAAAAGGACACCTCGCCTCCCAAGCCTGTGTCTGCAGACGCCGTGCGTCCCACCGTCACCACCGTGGTGCCCGTGCGTGGCAAGCTGAAGAACAAATAAGCAGCTCGGTTGCGCCTGGCACGCCCTCGCGCACAGCCCTTCAGCTTTGCCCATGAACGAGGATCTGCCTTTTTTCCGGCCGGGCGACATCACGCCCGATGGCCCCAGCCTGTTCGCGACTGGGATGGGCGGGTTTGATGAGGTGCCCATGCCCCCTGAAGCGCCCGAGACCCCGAATGCCGAGGCTACGGCGCCCGCCCTGAGCAGCGACGCCGTGGCGCAGATGCTGCAGGACTTGCGCCAGTACCAGGCCGAGCTGGAAATCCAGAACCAGGC
>JBEEJT010000209.1:0-5918 GCA_041169085.1 Pseudomonadota bacterium | reverse complement strand
GAGCTGCCCGACCTGACCCAAGCGCTGATGGCGGCCTGGCAACTGCCCCCCTTGCTGCGCGAATGCACCAATGACCGCCACGCGACCGACCCCAAGGTGCACAGCGTGATGCTGTCGGTGCAAATTGCCCGGCACACCCAGCACGGCTGGGACGACCCTCATGCGAAGGCCGCCTTGCCGGATGACGTGGCCGAGGTGGCCAAGCTGCTCAACCTGTCCTGGGACTCTGCCCACCGGTTGCTGACCTCGATGGAAAGCTGACGCGCTGCGTCGCGCCAGCACTTACAGCGCCTTCAGCGGATGCTGATCATGCCTCGCATGGTTTGCACGGCGCCAGCGCCGATCGCGGCACCAAAGCGCTTGGCCAGGCGTTCGGCGAGGTTTTCTTTCTGGGTGTAGTCGATGACGTCTTCGGCCTTCACCACGTCACGGGCCACCTGGTCCAGGCTGCCCAAATGGTCGGCCAGGCCCATCTTCACGGCTTGTTCGCCGTTCCAGAACAGGCCACTGAAAGTGTCGTCGGCTTCCTTGAGGCGCTTGCCTCGGCCATCCTTCACCACTTTGATGAACTGGGCGTGGATCTGGTCGAGCATGGCCTGAGCGTAGGCGTCTTGTTCGGGCTTGCGCGGCGAAAACGGGTCCAACATGCCCTTGTTGCTGCCGGCCGTCATCAGGCGGCGCTCGACACCAAACTTCTCCATCGCGCCGGTGAAGCCAAAGCCATCCATCAGCACGCCGATCGAGCCCACGATCGAAGCCTTGTCGACGTAGATGTCGTCGGCAGCCACGGCCATGTAGTAGGCCGCCGAGGCGCACATCTCCTCGCAGACGGCATAGACCTTCTTCTTGTGCAGCGCTTTGAGGCGCCGCACTTCGTCATTGACCAGGCCCGCCTGCACGGGGCTGCCGCCCGGCGAGTTGATGCGCAAGACCACGGCTTTGGCGCCCTCGTCTTCGAACGCGCTGCGCAGCGCCGTCATGAGCGAATCGGCGTTGGCGTCGGCCTCGACGGCGATCTCGCCGCGCACCTCCACCAGCGCCGTGTGCGGCGTGGTGGGGGCCTTGGCCGCCGGCATGTTCTGCGCGGTGGCCCAGATCATGGACAAGCCCAAGCCGATCCAGAGCACACGCCAGAACCAACGCCAGCGGTTGGCGCGGCGTTGTTCAGACAGGTATGCGGCAGCGAATTCAGCCAGCAGTTGCTGCTGGGCCTGCGAAACCGGTTCAGTGGGCACGTTGTCCTCGGGGTTCATGGTGTGGGGTGATGCAGCCGGTCAAAACACCGGCTGGAAGCGTTCGTCAGGATACCAACAGACCTGCCCGTCGGCTTCGCTCACGCGAATGGCCTGCAACTTGGCGCCAGGGCAAGGGCCGCTCACGCAGCGGCCTTCGTGGGGTTCGTAAAGCGCGCCATGGACGGCACAGATCAGGTGGCGGCCCTCGATGTCCCAGAACTTGCCGGGCTGCCAGTCCATCTCCGTGGGGATGTGGGCGCAGCGGTTGAGGTAGCCGCGCACCTGCTGGTCGATGCGCACCACAAACGCTGGCGCCGTTCGCCCCGCGTCACGCAGGTCAAGCACCTCAAAGAGGTGGGCATCGCCCGCCTCGGCCAGCGCGCTCGACGCACACAGGGTTTGCGGAGCCAACTGCAACTCGGACATCGGTCGGCCTTGAACTCAGGCGTTGGCTTGCAGCCACGCGTGCAACTCGGGCACCGTGTGGGCCACATAGCGGGGCGCGTAAGTGTGGAAGGTGTCGGGCTCGTGGGCGCCGAAGGCCACCGCCAGGCTGTGGGTGCCGGCGTTGCGCGCCAACAGGAGATCGTGGGTGGTGTCACCGATCATCAGCGTGCGCTCAGGCGCCACGCCCAACTCGGCCATGAGTTCGTTGAGCATCATGGGGTGAGGTTTGGACGCGGTCTCGTCGGCGGTGCGCGTGGCGTCGAACAAGCCCTGGAGGCTCACGTTGGCCAGCGCCTCGTTCAAGCCCTGCCGGCTCTTGCCCGTGGCCACGGCCAACCAGTGGTTGCGCTCTTTGAGCATGTGCAGCACGTCCAACGCGCCCTCAAACAGGCTCAATTCGTGCTGGGTGCGGAAGTAGTGGTGCCGGTAGCGCTGGCCCAGCTCGGGCACCCGCTCCGCCGGCAGCGTGGGGGCCACATGGGCCAGGGCGTCGTGCAGGCCCAGCCCGATCACGTACGACGCCGCGCTGCGCTCGGGCACCGGCAAGCCCAGGTCGGCACAAGCCGCCTGGATGCACTGCACGATCAACCCCGTGGAGTCGTACAGCGTGCCGTCCCAATCGAAAACGATCAGGTCGTAGGCACGGGGGCGCAAGCCGTTGTCTGCTGGGTTCACGTCGAGGCTCCGGTCGGGGCGTTGGATGCGACCACTCTAGCGAGGAGTCGACGGTGCGGCGGCAGAAACCGGCCGCAGTGTGGTCAGGAAGCTGCGGCATTCGGTGGGCAGCGGCGCCTCGAAGACCAGCTCCCGGCCATCTTGTGGGTGAGGCAAGCGCAAATACCGCGCGTGCAAGAACATGCGGTCGAAGCGCCCCTCCCCGCCTTGGCCGCCCTGCCTCGCCAACCGGTGGTTGAGCTCGAAGTCGCCATATTTGTCGTCGCCCACGATGGGGTGCCCGCCATGCAACAGGTGCACCCGAATCTGGTGGGTGCGACCGGTCTTGATGGTCACGTCCAGCAAGCTGTAGCCTTCATAGGCCTGCACCACGCTCACCAGGGTGATGGCGCGTTGGCCTTCCTGCTCGTCCTTGGGCGACGTCACGGCGCGCACGCGCCGCTCGCCCTCCGGCGTCAGGAACTTGTGCAAAGGCACATCGATCACCTTCTGTTTGACGGGCCACGTGCCCACGGCCAAGGCCGCGTAGGTCTTGTGGGCCTGCCGATGGCGGAAGGCGTCTTGCAGGCCGGTCAGCGCGCTGCGCTTCTTGGCGATCAGCAAGATGCCCGAGGTTTCCTTGTCGAGCCGATGCACCAACTCCAGGAACTTGGCTTGGGGCCTGGCCTGACGCAATTGCTCGATCACGCCAAAACTCACCCCACTGCCCCCGTGCACCGCCACGCCAGCCGGCTTGTCGATGGCCAGGAGCCAATCGTCTTCGTAGATCACCGGGAACTCGCGGGGTGGCACCTTTGCGGCTTCGGCGGCGTGGGCCGCCTCGGTGGCCGGCAGCTTGGCCTTGTCCGACAGGCGCAGAGGTGGCACGCGCACCACATCTCCCAGCGCCAGCCGGGTGTCGGCGGCCGCGCGCCCTTTGTTCACGCGCACCTCGCCGCTGCGGATGATGCGGTAGACCAAGGTTTTGGGCGCCCCTTTGAGCACCTTGACCAGAAAATTGTCGAGCCGTTGCCCCTCGCTGCCTTCGTCGACGGTCACGAGTTGCACCGTGGCCGCCGAGGCCTCGGAACTGTGGGCAGATTGCTGCGCCTTTCGGCGGCCGGTGCTGTCGGGTTTAGCACCTATAATGGACTGAGCCACGTTGTGAAATGGTTGTTGAGGATGAAGTCAATGCACTGTCCGCAACAACAGACAAAGCCATGGCAGCCGGCATTTTACGATCCCGCCCGGTGACATGGTGTTCACATCGCAGCTGCGGTGGGGTGCCCCACCAATTTCCAAATAGATGGTGATGCAGCAGCCGTTCGCGGCCGGAGAAAACCACCCAAGGCGTGGTTTTGCTGGCGGCGGGCCGTTGTCAGAGCCTCGTTGATGAAACCCTGATTCAAGGTTATGCAACAGCAGCCCCAACAAGGCTGTTGTTCGTGTCGAGAGACCCCTGTCGTGTCCCGGCTGTCTATGTCCTCCAACCCTGCGGTGCCGCACGCCTCGGCGCCCCACACCCTGGCACGAGTCGCCAGGGTGGCTCGCCCTGCTCGCCTTGCGAGCCCGGCGCGTCGTTCGTGGGCTGCGCGTGTCCTGCTGCCCCGGTTGTCGAGCCCTACAGACCGTTCGGTGCCCCTCCTGTCCCGTTGGCCTGCGCGCCCGTCCGAGCCCCTTGCGGGTGCCCTGGAGACCGCCGCTACGCCGCCAACTGGGCTGGCCACACGTCCACGTCACCCGACACACGCGCCCATGCCCTCCCCCGGCTTACCGTCTGGGTGGGGCCACGGCAATTCCTGACGGTTTCATTGCGCAGCTCGTGCATGTTCGTCGCCCCAGGTGGGAACACCCGGGGCGCTGGGGCTCATGCCCGGTGCCATCCCGGGCGGAGCCTGCTGGAACTCAGGAGTCCGCATGAAGCGCATGCTCATCAACGCCACGCAGCCCGAAGAACGGCGCCTGGCGATCGTCGACGGTCAGAAACTGCTCGACTTTGAAACCGAAATCGAAGGCCGGGAACAGCGTAAAGGCAACATTTACAAGGCTGTCGTCACCCGCGTCGAGCCCTCGCTCGAAGCCTGTTTCGTCGATTACGGCGAAGACCGCCACGGTTTCCTCCCCTTCAAGGAAATCTCCCGCCAATACTTCAAGGAAGGCGTGGAAGTCCGTTCGGCCAAGATCCAGGACGTGATCAAGGAAGGGCAAGAACTGCTCGTCCAGGTCGAAAAGGAAGAGCGCGGCAACAAGGGCGCCGCCCTGACCACTTTCGTGTCTCTGGCCGGCCGTTACCTGGTCCTGATGCCCAACAACCCGCGTGGCGGTGGCGTGAGCCGTCGCATCGAGGGCGACGAGCGCGAAGAGCTCAAGGAGGCGATGGACCAGCTGCAGTACCCCAAGGGCATGAGCCTGATCGCCCGCACCGCAGGCATCGGCCGCAGCGCCGCCGAACTGCAGTGGGACTTGAACTACATGCTCAAGCTGTGGACGGCCATCGACGAGGCCTCCACCGCCGGCAAGGGCGCCTTCCTGATCTACCAGGAATCGTCGCTGGTCATCCGCGCCATCCGTGACTACTTCACCGCCGACATCGGCGAGATCCTGATCGACACGGACGACATCTACGAGCAGGCTCACCAGTTCATGCTCCACGTGATGCCGGATCAGGCCAACCGCGTGAAGCGCTACCGCGACGACGCGGCCCTGTTCTCGCGCTTCCAGATCGAGCACCAGATCGAAACGGCCTTCAGCCGCACGGTGAACCTGCCTTCGGGCGGCGCCATCGTGATCGACCACACCGAGGCCCTGGTGGCCGTGGACGTGAACTCGGCGCGCGCCACCCGTGGCGGCGACATCGAGGAAACAGCCTTCCGCACCAACCTCGAAGCGGCCGACGAGATCGCTCGCCAGATGCGCTTGCGCGACCTGGGCGGCCTGATCGTCATGGACTTCATCGACATGGAGGACAGCAAGAACCGCCGCGAGGTCGAGCAGCGTCTGCGTGACGCCCTGCGCACCGACCGCGCCCGCGTGCAGTTCAGCTCCATCTCGAAGTTCGGCCTGCTGGAAATGTCGCGTCAACGCTTGCGCCCTGCGCTGAGCGAAGGCAGCCACATCACCTGCCCGCGCTGCAATGGCACCGGCCACATCCGCGACACCGAATCGTCGGCGCTGCAGATCCTGCGCATCATTCAAGAAGAGTCGATGAAGGACAACACCTCGGCCGTGCACGTGCAAGTGCCGGTGGAAGTGACTTCCTTCCTGCTCAACGAGAAGCGCACGGAAATCACCAAGATCGAGCTCAAGCAGCGCGTGACCGTGCTGCTGGTGCCCAACAAGCACCTCGAAACGCCGAACTACAAGCTGGAGCGCCTGCGCCACGACGACCCGCGTCTGGAAAACATCCAGGCCAGCTACACGATGATCGAGGAGCCGGAAGACGAAGTCGGCATCACGCGTCGTGAAAAGGCCAAGGCCAAGCAAGAGCCGGTGATCAAGGGCGTGTTGCCCGACCAGCCGGCGCCGGTCGCACCGCCCAAGCCCGAGCCCGCACCGGCCCCCGTGGCCGTGGCCGCACCGGCC
>JBEEJT010000208.1:0-17778 GCA_041169085.1 Pseudomonadota bacterium | reverse complement strand
TGGCCCGTGCCCACCTTGCTGCTGTGGGCCGGTGAAGACCGCTGCGTGGCCCCGGCCGGGTCGGCGGCCTTCCTGGCGGCCGCCCAGCAAGGCATGCAAGCCGGCACGGCCGCAGCGGTCGAAGGCCAGTGCTTCCAGCGCCTGTCTCACGAAATCTTCCTGGAGCGCGAGCAGGCCCAGGTCCTGGGGGTGTTGACCGACTGGGTGCGTCGCGTTTTTGGAGGATGATCGCGGGCTTGCCCGTTTTTCGATCGTCCGGACCCTCGCCATGGCACTCAAGGCCACCATCTACAAAGCCCAGATCAACCTGGCCGACATGGACCGCCATGTCTACGCCGACATCGGCATCACCATCGCCCGCCACCCCTCCGAGACCGACGAGCGCATGATGGTGCGCGTGCTGGCGCTGGCCCTGGGCTGGCCCAGCGACACCAGCGAAGGCACCATCGAGCTGGCCAAGGACATGTGGGAGCCCGACGAACCCGCCTTGTGGCAGAAGAACTTCTCCGACGAGATCCTGCACTGGGTGGAAGTGGGCCAACCCGACGACAAGCGCCTGATGAAGGCCAGCGGCCGCGCCCGCGCCGTCAGCGTCTGGGCCTTCCAGAGTTCCACGCCCATCTGGTGGGACGGCCTGGCCAACAAAGTCACCCGCGCGCAGAACCTCACCGTGTGGCAGTTGCCCACCGAGCAGAGCCAGGCCCTGGCCACGCTGGCCCAGCGCAGCATGCAGCTGCAAATCACCGTGCAAGACGGCACCGTGTGGGTCAACGACGGCGAGCACAACACCGAGATCACCCCGGTGGCCCTGCGCACCGCCACGGCCAGCTGAAGCCAGGCAACAGCGCGGGCTGCGCCCCGTTGTTCCGCCGATCTGGCCACACGCCTCGCAAGCATCATCGGCAAGCCGACTTCGCTCGGCCGCTGCCTGGTCTTCGTGAGCTGTTCAGGCAGAACCGTTGAATCAGACAGCGTCTCCCTCACTCAGTTTGGCAGATGGGGTATCGACGATGCTGTTGTACAAGTGGACCCGACAATTCAGTGTGGCCACCCGGTTGCGGGCCGGTGGCGCGCTGTCCGTGGCCGGTGTGATGCTGGTGGCCTGCGCCTTGCTGTGGAGCGGCTACCGCCAGCAACTGGCCGACCGCGAACTGGCCGTGCGCCAGGCGGTGGAAGTGGCCCATGGCCTGGTGAGCTGGGCCCACGGCCAGTTGCTCAGTGGCAAAGTGGACGAGGCCACGGCACAAGCGATGGCCTTGGGCGCGCTCGACAAGGTGCGCTACAGCGGCCAGGAATATTTCTGGGTCAACGACATGCAGGCCAAGATGGTGCACCACCCCATCAAGCCCAAGCTCGACGGCCAGTCCATGCAGGACACCAAAGACCCGCAAGGCGTCTTCTTGTTCCGCGAGTTCGTCAAAACGGCCAGCAGCGCCGACGCGGCGGGCTTCGTGAGCTACCAGTGGCCCAAACCCGGCAGCGACCAGCCGCAAGACAAGGTGTCCTATGTCAAGGCCTTCACCCCTTGGGGCTGGATCATCGGCTCCGGGCTCTATGTGGACGACCTGCAAGCGGCGCTGCGCGACAAGTTGACCCAGGTGCTCGGGCTGGTGCTCACCGTGGCGGCCCTGATGTGGCTGGTCATCGAGTTCACCGCCCGCGACCTCAACGAAGGGGTGCGCATGGCGCTGAGCCGTGCCGAAAGCATCGCCCAGGGTGACCTGGCCGGTGGCTTGCAGCCCCACCCGCGCATGGCCGACCGCGACGAGATCGCCCGCATGCTGCGCGCCATGCACCGCATGGCCCAAGGGCTGAGCACCACCGTGGGCGAAGTGCAGCGCAGCGTCGACTCGGTGGCCATGGCCAGCCAGCAGATCGCCGCCGGCAACACCGACCTGAGCGCGCGCACCGAGCAAGCGGCGTCGAGCCTGCAGCAAACCGCCAGCTCCATGGACGCGCTGGCGCAGACCGTGTCGCACAACGCCGATGCCTCGACCCATGCGCTCAGCCGGGCCAATCAGGCTGCGCAGCAGGCGCAGCGCGGCGGTGCCGTGGTCTCGCAAGTGGTCGACACCATGGCGGAGATCCACGCCAGCGCACGCAAGATCGCCGACATCATCGGCGTGATCGACTCCATCGCCTTCCAGACCAACATCCTGGCGCTCAACGCCGCCGTGGAAGCGGCCCGAGCAGGCGAACAGGGGCGCGGCTTCGCGGTCGTGGCCGGTGAGGTGCGTCAGCTGGCCCAGCGCAGCGCCAACGCTGCGCGCGAGATCAAGAACCTCATCCTGTCGTCGACCGAGCAGGTGGAGTCAGGCGCCAGCCTGGTGCAAGACGCAGGTGAAACCATGCGGGCCATGGTGGCGTCGGTCGACCAGCTCAGCGATCTGGTGCACCAGATCGCCAACTCCACCGCCGCACAAAGCCAAGGCGTGGGCCAGGTGCACAGCGCAGTCAGCGAGCTCGACCAGATGACCAGTCAGAACGCCGCGCTGGTGGAAGAAAGCGCCGCTGCCGCCGGCAGCCTGCGCGACCAGGCCACCGCGCTGGCCCACGTGGTCAACCGCTTCAAGCTCGACGCAGAATGAGCGCCTGGCTCAGAGCACCCGGGCCATGGCTTCGGCAACGGCGTCCACGTTGTTCACGTTGAGGCCCGCAGCGCACATGCGGCCCGAACGCAGCACATAGACGCCGTGCGCGTGGCGCAGCGCGTCGACCTGCTCCGGGCTGAGGCCGGTGTAGCTGAACATGCCGCGCTGGGTGACGAAGTACTTGAAGTCGCGCCCCGGCAGCTTGGCTTCCACCCCGGCCAGCAGCCGCTCACGCATGGCCTGGATGCGCACGCGCATGGCGGTCAGCTCGTCGGCCCATTGCTGGCGCAGCGCCGGGTTCTTCAGCACGGCGGCCACGATGCGGGCGCCATGGGTGGGGGGGCTGGAGTAGTTGCGGCGCACGCAGGCCATCAACTGGCCCAACACCGGGCCCGCCTGAGCGGCGTCCGGGCAGACCACGCTCAGGCCGCCCACGCGCTCGCCGTACAGCGAGAAGCTCTTGGAAAACGAATTGGCCACCAACGTGGGCACGCCCGAAGCCGCCAGCGCGCGCAAGGCGTAGGCGTCTTCGTCGATGCCGTCGCCAAAGCCCTGATAGGCGATGTCCACGAAGGCGATGAGCTCACGCTCGCGCAGCACCGGGATGAGTTGGTCCCACTGGGCCTGGGTCAGGTCGACACCCGTGGGGTTGTGGCAGCACGCGTGCAGCAACACGATGCTTTGCGGCGCCAGGGCCGAGATGCCTTCGAGCATGGCGTCGAAGCGCAAGCCCTTGGTGGCCGCGTCGTAATACGGGTAGGTGTTCACCTGGAAGCCCGCGCCTTCGAACATCGCACGGTGGTTGTCCCAGGTCGGGTCGCTCACCCACACTTGCGAAGCCGGGAAGTAGCGCTTGAGGAAGTCGCCGCCCACCTTCAGCGCGCCCGAGCCACCCAGCGTCTGGATGGTCACCACGCGACCGGCCTGCACCGCCGGGTGGTCGGCACCGAACAGCAAATGCTGGATGGCCTCCCGGTAATCGGGCGCCCCCGACATGGGCAAATACGGCTTGGGGCCGACCTGGGCCAGCAGCGCCGATTCGGCCTCGCGCACCGCGCCCATGACCGGCAGGCGGCCGGCGTCGTCGAAGTAGATCCCGATGCTCAGGTTGATCTTGCCCGGGTTCGGGTCTTTCTGAAAATCTTCGTTGAGCGTGAGGATGGGGTCGCCCGGGTAGGCTTCGACGTGCTGGAACATGGTGTGCGCCCTGTGGGGGTGAAAGAGGGTGAAAAGGGGGTGCGTGAGCGAGCCGGCATTATCGCCAGCCCCAAGCGGGGAACAAGCGGGTGTTTGGCCCGGTTCACCACGCAGCGCCCCAGGGGCTGGACGGGCATCGTGGCGTCAGGACCGCCTGGACGCCGCCATGCCCACCTCTGCCCACCCCCAAACCGCCGCCCCCGCCCCTGTGGCTGCCCATGTTGCCGCCCATGTTGCAGCACCCTTGGCGCCCCCCTTTGGCGGCTCGCGTCGGCCCGGCCGGTGGGCGCGCCGCCTGCGGCGCAGCGGGCTGGCGCTCAGCTTGCTGCTGGGCGCTTGCGGCGGAGGCGGTGGGAGCAGCGACCAGGCCGCCACCAGCGGTGGCCTGATCACTTCGGTCGAGGCCTTTCCCTTCGGCGTGAGCTGGGCCCCGGCCACCACACTGGTGGCCAGCGACGCCGTGCCCACGGGCGCGCTGGGCGTGTCGCCCCTCGATCTAGGCACCCAACGCAGCCCGGCCCAGGCCCAGGCCAGCGCGCAGGTGGACGCCATCGCCGCCGGCCGCGTGGCCCTGGCCGACAGCGGCTGGTTGCGCCCCGCGGCCCTGTTTGACACCACCCTGGGCGCCCACGCGTCGTGCTGGAGCCCGGCGGTCGCCTACAGCCACCACGACGACGCCCCCGCCAACCCCGACACCAGCCTGCCCGCGGGCGAAGTCAGCCTGTGGCAGCCGCGCCCGGCCGACGAGCCCAACGGCGCGTGCGCCGCCGCCGAAGTCAGCACCCAACTGGCCTCGCTCAGTGGCCAGGCCCACCAGGCGATGCTGCTGCTGTCGGCGCTGCGCTGGCGCCTGACCCGCGACACCAGCCTGGGCATGCCCAACGCCGGCCAGCGCATGGAGCTCACCGCCACCGCCCAACTGCTGTTCCAGGGCCTGCTGGGCGACGCCAGCGTCACCGCCGCCAGCGCCGTGGTCAACACCGACGGCTCCGAACAAGGCTGGCGCCTGGTGCTGGCCCGAGGCACCGGGGCCACCAGCCAGACCTTGGAACTCGTCTTGCGCCACACGCCTGCCGACGCCGACACCCGCTTCGCCGGTGTGCTGCAAATCACCCATGGTTTCCTGAGCACGGACGCCGCGTTGGGCTGCAGCGACCAGCGCGACGTGGCGGGCCGCTACCTGGTGGCCCGGGTGCAGACGCTGGGCTACAACCGCCAGGACGAATGGATGAGCCTGCGGGGCCGCAGCGGCCTGTACTGCGGCCACGCCACCGCGCTGAGCGGCAGCCACATCGACGAGCTGGCCAGCCTGACCCTGTCGGGTGAGCTGGACCCGGCCGTCTTCCTGCCCGGCAGCAGCCGCAGCGGCGTCACCGGCTGGCGCCGCCACTTCGTGCGCTACAGCAGCGACCACCTCGTGTCGGCCCAGACGAGCGACTTCCTGCTGGCCTGGCAAGCGCAGCCGCTCGGCGGGGCGGGCCACGCCAACCTCATCGCCGGCCACACCACGCTCGACACGTCGGCCGGCACCCGTGGCCTGCTGATGGCCGCCGGCCACACCGACGACATCTCCGTGACCGACGGCACCTTGCAGGGCCTGATCTGCAACGTCAACGGCCCCAACAGCCACACCACCCTGCACGCCGCCTTCCAGCTGCAACAAGCCAGCCTGGCGCGCAACGGCAGCGGCTGGACGCTCACCAGCAGCCACCACCGCTACGCCCCCACCAACACCTGCAGCGCCAGCGCCAACATGCGCTATGACGCCGACGGCAGCGGCAGCGTGGGCACCAGCGAAGGCGCGAGCACCCAGCCCGACCTGGCGCTGCCCAGCCAGGCCGAACTGGACGTGCAAGGCGAGCTCAACCTGCGCGGCTTCCTGTCGCCCGTGTTGCTGCTCTGAGGCCCAGGGGCCCCGCCCCTGATTTGCAAGCAAATGAAACCGCCGCGTGGCGTGCGGTTTGCCTCGCTGCGGCCGCCTTTCCCTCTGCGCAAATGTGACAAATGCACACTCCACTTGCCAAAAGCGCCGGAGCGCGGTCACAATTCGTCGCACACATCAAAGTGTGCATGGCGCACACTTTATCCATCCAACACCACCCGCTTGAGGCCCCACATGACTCCCAACACCGAACGCCAAGCCCCGCTGTCTGCCGGTCGCCCCGGCTGGTTCCCCCTGACGGCCATCACCGCCGCAGCCACCTTCGCCCTGGCCCTGACCGCTTGCGGCGGTGGCGGCAGCGAAAGCGGCGGCACGGGCCTGACCGCCTCGTCTGACACCGTGACCTACACCGGCACCGTCGACGGCCTGGGCTCCATCGTGGTCAACGGCGTGCGCTTCAGCACCTCCGAAGCCACCACCACCGACAGCGACGACCCCACCAAGCCCTACAGCCACGCCTTCGCCCGCGGCACGACCGTCACCGTCACCGGCACCGTGGACGACAGCGGCAACGGCACCGCCACCAGCATCGTGGTGCACGGCGGCGTGCGCGGCCAGGTCACCGCGGTCGACACCGCCAACAGCACCTTCACCATCAACGGCCAGGTGATCCTGGTGGACAGCGCCACCGTGTGGGACGGCACCACCACCACGGGCTTCGGCTACAGCTCGCTCGTGGCCGGCACCAGCTATGTTGAAGCCTATGGCGTGCTCGACGCCACCACGGGCAAGCTGACCGCCACCCGCGTGGTCGAGAAGGACCAGTCCACCGTCGAAGAAGAGGGCTACGCCTTCCGTGGCGCCGTGGCCAACCTCAACACCACCGCCAAGACCTTCGACCTGACCCTGCGCACCGGCGTGGTGGCCCACGTCACCTACACCGACGACACCGTGCTGCCCACGGGCTCGACGCTGGCCAACGCCACCGGCGTGCGCATCAAGGTGAGCGCCGAAGACGCCACCAGCCTGGCCAACGCCACCTCGGGCACCGTCAACGTCACCGCGCTCAAGACCATCGTCAAGCGTGAGCGCGCACCGGAAGGCAACAAGGCCGCCCTGGTGGGTGCCATCACCACCATCAGCAGCGATCGCAACACCTGGACCATCGGCGACGCCACGGTCGACGTGTCGCAGTCGCCCACGCTGGACGGCGTCAACCTGTCCACAGTCACCGTGGGCACCTTCGTCAAGGTCCAGGGCAGCTTCACCAACGGCGTGTTGGTGGCCAAGTCCATCTCCAGCAAGCAGCGCGACGACCAGCAGCGCCATCTCGCCGGCGTCAAGCTCTACGGCGTGGTGAGCGGCTCGACCGCCGCCAGCGGCGACACCCTGGCCAGCTTCGTGGTGCAGGGCGTGACCGTCACCCTGGCCTCGGGCAGCAGCCTGAGCCTGCCCGCTGACGGCAGCTATGTGGAAGTCAAGGCCCAGCAAGACAGCGCCACCGGCCTGCTGATGGCGGTCGAGATCGAGCAGCACAACGCGACGGCCCGCGCCTTCGAAGTCACCGGCACCACGGCCTGCGCCACCGGCACCGCGGCCGACTTCACCGGCACCAGCGGCTTCACCCTGACCGGCCCGCGTGGCGGCGTCGCCACCGTCCTGGCCAGCACGGCCACGGTCGAGTTCGGCCGCAACGTGAACACCTCGTCGGTGCTGACCACGCCGACCTGCGTGGTCGAAGTCAAGGGCACGCTGACCGCCACCAACACCATCACCGCCACCAAGGTGGAAGTGAAGGCCCGCGGCAACGCCCGCACCGTCAGCCTGCGCTGACCCTTGCGCATGTTTGTGTTCTCTCCCTGACACCCACCCCTGGGTTTTGGGCCGCCTCCACAGGCGGCCCTTTTTTTTGTCGGCTGCCCTGGGATAGAGTGGGCCCATGAGCGCCTTTGAACTCCTGTCCCGCCACGCCTGCTTCGGCGGTGAACAACACTTCTATCGCCACGCGTCCATGGCCACAGGCACGCCCATGCGCTTCGCGCTGTACCTGCCGCCGCAAGCCCTGGCTGGCGCCAAGGTGCCACTGGTCATGTACCTGGCCGGCCTGACCTGCACCGAAGAAACCGCCACCATCAAAGCCGGCGCCCAACAACACGCGGCCCGGCTGGGCCTGGCGCTGCTCATGCCCGACACCAGCCCCCGCGGCACCGACATCTTCGGCCAGGACCACCACTGGGATTTCGGCGTGGCCGCCAGCTTCTACCTCGACGCCACCGAAGCCCCCTGGCGCGCCGCCTGGCAAATGGAAAGCTACCTGCTCGACGAGCTGCTGCCGCTGGTCGAAGCCCACCAACCCGTTGACGCCGCCCGCGTGGGCATCATGGGCCACTCCATGGGCGGCCACGGCGCGCTCACGCTGGCCCTGCGTCACCCCGGCCGCTTCCAGAGCCTGTCTGCGCTGGCCCCGATTTGTCACCCGGTGGAATGCCCTTGGGGCCGCAAGGCCTTCGCCGGCTACCTGGGCGACGACGCCAGCACCTGGGCCGCGCACGACGCCACCTTGCTGATGCAGGCACAGACCACGGCGCCCTACCCGGCCGGCATCCTCGTCGACCAAGGCCTGGACGACCAGTTCCTCGCCACGCAACTCATGCCCGAAGCCTTCGAGGCCGCCTGCGCCCAGGTCGGCCAGGCGCTCACGCTGCGGCGCCACCCGGGATACGACCACGGGTATTACTTCATCCAAACCGTGATGGCCGATCACCTGGCCCACCACGCGACCCGCCTGCGCTGAGCCTCGTCCGCAATTCCGTATCGGTTTGGGTGGGGCAACGCCCCCCATTCAGGGGAAGAACGCGTCATCTGCCACGGACAAGCGCCGCACCTGCGCGTTTTCCCAATGCCCCTGGCACGGCGGTCGCCGAACAATGGGTAGACCGTGAACCCGTTCAGCTCTTCCACCCTCTTCGACTCGGAACACCCCGAGTTGGCGCGCCGAGTGCACGAGATGCACCGCAAAGCGCTGTTCGAGAACCTGCATTACTCCATGAGCGTCGGCTTCCTGATGTCGCTCGGGGTGAGCTGGGTGCTTTGGGAGCGCGTGTCTCACACAGCGCTGACCCTGTGGATCGTGGCGCGTTTCGCGGCGGCCGTCGCCCGCATGGGCCATGGCGAATGGACGCAACGCATGGCCTCGCCCACGTCGGCCCGCCCCCACCACACCTACCGCCTGCTCGCCTTCCTCGACGCCATCGCCTGGGGCGCCCTGGGCTGGGGCCTCACGCCGGTGTTCGACCTCCACGTGGCCGTGGTCTCCGTGGGCGTGCTCCTGGCCGTGTCGGCGCTGGGCGTGTTCATGCTCTACGTGGACTTCCTCACGTCCGTGCTGTTCATCCTGCCCATCCTGGTGCCCAACGGCCTGTACGCCATGACGCGTGGCGACCGCCTGGGCGTGTTCGCCTGCATCGCCTTGATCGTGCTCAGTGGCGCCTTGCTGCGCGAAGCCAAGCGCTCCAACAAGCGGCTGCTGGAGCTGCTGCGCCTGCGGGTGCAAAGCGAAGAATCGGTCCACGCCAAGGCCGAGGCCCTGAAGCAAGCCGAGGCCCACGCCGAAGCCAAGAGCCGCTTCCTGGCCACCATGAGCCACGAGATGCGCACCCCGATGCACGGCATTCTGGGCCTGGTGCGGCTCATGCGGCAGCGCGAGCTGCACGCCGAAACCCTGCAACAGCTCAAGCTGGTCGAAGGCTCCGGCGAACACCTGGTGCGCGTGATCAACGACGTGCTCGACTTTTCCCGACTGGAAGCGGGCAGCCTGCCCATCCAGAACCAGGCCTTTGACCTCGAAGCCCTGCTCCACGAGGTGGTCGACACCAGCCAGGTGCTCGCGCAAGACAAGGGCCTGCAGCTGTCTCTCCACTACACGCCCCCCCTGGGCAGCACCAGCTCAGCCTTCGTCACGGGCGACCCGGTGCGCTTGCGCCAGGTGCTGCACAACCTCATCGGCAACGCCATCAAGTTCACCCCGCAAGGCCAGGTCATCTTGCGCGCCTCGCCGGGGTCGGAAGGCTCCCAGCTCTACTTCCTGGCGGTGGAAGACACCGGCGTCGGCATCGCCCTTGAAGAGCAATCGTCCATCTTCGAGGCCTTCCAACAGGCGCAACTCACCGTCCACCGCCAAGCTGGCGGCACAGGCCTGGGCCTGACGATCTCGCGCGAGCTGTGCCGCGCCATGGGCGGCGACCTGCGCTTGCGCTCCATCCCGGCCCACGGCAGCACCTTCACCGTGTCGCTGCCGCTGACGCTGTCGCCCCAGGCGGCCCTGCCCAAGGTGGCCGACCTGGGCGACGCGGCACGCGGCGCTCAGCCCAACGCGAGCACGCCCGCCCGCCAGACCGAGCAGCCCGTCCACGTGCTGCTGGTCGAAGACAACATGGTCAACGCCATCGTGGCCGAAGCCGAGCTGGGGCACCTGGGCGTGAAAGTCGAAACGCTGCGCTCCGGCCTGGAAGCCGTGCGCTGGCTGCGCCACCACCGCACCGACCTCGTGCTCATGGACGGCGACCTGCCCGAGCTCGATGGCCTGACCGCCACCCGCATGGTGCGCGACCACGAAATGGCCTTGCAGCGTCAGCGCGTGCCCATCGTGGCCTTGAGCGCCAATGGCTCCACCGACTTCGTCGAACGCTGCCTGGCGGCGGGCATGGACGACCACCTGGCCAAGCCTTTCCACGCTGGCGACCTGGCGCGCGTGTTGCGGCGCCACCTGGCCCACCTGGGCCACTTGAACGCCTTGCAGACCGCCTGAGGCTCAACGCCCCAGTTGCCCGAAGCGCCAGGACCAGCTGAGGTCCACCACAGGGGAGTCGAGCGCCGGCTCGCCTGCGGCACTGGCCTTCACGCTGCGCAGGCGGCCCAGACCCACTTGCCACTGGCTGTCGCCGCCAGCGGGGCCGGCCAGCCACAGCTGCGCCTGCGCCACGGCGCCGCCGTGCGTGGCCACGCCGCCGCCGCCCGCTGCGCCCACCGACGCTTCCACGCCCAGGCGCCAAGGCCGGGCTGGGGTGGCGCAGCCCAGGCCCACCAGGCCCAGCGAATACGCCCCGGCCCCGCCCGCGTAAGCGCTGTGCGCCTGCACCAAGGGTCGACAGCCGGCGCCGTCGTCAGGCTGCAGCTTCAGGCCCACCGTGTCCAGTGGTGCGGTTTGACCGTCTTTGCGCACCGCCGCCGTCTGGCGCTGCCACGTGGCGCTGGCGCGCCAGCCGCGCACACGCCAGACCTGCGGGTCCGCCTCTGCGCGCGCCGCAGACCAGTCCCAGCCCATGGCCGCCTGGACATACCTCGCCCGGTACGGGCCGGCATGGGGTTCGTCGCCCGTGCGCCCGCCCGGCCCGGCCACCATGCCGGCCTCGACGTCGACATAGGCCCCGGGCCACACCGCCGCCAAGGGCCAGCGCCCGCCCGCGCCCAACTTGCCGACCCCACCACCGCCCGTGGGAACGGCCCCGCCGCCCCCCAGCCCCAACGCCGCACGCAGGCCCACCGAAGGCGAGCGCCCGGCGTCGTCACGCGTGTGCCAATGGGCGCCCGCCAACACTTCCATGTAGCCATCGGCGCCGCCATGGGCCGCCGCAGCGGTGGCCAGGGTCCAGGCCCAGGTGGGCGAGGCATCGCGCTCGGCCCGGGCCCCGATCAGGCCCAGTCGGCCCAGGCCTTGCGGGCGCAACAGACCCGCTTCGGCCTGCACCCGTTGCCAGCCCAGCGGCCCGGGGTTCGCCCCGCTCGTCCCGCTCGTCCCGCCGGCTTCGCGCCCCAGGCTGCCCACGCCCCACACGGGCCATTGGCCGTCCCATTGCAGGGCCAGGCCCCACTGGTGGCTGCGCACACGCCCACTGGGGAAGCTCACCCGGGACCAGGTCAGCCCCGTTTGCCAGCCGCCCCAGTCCACCATCCAGGCCAGGCTGGGCACCACCATCAGGCCGCCACCGACCGGCGCACCGGCACCGCCGCCGCCGCCCGCGAACACACTGGTGTCCAGCCACCAGCGGTCACCCGGCTCGGCCGCCCGCGGGCCCTCTCCGGCCGAGCCCCACGCCCAGCGTCGCCCCGCCTGAGCGCCCAACACGAACAGGCCGCCCCGCTGACCCGTGGCCGCGGCCGCCACCGAAGGGCCCAGCCACCAACCGTCGTGCGCCAGCAGCCACGAGGCGGTCAACAGCCCCATGCGCTCGCCGCCAGGCAAGTGCACGGGCTCGAAGCGGGCTTGCACCGACCAGGGCTGCGCCACCGGGACGGCAGGCGCCTCGGCGGCTTGCGCCCGACACACGCCCGGCCACGCCCAGGCGATCAGGGCCGCCAGGGTGGCCCGCCGCACACCGCTCACGCCAGCGCGCGCTCGATGTCCTGCATCAAGGATTTGGGCGTGTCCAGCGGCGCATAACGCCCCCGCACCTGGCCGTCCTTGCCGACGAGGAACTTGGTGAAGTTCCATTTGATGGCCTTGGTGCCCAGCAAACCGGGCGCCTCCTGCACCAGCCACTTGTAAAGCGGGTGGGCTTCGGGGCCGTTGACGTCGATCTTGGCCATCATGGGGAAGCTCACACCGAAGTTGAGCTGGCAAAACGAGGCGATTTCGCTGTTGGCGCCAGGGTCCTGGTGGCCAAACTGGTTACAAGGAAAGCCCACGATCATCAAGCCTTTGGAACCATAGGTTTGCCACAGCTTTTCCAGGCCTTCAAACTGGGGCGTGAAACCACACTTGCTGGCCGTGTTCACGATCAGCAGCACCTTGCCACGGTAATCTGACAAGGGCACGGTGCGGCCATCGATGGTTTGGGCCTCAAAGTCGTAAACGCTGCTCATGATGATCCAAATGATTCAAAACGGGGGGCGCACCCGGGCCCCGGACGGAGGTGGTCGCCAACGGCCGCCAAGGTACCGCAAGCCGAAATGGCTCGCCCGCCACAACGTGAAAGCAACGCCCCAGGATAACCCCAAGGTGGAATTGCGCCGATTCTGTACGGATCTGCCTAAACTGTCTTTTCCAAAGGCGCTGGCCCCCTGCACACTGCGGGAAGTGTCGGCGCAAACGACCTCCCCTTGCTGGGGGTCGGCACGCCCTTCGACACCAGGAGCCTGTCATGCCTGACCTGCGCACCGCTGTCCCCGCTGAGGCCAACGGCCTCACGCCCCCGGCCGATGTGGCCCAATCCGACACCTGGCGGCCAGCGCATGTCCGCCGAGCCTTGCCCAGTGGCATCTCCGACACCATGGCCGACGACACCCAACGCCTGCTCGACGAGCTCCAACTCCGCCACGACGCCTTCGAGCAGCAAGGCCAGGTCTTGCGCCAGTTGCAGGCCGCCTTGCAGCGCTCGCAAGCCACCAACCAGGAATTGGCCCTGGTGGCCGACCGGGTCAGCGACGCCATCGTGATCTGCGACGCCCAGCGCTGCATCAGCTGGGTCAACCCGGCGTTCACGCGGCTCACGGGCTTCACGCTCACCGAATGCCACGGCCAACAGCCTGAAGAGTTGCTCAGCGGGCCCCACACCGACCCGGCTGTCATCACCCGCATCAACCAGGTGCTGGCGCAGGGCGAAGGCGTCGAGCACCTCGAGGTCTGTCACCACCGCAAGGACGGCGAACCCTTCTGGGTCTCGCGCTCGGTGCAACCCGTGGCCGGCCCGGACGGCCATGTGCAGCGCTACATCGAGGTCTTGACCGACATCACCGAGCGCCGACGCGCCGACCACGAACACGCCCGGCGCCTCGAAGCCGAGGTGGCCCTGGCGGCCAAGGTCGAGTTCCTCTCGCGCATGAGCCACTCGATGCGCTCGCCGCTCAACGCCATCCTGGGCTTCACCCAGCTGCTCGACATGGACACGCTGCAGCTGCCCGACGCGCAGCGCCGCCATGTCGGCCACATCCACACGGCAGGCCAGCAGTTGCTCACCTTGCTCGACCAGGCGGTGGCCTTCGCCAAGCTCGACGACAAGCCCATGGGCATCCGCCCGCAACGCGTGGAGCTCTCGGTGCTGCTGCGCGAAGTGCGCGCCGCCCTCGAAGACGACGCCCTGGCCAACGAGATCACCGTGGTGGTGGATTGCCAATGCCCCGCCGTCTGGGCCGATGGCCAGCACGCCCGCACCATCTTGATGAACCTCATGGGCAACGCCATCCTCTACAGCCCCAAGGGCTCGACGGTGTGGCTGCACGCCAAAGCCTCGCCCGACGCCCGCGAGGGCATCGTCGAGGTGCGCGACCAGGGCTACGGCATCGACGCCGGCGACCTGCCTCGCCTGTTCCAGCCCTTCACGCGGCTCGACCACCCCGGCAGCCACAGCCAGCACGGCAATGGCCTGGGCCTGGCGGTGTCGCAACGCCTGGCCGAGCTCATGCACGGCCGCATCGACGTGACCAGCACCCTGGGCCGTGGCAGCGTGTTCGCGGTGCACCTGCCGCTCGCCGAGCTCAACACCCGCCGCAGTGGCTCGCTGCAAGGCGAAACGGGGCGCGCCCAGAACGAAGCCATCCTGTTGCCGCCACTGCGCGTGGTCCACATCGAAGACAACGCGCTCAACCGCAGCCTGGTCGAAGCCATGTTCGCGCCCTACCCGCACGTGCGGCTGCTGTCGGCCGAAACCGCCGCCGAGGGCCTGCAGTGCATCCAGACCCAACACCCCGACGTGGCGCTGGTCGACATCAACCTGCCGGACGGCAGTGGCCTGGACCTGTGTCGCAAGCTGCGCGCCACGGCCGACTTCAAGAAGCTGCCGCTGATCGCGCTGAGCGCCGATGCCCTGCCCGAGCACATCGCCCGGGCCCTGCAAACCGGCTTCAGCCACTACCTGGTCAAGCCCTTGCAGATCAACCGCTTGCTGCACATCCTGGCGGCGCTGCCCAGCGCCCAGGCGGCGCCCCCGACGCGCTGAACACGCCGGGCCGCCCCTGTCTCAGCAGGGTGCGGTCAGTCGGCGCCCAGGCGCTCGGCCGTCCAGCGCAGCAAGTCCAGCCACATCTGGCGCATCTCGCCTTCCTGCGGGGTGCGCAGAGCGCTTTGCAGTTCGATGGTCACCACCGGCACCTTCTTGTGGACGCCGCCGTAATTGCCCAGGCTGCCCGGGAAGATGCCCACCTGGTCCAGGAACAGGCGGCCCAGGCGCTGCGGCGCCACCGTCGGGCCGTCGAAATCCAGCACGCCGTAAGGCGCGTGGATGGACACGATCAGGTTGGGCTTCCACGCCTCCATTTCGGCGTGCAACCAGCGTGACTCGGGCTCGGACAGGGGCTTGACGCCCGGGTAACGGCGCGGGTCGTTGCGGGTGCGCTGGTTCCAGTAGTGCGGCGCTTCCTTGTCCCAGTTGGGCGTGGGGAAGTTGCGGTTGAGGTCGACCCCGTTGGCATTGGTGCGGGTGGGCTGGGTGCCCAGCAGGCCGTCGGGGTTCATCAACGGCACAAAGCGCCAGTGGATGTTCGACGGGGTTTCCGTGGCCATGTTGATCCAGTGCAGCGCCAGCGCCGTGGCCGACAGCTCGTCACCGTGGATGCCACCCACCACCAGGACCCGCAGGCGGGCATGGGGCGAGACCACGTCGCGCTGGTAGAGCGGCTGGCCGTTGACCGACTTGACCGGCAAAGCCTTCAGCTCGGCCTGCTTGCACAGGTTGGCGCTGACGTTGGGCAGCCGGCGAACCATTTCCGAGCAAAACGCCGTAGGCGTCGACAGCAGCGGCGCCTTGCCCATGGGCTTGATGCGGATGACGGCGTTGTCGTCGCGGGCGGCCTGGCTGCCTTTGGCACCGGGCTCGCGTTCGACCTTGGCCTTGTCGGCTGCGGGCGGCTGGCCTGCAGCCTGCGCCACCATCGACACGCCGCACAACACGGCGGCCACGCCCGCCAGCTTCAGCGCCTGGGTGGCGCCTGTTTGGATCGCTCTCAGCATAGGGGGTCGATCATGCACGGAAATTCAGCCCGTGAAAGCCCGGTGTTGCGCTGTCCAACCAGGGTTTGTGTGGGGCACGCTGACTCAGCGCGCCAAAGCCTTGAGCGCCAGCTTGATGCCGTCGGACACCGACACGTCCGTGGGCAAGGCCTTGAGCGCCGCCTGCGCTTCCTTGTCGGAATAGCCCAGGGCCACCAGGGCCTGCAGGATGTCGCCCTGGGTGTCGTTGACCACCACGGCCCCGGCGGCGCCCAGCGCCGGCGCAAGCTTGCCCTTGAGTTCGAGCAGCAGGCGCTCGGCCGTCTTCTTGCCGATGCCCGGCACCTTGACCAGGCGGCCAGCCTCTTGCGCGGCCACGGCCTGGGCCAGTTCGTTGGTGCTCAGGCCCGACAGCACGGCCAGCGCGATGCGCGGGCCCACGCCGCTGATCTTGATGAGCTCGCGGAAGGACTCGCGCTCGACATCGGAGGCAAAGCCGAACAGCAGTTGCGCGTCTTCGCGCACGATGAACTGCGTGAGCAGCGTCACCTTGCCGCCCAGCTCAGGCAGGTTGTAGAAGGTGCTCATGGGCACCTGCACTTCGTAGCCCACGCCATTGACGTCGACCAAAACAAAAGGGGGTGCCTTGTGTGCAAGCACCCCCGTGAGACGGGCAATCATGGGATTCAGGAGCCGGTCAGGGCCGGCCCGGCGTCAACGCCAGGCCCGGCATGGGCCGCGGTTCAGCGGCGGAACAAGCCCAGGCGCTGCGCTTCGAGGGCGGCCTCGGCGCGCGACGACACGTTGAGCTTGCGGTAGATCTGCTTGACGTAGTCGGCGATGGTGTGGCGCGACAGGTTGAGCTGCTGGCCGATCTCGGGCAGGGTGAAGCCCTTGGCCACGCGCAGCAGCACCTCGTTTTCGCGGTCGGTCAGCTGCACGTGCGGCGTGACGGTGTCGGGCTGCGGCGCCTGCATCTTGGCCTGGGCCGTGAAGTACTGGATGACGCGGCGGGCGATGGACGGCGACAGCGGCGGCTCGCCCTGGCTGATGCGGTGCAGTTGCTCGGCGAGCTGCTCGCGCGACTGCTCTTTGAGCAGGTAGCCGAAGGCCCCGGCTTGCAGCGCGGGGAAGAGGTGGTCGTCGTCGTCGTGGATGGTGACCACCACCGACTGCACGTCGGGCTGCTTCTCGCGCAGGGCTTGCACCACTTCGACGCCGGAGCCATCGGGCAGGCCGAGGTCGACCATGGCGACATCGAAGCGCACGGCGTTGACCATCTCGAGCGCGTCGTGGATGCGCGAGCATTCGCTGATCTGCGCCCCTGGGAAGACCTGCAACGCCAGGGTCTTGAGCCAGGCTCGGATCTCGGGCAGGTCTTCGAGGAGGAGGATTTGCTTCATGTCAGGGCCTCACGACAGGTTCACGGTTCTGGGGTCAACGCCCCCGGGCGCCACCCCTGATGCTAGCAGCGCTGGCCCCTTGGGAGGAGCCTTGGCCCAGCGCTTGTTGCATGGTGGCGATTTCCAGGGGCAAAGTCAGGCGGATGATGGTGCCAAAACCCGGCCCCGATTCCACCAGACACTGCCCGCTGAGTTGCTTGGCACGGTGTTTCATGCTGGTCATGCCGTGGCCGCGGTCGAGTCGGCCATCGAGCTCCAGCGGGATGCCCTTGCCATTGTCCTGGATGACCAGCACGAAATCGTGGTGGTCCAGGTGCACTTCGGCGGCGATGATCACGTGCGACGCGCCGCTGTGCTTGATGATGTTGCTGACCGCCTCACGCAGGATCCGGGTGGTCTGCACATAGGTGCGCGACGACAGTGGCTCTTCGATGATGTCGTTGGGGTTGCGCCATTCGCACTCGATGCCGGCCTGCCCCAGGCGCGACACCACCTCGGCGCGCCAGTCGGCCAGGGCGTCGGACAAGACCATGGGCCGCCCGGTGAGGCCGCGCACGCTCAGGCGCATTTCTTCCAGCGCCTCGCGCGCCAGCGTGGAGATGCGGTCACTCTCGGAAGTGTGCACGATGGTGAGCAGCTTGGCGCCGAGGTCGTCGTGCAGATCGGCGGCGATGCGCTTGCGCTCCTTCTCGGCAATCTGCTCGACGCGCATCTCGGCCACTTCGTGGAAGTTGCGCTCGATCTCCGAGGTGATCTCATGGATGCGCACCTCCAGGCGCTTGC
>JBEEJT010000207.1:0-27597 GCA_041169085.1 Pseudomonadota bacterium | reverse complement strand
ATGCAGTTGATGCGCTAATCGCATTAAGTGACCCGCGGCTAGAAGAGATCAGCCGGTCCCTTGCGGAAGACCCTGTCATATGGCCCAGCAAGCTTGCGGAGTCGTTGATCCCCAGGCTCTTTCCTTCCAACCTTCCTGTTGATCGTCTGTGTTGCGTCCTTGGTCGGATCACTCGATCGCCCAGAAGCGTTGACTATCTCGATCATTACTGGTCGCCAGTTATTGCATCTGTCGAGATCTCAAGAGAGTACTTGAGCGCACTACGTGAAGGCATGGTGAACCTAGTTTGCGTAGGATTGAAATGGCATTCTGAATGGTGCCGGTTTACAAGCGAACGGCAACATCTGCACCTGTCACTTGCTTCTGTATGCCTTCGGCAGATCGCAGATGGTGATAGCGCAGATGACCTCCTGTGGGCTTGTGTTCTTGTCCTCCGGTTGCAGCGGCAGGAGCAGCACCCTCCTACTGATCAGGAGCGAATCAATACGCTAAAGGCCGCTTTGGCAGATGGTGTGCTCTGGCCCAGAGAGAAGGCGTTTTGGATGGACGATGCGTTTTGTCAACGCTTTCATCCAAAGGATAAAGTGGAAGAGCGCTTCTACGAACTCAGTCAACACGGGCCCATCTCACTCAATAGTGAAGCTGACCAAGCGTGGGTTTTGACAGCGTTAAGCGATGCGAAACGTCCCCAGGCGGAGCGCGCGTTGATGCTTGAGGCTGCGCTATATGGCGTGTGGGATGGCCAGGGCGATTGGCGCGATTACGCGGTAAAGCTCGCAGACAAGGTTGCTGACGTTCCAGAGCTTGTGGCCGCTCTTGAAGAAAAGACACGCCCTCGGCCCGTTGATCCCAAATGGGAAAAGATGAAAGAACGGCACCGCAAGCAGGGGGAAGACGACAGGCGCCGCGAAGCGAAGAACCATGCAAGCTGGATTCAATTCTGGAGAGAAGTAGCAAGCCATCCTCAGACGGCATTCAGCCCTGATAAGTCAGGAAGTACTGCATGGAGCTTGTGGCAAGTGATGAGCCGCTCCGGGGAAGAGAGCCGCTCTTCCGGATGGAGCAGGCGATTCATTGAAAAGTACTTCAGCAAAGAAGTGGCAGATCGGCTGCGCATTGCGATGGGGCAAATGTGGAGGAGCGATCGACCAACTCTCCGATCAGAGAGAACTGAAGGAGAAAAAAACACCTACCTGATTCGTTGGCAACTTGGATTGGCTGCGATCGCGGCTGAAGCGGAGGATAGGAATTGGGCCCGCAAGTTGTCCCAGGACGAAGCGGAGTTGGCGGCTCGCTATGTGCCCATGGAGTTGAACGGCTTCCCCTCGTGGTTCGAGGACCTTGTTTTGGCGCACCCTGCTGCGGTAGACGCAGTGCTCGGTCCAGAGCTGCTAGATGAGTTGAATCAGGTAGCTAAGACGCATGTCCATTGCATGTTTCTCCAGTGCATCCGGGACTCTTCAGAGAACATCACGAAGACACTTCTTCCGAGAATTCAGGCCTGGTTTGAAGACTTCACACATGACGTTAAAGAAGGTGAGGATGCGGCGGCTGTTGCAGAACGACTGCGACGGGTTGTAGACCTTTTGCTCCGGGCGGGGGATGCTGGCTGTAAGGCCAAGATACTGGCCACGGCAAGACAACAGTTGGGTAATGGCGTTGATTTCGCTTTTGAAAGGGTTTGGCTCCCTGTGCTGATGCGGCTTAGTCCTGCTGAGGGGGTTGAGCAGCTTGAGAAGATGGTGAGCAAGCTGAGCCCTCTTGAACAGGATCAAGTGCTTCAATGGATCAGCTTCTTGTTTGGAGACCGGTCTGACTGCGCCGATGGGATTGGTGAAGCCGAATTCACTCCGGCGTTGCTCTTGAGACTGGTTCGGCTTGCATATCAACATGTGCATCCATCTGGGGATGCGGTTCATGATGGCATCTTTACTCCCGGCCTTCGGGACCATGCAGAGCGCGGACGGGCGGTACTCGTGGACGCACTGTTGAATGCTCGAGGTCCAGAGGGCTGGGCAGCGAAGCTAGAAATGGCCAATGATCCAATGTTTAGCCATTTCCGCGACAGAGCTTTGCACCTCTCAAGGCAGAAAGCAGCAGAGGAAATTGAGTCTGCTGCAATGCACGACAGTCAGGCAGTTCAGATTGATCGCTACCAAGAGTCTCCCCCCGTCACTCGCGAAGAGATGTTCCAGGTATTGAAAGATCGGCTTGATGACATCGATGAACTGCTGCTCAGAGACGACTCACCGAGGGCAGCGTGGGCGCTGATTTCGGAAGAGAAGGTAATGCGCAGAGAGATTGCTCGTGAGCTTGGGCGTTCTGCCAATCATGCGTACGTTGTGGATCAGGAGAGCGTGACTGCGGATGAGAAGGAAACGGATATTCGGCTGAGAGCGACGGCATCGGAGCAACAGGCAGTCATTGAACTAAAGCTCGCGGACAAACGCCCAGGCAGAGACCTGCGTGACACCATAAAAGATCAATTGGTCAAGAAGTACATGGCATCAGAGCTGTGTCGGTCAGGCTGTTTGCTCATCACCGTTGCCAGTGATGGTAGCTGGGAGCACCCAGATAGCAAGGCTCGATTGGACGTTGAAGGGTTGAGGACAATGTTGGAGGCCGAGAAGGTTAAGGTCGTTGCGGAGCTGTCTGACCTGCTTCCCCTTCACCTGGAGGTGCGGGTGCTGGACTTAAGACCACGGATTCCTACGGAGAAAACGTCTAAGCGCAAGAAGTCCCCTGGTGCCAATGACTGAGGGATAGCGTGGTCTGCCGAGCAGACCCTGGGCCACTGAATGGAGTGATTGCGCAAAGACAGATACGGCGCGGGCAACGACGGTAGCTGATCGACTGGTGTCTTGCTGCAGTACCGCCAAAGAATGTCCACTACGTTAGGTAAGTCGCTGACGAACTTTGGCGTCCGTAGGCCGGTGGCGCATCGTGGCTTACACATCGAGTTCGACGAACTTTGCCTAGGGGGCGAACTGCATGTAGATCAACCGGTTAGCAGCGTTCAATCCGACGAACTTTATTGCCAATAACACGGGTGTTGTTGGCAATTAAAGTCGTAAACACGCAAATAAAGTCGTAAACAACTTGCCTAGGAGAGCGGTGCGGTTCGCGCTGTTTCCAAAGTCGAAAACAACGAAGCCAGCTTCTCGTGTGAGGGGCTGGCTTCTGTGCTTTTGGCGTTGAGGACCGGTAGGTTGGGCTCGATCAATGCCGACCAGTGATCAGTGTTTACTCATCCACCGGGGCTGTCGGGTTAAGGCTGGTTGCTGCCCTTTGCGAGCCGAACTCTGAGTGACTGCTTTACCTGGTTGCCGACACTTGTCTGGCGCGACGGTCACATCACCGTCGCAAGCAGGAGCAGCCACAGCGCCAGGCGCACGGTGTTCTTCACGTCGAGGTCCCCGGCGCCAGATCGCCAAACTTGTAGGCCGCCGTGACCCCACCATCCATCAGGATGTCGCTGCCGGTGATGAACCCGCCATCAGGTCCCATCAGCAAGGCGGCCACGTTGCCGACTTCATCGGCGGTTGCCGCGCGGCCCACGGCGCAGCGCTCGATCATCCGCTTGTAGCCGGCCCCGCGCGGGCCATTCAACTCGTCGCGCGCCAGCGGCGTCATCACGATGCCCGGGCTGATGGTGTTGATGCGGGCGCCACGCTGGCCCCAGCGCACGGCCTCGGCCATCACCCGCAGTGAGTTGCCACGTTTGGACAACTGGTAGGCGTGCAGCGTGTCGGTCACCTGGCCCGGCTGCAGCATCGGCAGGCCCAGCAGTGCTTCGGTGGGTGTCAGGGCCAGCAGGCGATCTTGCTCGGGCGTCAGCGCCGGCAGGCGATGGCCAGACTGCGACGAGATCACCACGCCCGAGCCGCCACGGGCCATGGCACCGCCGAACAGCTCCAGCACCAGCGCCGTGCCGTACAGGTCCACCTTGAGGATGGCCTCGATGGGGGCCTGGGACGGCGAGACGCCTGCGGCCTGCACCAGGCCAGTGATCGCCCCCAGGGATTGCGCTTTGGCAAGCAGCGCCTCGACCGATGCGCGTGACGAGATGTCCACTGCGGCAGCGCTCACGTCAAAGCCGGCGTTGGCCAGGGTGTCTGCAACCTCGACCGAGGACTGCTCGGAATGGTTGGCCAGCAGCAGGTGCTTGCCGGCGCCCACACGGCGTGCGATAGCCTGGCCAATGAAGCCAGCGCCAATGACGACCACAACGTCTTTCATCTCGTTCTCCTGTGTGTAAAAAATGGGGCGAAATCGCTCAAGGTTGGGGCGTCTTGTCGGCCTCACGTGCAAGCCCGACGGCGGTGACGGGCACGGGCGGGACCGCGTACTGCGCGTCGCTGACGTGCTCCATCCATTGCGCTGTGCTGCCATTCAGGGCCTCGGTGATGGCGATGTGGGTCATCGCGCTGTCCGCGGTCGCGCCGTGCCAGTGCTTGACGTGGGCGGGTATGTGCACCACGTCGCCGTCGCGGATCTCTTCCACCGGCCCGTTCCAGCGCTGCACGCGGCCGATGCCGGCCGTGACGACCAGGGTCTGGCCCAGCGGGTGGCTGTGCCAGGCCGTGCGCGCGCCGGGCGAAAAGCTGACCACTCCGGCCGAGGCGCGCTCCTCGTCCACCGGCATGTACAGCATCTCCACCTTCACCTGTCCGGTGAAGTTCTGCTCCGGCGCGGTGACCACAGGCCGGGTGCCTGTGCGGGTGATCTTCAGTTCGGCCTCGGCTGCGGGTACAGCGTCGGCCATCGACAGGGCTACGGCCGTGGCCGCCAGCAAGGGTTTCATGATGAACCTTTCAGATGCCTGGGGGTGGGCGCGCTTCAGCGCGGGGTGAAGCGCGCGAGGTCGTCGCGCACCCGAGGCGGCTCGTCGGTCAGCGGCATGTTGTCGGCGTCGCGCACCGCATCGAGTTGGCCGGGCAGGTCGGCCGCGGCGGCGCTGAACAGGGGCGTCAGGTCGTCGGGCGCGGGGCCCCGCTCGGCCACCAGCTCGAAGGTCTTGCCGCGGGCCGCGTCGGAGGTGAGGCTCTGCACCAGCACCTGCGCGATCTGCAGGCGTGCCACGACACCGTCGCTGGGGTCGCCGGCATGGCAGGTGTCGCCCTGCAGGAAGACCAGCCGGTGCTGATCCCTGGCGTTGTAGTCGAACCATCCCGGCCGCACGATGGTGTAGGGCAGTCCGCTGGCGCGCACCAGCCGCTCGCCACGGCGCTTCCAGTCGTGGATCTGTGTCGATCGGTTGTAGGCGCCTTCGCGGTTGGTCACGCCGATGGCCGTCATCAGGGCGATGCGGACCGGTCGCCCGTCGAGCGCCTGCAGCACGTTGCGCACGGCGCCGTAGTCCACGGCCTCGGCAGCTGCTTGGCCGCCACCGTCGCTGCCGTGCGTGCAGACCACGGCGTCAATGCCGTTGACGGCGGCACGCAGCGATTCCACCTGGGTGAGGTCGCCCACCAAGCGCTCGGCCTCGGCGGGCAAACCACGGGCGCGTCCAGGGTCGCGCACCAGGGCCCGCACGGCGTGCCCCTGGCGCAGCGCCTCGGCCACGGCCAGGCGGCCAATGCTGCCGGTCGCACCGACGACCAGCACCACGAGTTGCTTGGTTGCGCTCATGCCGCCACCTCGCTCTTCAGTGACGCCATGTCGATCACGAAGCGGTACTTCACGTCCGCCTTGAGCATGCGCTCGTAGGCTTCGTTGATGTCCTGGATGCGGATCACCTCGATGTCGGACGTGATGCCGTGCTGGCCGCAGAAGTCCAGCATCTCCTGCGTCTCGGCGATGCCGCCGATCAGTGAGCCGGCCAGGGCCTTGCGGCTGTACACCAGCGGCCCGGTGTTGAACGGGGGATCCAGCGGGCCCAGGTAGCCCACCATCACGATCGTTCCACCCGTGGCCAGCGTGGGCACGTAGGGGTTCACGTCGTGCTGGTAGGGCACCGTGTCGATGATCAGGTCGAAGCTGCCGGCCACTGCGGCCATCTGCGCCGGATCGGTGGAGATGACGATGTGGTCGGCGCCCAGGCGGCGGGCATCGGCCTCCTTGCCGGGCGAGCGGCTGAACAGCGTGACCTCGGCCCCCATGGCCTTGGCCAGCTTCAGGCCCATGTGGCCCAGGCCGCCCAGGCCGACGATGGCCACGCGGCTGCCGGGCTGGACATTCCAGTGCCGCAGCGGGGAGTAGGTGGTGATGCCTGCGCACAGCAGCGGCGCGGCGCCGGCCAGGTCCAGCGCCTCCGGAACTTTCAAGACGAAGTGCTCGGCGACGACGATCTTCTCGCTGTAGCCGCCGTGGGTGCGCGTGCCGTCGATGCGGTCGTTGTGGTTGTAGGTGTAGGTGGCGCCGTTCTCGCAGTACTGCTCCCAGCCCTTGCCGCAGGCGCCGCAATGGCGGCAGGCATCGACCATACAGCCCACGCCAACCGCATCGCCAACCTTGAAGCGCGTGACCTCGGGGCCGATTTCCAGCACGCGGCCGACGATCTCGTGGCCCGGCACCATCGGGTACTGCGCATGGCCCCAGTCGTTGCGCACGTTGTGCACGTCCGAGTGGCAGACGCCGCAGTAGAGGATCTCGATGACGACATCGTCCGCGCGCGGGCTGCGGCGGTCGAAGGTGAACAGGCCCAGGCGGCCGGTGGGCGAGTGGGCGGCGTAACTCTTGACGTGGTAGGTCATGGTAGGTGGTTCCTTGAGAAGGGTTCAGCGGCCCACGCGGTGGGCCAGGTGGGCGGGGTAGCGGTCGCCTTGCACGGGGATGCGTGCCAGCACCTCGGCGATGGCCTGCAGGTCGCTCGCATCCAGCGTCAGGCCATCCGCGCCCAGGTTCTCTTCCAGGCGGTGCAGCTTGGTGGTGCCGGGGATGGGCGCGATCCACGGGCGCTGCGCCAGCAACCAGGCCAGCGCCACCTGGGCCGGCGTGGCGCCCTTGGCCTGGGCGATGGCGGTGATGGCCTCCACCAGCGCCTGGTTGGCCTGCCGGGCGTCGGCCGCGAAGCGCGGCACGACATTGCGGAAGTCGTCCTCGCTGAACTTGGTCTGCGCGCTGATGGCCCCCGTCAGGAAGCCCTTGCCCAGCGGGCTGAAGGGCACGAAGCCGATGCCCAGCTCTTCCAGCATCGGCAGCAGCTCGCGCTCGGGCTCGCGCCACCACATCGAGTATTCACTCTGCAGTGCGGTAACTGGCTGCACGGCGTGGGCGCGGCGGATCGACTCGACGCCCGCCTCCGACAGGCCGAAGTGCCGCACCTTGCCCTCGGCAATCAGCGCCTTGACCGTGCCAGCGACGTCTTCCATCGGCACGGCGGGGTCGACACGGTGCTGGTACAGCAGGTCGATGCGGTCGGTGCGCAGGCGCCGCAGCGAGGTCTCGACGACCTGGCGGATGCGCTCGGGGCGGCTGTCCAGACCCTGGGCGACATCGCCGTTCTTGAAGCCGAACTTGGTGGCAATGACGACCTGGTCGCGCACCGGCGCCAGGGCCTCGCCCACCATCTCTTCATTGAGCGCGCCATAGGCTTCGGCGGTGTCGAAGAAGGTGACGCCGCGCTCGTGGGCGCTGCGGATCAGCTGGATGCCAGCGGCCCTGTCCAGACCGGGGCCGTAGCCGTAGCTCAGGCCCATGCAGCCCAAGCCCAGGGCAGACACGGTGAGGCCGCTGCGGCCGAGTTGACGATGCTTCATGGGGATCTCCTAAACGTTCACAGGGGAGCCGGAGCCGGCGCAAGGTCGCGTCGGGTGGCGGCAGACGGGACGACACAGGTCATGACGACGACCCATGCGAGGATCAACAGGCCGGCGCTCACACCCAGGCAGGTGGCCACGCGGTGGGCCAGGTCGGCCGCCGGGCCGCCCGGGTGGCCGGCGCTGGCGGCATAGACCACCACCAGCAGGGCCAGGCCCAACGAGCCGCCGAGTTGGTGCGAGGCATTCACGAGGCCGGAGGCGGCGCCAGCATCCTGCGCAGCCACACCGGACACACCGGCGATGGTCAGCGGGCTCAGGGCCAGACCCTGTCCGATGCCCAGCACCGCCATGGGCAGCGCCACACCGGCCAGGTAGTGCGTCTCGGGGCCCACCTGGGCCAGCCAGGCCATGCCGGCGGCCGTCAGCGCGACGCCAGCGGCCAGCACCCGTTCGTGGCCCCAGCGACGCGACAGGGGCGCCACCGCCATGGCGGCGGCCAGCTGCACCACGGTGGCCGGCAGAAAGGCCATGCCAGCCTGCAGCGGGCGCATGCCCAGCACACCTTGCAGGTACTGCGTAAGGTAGAACCAGAAGCCGATGACGCCGGCCAGGAAGAGCAGGCGCGCGGCATAGGCGCCAGAGCGCACCCGGCTGTCGAACAGGCGCAGCGGCAGCAAGGGTTGCGGCGTGCGGGCCTCGTGGCGGAAGAAGGCGGCCAGCATGACCACACCGAGCACCAGCGGTGCGAAGCTCAAGGGCGAGTGCCAGCCCGCCTCGGCAGATTCCACCAGCCCGAACACCAGGCTCACCATGCCCAGCGTGGACAGGATGGCACCCGCCACATCCAGCCCACCTTGCTCACGACGGCCCTCGGCCACGCCGCCGGCAACATGCCGCCAGGCCGCCCACAACAGGGCCATGCCGATCGGCACGTTGATGAAGAAGCCTGCCCGCCAGGACACCAGGTCGGCCAGCACGCCCCCCAGCACCATGCCGATGCTGGCACCGACGCCGGCCGTGGCGCCATACCAACCCAGCGCCCGTGTGCGCTCGGCGCCTTCAGGAAAGCTGACCGACAGCAAGGCCAGCGTGGCCGGCGCCAGGATGGCCGAGCCCAGGCCTTGCACGGCGCGCGCGGCCACCAGCATGACGGGCGAGGTAGCCAGGCCGATGGTCAGCGACGACAGCACGAACAGACCCAGGCCCAGCATCAGCATGCGTTTGCGACCGAACAGGTCGCCAGCGCGAGCGCCAGCCATCAGCAGCCCGCCGAAGCTCAGCGTGTAGGCCGTGTGCACCCACGACAGCATGGCCGGGCTGAAGCCCAGGCTGTCGCGGATGCGGGGCAAGCCGGTGATGACGATCGAGATGTCAAGCACGATCATCAGGTAGCTCGCCAGCACGAGGGCCAGGATCGCCTGGCGGTGCTGGCCCTGGCTGTGGGCCGTGGTGGTGGATTTCGAGTTCATGGATCGCACTTTAGGGATTGATCCATCAACCCACTAGGCCACAAAAGATTGATCCACTGGCAATTGAAAATTGCGAATGCTCGGGCCGGATCAGGCGAAAATGCCGCATGGCCATCAATGAACTCCGCGCGATTGCAACCTTCGCCAAGGCGGTGGAACTGGGCAGCATCCGACGTGCTGCAGCGGCCCAGGGGGTGACGCCGCAAGCTGCCAGCCAGGCCATCGCTCACCTGGAAGAGCACCTGGGCGTGCGCTTGCTTCACCGCACGACGCGCAGCCTGGCCTTGACCGACGAAGGCCAGCGTTTCCTGGAGACGACCCAGCCCGCACTGGCCACACTGGACCGGGCGCTCAGCCAGGCTCGCGAAGCCAAGGATGAGATCGCAGGTCCGCTGCGCATCGTCGGTCCAGGGTCGTCGTTCCAGGCGATCCTGATGCCCGTGCTCGACGAGTTCTGCCGGCGGTACCCAGGGGTTCAGCCGGAAGTTCAATTGGACGACGGCAAGGCCAACTGGGTGCTTGATCGGGTGGACGTGGGCTTTCGCATCGGCGCTGCCACCGAGGAGGGGCTGATCGCCCGTCGCCTGTTTCCCGTCCAGTTGATGGTGTGCGCGGCGCCGTCCTACCTTGAGCGCCATGGCGCGCCCAAGTCCCTGGATGACCTGGCGCACCACCGTTGCAGTGCCTTCCGCCATCCGGCCACGGGCCAGGTGCTGCCCTGGTACCTCCACGTCGATGGTGAGGTGGTCCACCGGCATGTCGCGCCCGCGCTGTCCACCAACGACACCGAGCTGGAGTTGATGGCGGTGCTGGCCGGCCAGGTGATCGGCCAGGTGGCCAACCTCTCGGCCGCCAGCCACATCCGTGCTGGCCGTCTGGTGCCGCTGCTGCTCCCGCACATGACCGATCACATCGGCGTGCACGTCTACTACGGCAGCCGCACAGCCCAGCCTCGCCGGGTGAGGGCCTTCATCGACCTGGTCATCGAGCGCCTGGCCGGCTCGCCCTCGGTGGTGCTCAGTCAAAAGGAGCTGAACCAGGCCGCCAAGGGCTGGAAACCTGGGCGCCGGTTGTCATGACCCCCAAGGGGGAGGGCCGACCTGTCGGTCACGCCATTGCGCGCGCCTTGCCGATCCTTGCACGATCCTGCACGGCAAGGGCTTCAGGTAGCGACTTTCCAGCCGAGCTTGTCTAAGCTTCGAGGCATGTTGAAAGCCACCTCCCGTGACCGCTTGGCGGATCGCACCGACGAACAGCTGGAGACCACCGTGCTGCGCGCCAAGCTGGCTGCGCTCACCGAGCGGCTCACGCGCCCGGATACGGTGGTGGCGACGCCCGTGCCGCGCCTGACGCTGGGGCATGGCGCCCACGTTGCGCACCCCGTGCACATGGTCTACGAGCCTGCGCTGTGCGTGATTGCCCAAGGTTGCAAGCGGGTGCTGCTGGGCAGCGAGGTGCTGGTGTACGACCAGACCCAGGCGCTGGTTTTTGCGCAGAATCTGCCGGTGACCGGGCATGTGATCGGGGCTACACCCGAGACACCGCACCTGGCCGTGCGCTTGGATCTGGACGTCAAGATGCTCGCCGAGTTGGCTGTCGCGCTCGGTGTGCAAGCCACGCCGCGAAGCGCCGCTCAACGCGGCATCTACACCACCGAACTCACGCCGGAGTTGCTGCAGCCGCTGCTGCGCCTGGTGCAGCTGGTTGAACGTCCGCAGGACATTGCGGTCCTGGCGCCGCTGGCCACGCGCGAGATCCTGTACCGCCTGCTCACCGGCCCAGGCGGTGCCACCCTGGCGCAATTGGCCATGCCCGACAGCCACAGCCAGCGCGTGGCACAAGTCATTGCCCTGCTGCACCAGCGCTTCCGCGAGACCCTGCGCATCGAGGACCTGGCCCGCGAGGTGCACTGGAGCCCTTCGGCCCTGCACCACCACTTCAAGGCCGTCACGGCGATGACGCCGGTGCAGTACCTGAAGCAGATCCGGCTGCAGGAGGCCCGTCGCCTGCTGCTATCCGAGGCCATCGATGCCAGCACGGCGGGCCACCGCGTGGGTTACGACAGCCCTTCGCAGTTCAACCGCGAGTACAGCCGCTTCTTCGGCGCGCCACCGGCCCGCGACCTCAAGCGCATGCGCTCACAGCAAGTGAGCTGATGCGCCGCTGAGGCCATCGGTCGCTGCGGCCCTGGCCTCGCTTTCCCCTGTTGCCCTCGTTTGGCCGCCCGACTGGATGCCAGGGCAGCGCCTGTTCCTCCTACCACCAAGGACCTGCCATGAAATACGTGAAATTCGGCAACACCGGCATGGATGTCTCCCGCATCTGCCTGGGCATGATGAGCTTCGGCAAGCCCGGGCCCGAGCACGGGCTCTTCCCCTGGGCGCGTGACTTCGACGAAGCCAAGCCCATCTTCCGTGCCGCAGTCGAAGCTGGCATCAACTACTTCGACACGGCCAACATCTACCAGCTGGGCAGCAGCGAGGAAGTCACCGGCCAACTGATCCGTGCCTTCTCGCTGGACCGCGATGACATCGTGGTGGCCACCAAGGTGCGCATGGAGATGCGTGCGGGCAAGCCCAACGGTGGTGGCCTGTCGCGCAAGGCCATCTTCAGCGAAATCGACAAGAGCCTGAAGCGCCTGGGCCTGGACTACGTCGATCTGTACACCATCCACCGCGCCGACCCGCTGACGCCCATCGAGGAAACGATGGAAGCCCTGCACGATGTGGTCAAGAGCGGCAAGGTGCGCTACATCGGCGCCTCCACCATGTACGCCTGGCAGTTCGAACGCATGCAGAACGTGGCCGAGAAGAACGGCTGGACGAAGTTCGTGGCCATGCAAAACCACTACAACCTGATCTACCGCGAGGAAGAGCGCGAAATGATCCCGCTGTGCCAGGACCGAAAGGTGGCCTTGACCCCTTGGAGCCCTTTGGCCGGTGGCCGCCTGGCGCACCCCTGGGGTACCCAGACCGCTCGCGTGAAGATCGATGAAGTCTCCAAGTGGGTGTGGGACGGCACGAACGCGCTGGACAAGGTCGTCGTCGACAACGTCCAGCGCCTGGCCGAAGCCAAGGGCCTGCCGATGAGCCAGCTGGCCCTGGCCTGGATGCTGAGCAAGCCCTGGATCACGGCCCCCATCGTCGGCACGACATCCATCAAGCATGTGGAGGACGCGGTCGCGGCCCTGGACATCGTGCTGTCGCCCGAAGACATCCAGGCCCTGGAGGCGCCGTATGCCCCGCACCCCGTGCTGGGCATGATGTAAGCCGAATGGAGCCAAAGCCATGCCAGCATCCGACGAGGACGAAGCCACGGTTGGTGAGATGTACCGCCAGATGCACCGTGCCATGGTCGCGGCCGATGTGCAGGGCCTGGCATCGCTGCTCGCCGCAGACTTCCATCTGGTCCACATGACCGGCTACGACCAACCGCGCGCGGAGTGGCTGGCGCACATCGAGTCGGGCCGCATGCGCTACTTCTCGTCCGTCGAGGAATCGCTGAAGGTCCAGGTCGATGGCGATGTCGCCAGGCTCACAGGTTGCAACCGCGTCCAGGCCGACATCTGGGGCGCCCGTGGCTCCTGGCCCCTGCGGCTACGGATCCAGCTGGTGAGGCGCGAGGGTCGCTGGCTGATGTCGGCGGCGCAGGCCAGCACCTGCTGAGCGAGGCAACGCCGGTGCAGGCCTTCGAATGGATCATCGTGCTGCTGGCTGCGGCGGCGGCCCTGGCCGAGGTCGCGCGGCGGGTGGGTGCGCCTTACCCCACCTTGCTCGCGCTGGGTGGGGCCGGCCTGGCCTTGCTGCCGAACGGCCCGCAGTGGGTGCTGGACCCGGAACTGGCCCTGGCCCTGTTCGTCGCGCCGGTGCTGCTGGATGCCGCCTATGACACCTCGCTGCGTGAGTTGCGCGCCAACTGGCGCCCGGTCACCGGCCTGGTCGTGGCGGCTGTTGGCACCACGGTGCTCGCGGTGGCCTTGGTGTGCCGATGGTTGGTGCCGGACATGCCGTGGGCCGTGGCCGTGGCCTTGGGTGCCATCGTGGCCCCACCCGATGCCGCAGCGGCCACCGCCGTGATGCGCCAGGTGGGCCTGCCCCACCGTGTGCTCAACATCCTAGAAGGCGAGAGCCTGCTCAACGATGCCAGCTCCTTGCTGATCTACCGTCTGGCGCTGATGGCCATGGCGACCGGGCCTCTGGGGTTCCAGGAGGTGGCGCCTGTGCTGGGGCTGACGATGTTCGGCAGCCTGGCCGCCGGCGTGGCGCTGGGGTGGGTGCTGCGACCGATGCTGGCCTACCCACGCCATGTACCGACCTCGCTGGCCTTGCAGTTCGCCACCACCTTCGGTGTCTGGATCACCGCTGAGCGCTTCGGCCTCTCCGGCATCCTGACCATGGTCGCCTGTGCGATGACGCTGGCCAGAGGCGGCGGCCCGCGCATTCCCGCGCACATGCGCGTCCCCATCCTGTCGGCATGGGAGACCGTGGTCTTTGTTCTCAACGCACTCAGCTTCGTCCTGATCGGGCTGCAACTTCGACCGATCTGGACACGCTTCGCCACAAACGATCAACGGTGGCAGGCGCTGGGCGTGGCCGCCGCGGTGTTGGCGGTGGTCATCGTCAGCCGCTTTGCATGGGTGATGGGCTACGGTGCAGTGACCCAGCGCTGCAGTCCTGCGCTCACGGGGCGCACCTGGGCGACCCGTCTGGTGGTCTCCTGGTCGGGCATGCGCGGCATCGTCACGCTGGCTGCGGCCTTTGCGCTGCCGGAGAGGCTTCCCGGCGGAGCACCCTTTCCCTTCCGCGATCTGGTGGTGCTGTGTGCGTTCGCCGTGGTGTTGGGGACGCTGGTGCTCCAAGGGCTCAGCCTGCGCCCCCTGATCCGGAGATTGGCCGTGGCCGAGGCTGATCCTGTTGCCGACGACATCCGCCGGGGCCGCGTGCAGGTCTACCAGGCACTGATCGACGCACTGCCTGGGGACGCCTCTGCCGGCACCGACCGTCTTCGACGCCACTACCAGAATGCCATGGCCGTCAATCAGCAGACCAGATCAGAACGCACATCAGAGCAACTTGATGCGGAGACTCACTTGCGAGCCATTGCTGTGGCGCGTGAGGCAGCGATCACCATGCGAAACGAGGCGCGGATCGGTGAGCACGCGTACCGACAGTTGATTCGGGAACTCGATTGGGCAGAACTGGCTGCTGACAGCGCTTCTCCTTTGCCTCAGACCTCGGTGTAGCGCGTTCAAGTCCATGAGCCGTCTGCGGTGCAGGTGACAGGTCAGCGGGCCTGGACGACCAACTCGCTGGGGCATCGGCAATTCCTGCCGTCTGACAGTTCGTTGTCATTGACCGCTTTCTGGCGGTATGCGGACTGACACTGAACAGTGTACGAACGGCAGGGTCCGCTGCAATTCGGCCATTCGCCAACCCAGAGCGGTTTCAGCTGATGGCGGCATCTCTCTCAAGGGCAGTCAAAAGTCTGCTTCAGCGCCCACACACCGCACGACTGCTGCCTACAGCCAGCCAACGACCAGGTTCAGTCGCACACACCGGCGCTGCAGCGTCGAAACTGAGGCCACCTTGCTCACGCGGTTCATCGCTCCTGCTGCCAACGCGCAATCTCTTGCGCATGGTTGGACAGGAAGGCGCGCAGGCGCTCAAAGCGTTTGCGCGTCTGGTAATCGAACACGCGCTCCACAACGGGCCGGATCATCCAGGCGATGCACGGCGGCCCCACCTCAAACGTGTAGGTGTACAGCAGCACGGACTGCCCGTCGCCCAGGTCTTTGTGGCGCATGGATGCGGCCCAGCATGTGAAGGGAAAGGACTGGCCCACCATGGACGCAGCGGCCACACGCGGCCTGTCATACGCCACGAACTGTGTTCGCATCGACAGCTTGCGCATCCATCCGCCGCCTGCGTTCTGGGTGATCGCCCCGACATGGGGGCAGGGCGCGCCGCCTTCGACCGCCGTGGCGCTGACCAGGCTGTCCCAGCGGTGGCGCCATTGGTGGTAGTGAAAGGCGTCAAACACCACCTCGGCGGGTGCGGGCATGGGGAAGGCGAAACTGCGGTGGGACATGGGCTCAGTCCTCTTCCACCACGTCGGTCACCATGCCCCACTTGGCGAACTCGGGCTCGAAGTCGGCCAGCTTGTTCAATCCCACGCAGGCATGTGCCCCGCAGGCCATGGCTTCACCGCCAGCGAGTCGCCGCGCCAGCAGCGTTGCGGCCATGCAGGGGATCTCGGGGCCATGGTCGTGGTCGGCGGCGATGTGCCATGCACGCTTTCGAAGGTTGCCAGCAGCATCCAGCCCAGCCACCCGCACCACCATGCCGCCCAGTGCCGAGCCCAAGGGATCGAACGCGTTGGCAGCGCTGTTGAGCAAGCCGGCCCAGCTGGAGGGCTGCTTCAACACCCCCATCTGTCGAAGCCAGGCGAGCGCAGCAAACGCCCGCTGAGCCAGGCCCACTTCCAAGGCGGCGCGAAATTCCACGCGCTCGCGCACCTGGTAGTGGGCAGGGAACAGCGCCAGGTCGGGGATGTCACACAGAGCGCCGAGCCTGGGGCGCAAGCGCTTGAACGCCACACGCTTGGGCTGGGCCCAGCCGATGTGGGTTTGCCACTGCCCTTCATTCCAGACCTGGATGGGGCCACCGCAGTAGCTGAGCACCGCACGCAAGGTGGCGACGCCGCGTGGTGCCGTTTGTGCGGGGGCAATGCAGATGTCCAAGGTGTCCAGGCGCTGCCACCCAGCGCTCAAGCTGTCGACCACCGCCGACGACAAGGCCGGCACCGTGCTGGCCCCGCTGATGGCCACACGGCCGGCCGCCACGAATGCAGCGTTCAGTGCCTGCGGGAAGTCGCACACAAAGCGGCGGCCATCGGCCAGATCGATGTAGTGCGCGCCCGCTTGCGCACAAGCAAGGGCCACCGCGTAGTCCTGCCCCTGAAAGGGGCCCGCCGTGTGAATCAACAAGCCCACACCGTGGTCTTGCAGCGCTTGCGCAAAACCCGCGCTGTGCATGTCCACCGCCACGCCCTTCGCACACCCCGGTAGCGTGGCGGCAAAGGCCGCAGCCTGCTGAGCATCGCGCCCGGCCACCAGCAATTGGATGCGGTCATTGCCACTCAGTGCACGGCTGATGCGTGCCCCAAAGTTGCCATACCCTCCCAGAACCATGACGTTCATCATCGCGTCATTCCCGTCGCCACCCTGTCAATCAGTCCTCACTATAGTGCGCCGCGCCATCCACCCCCTTCGCCCCCAACCACTCCGCATCGATCGCATCGAGCATGGCTTCGGGCGTCAGTTGCTGCGTCATGCGTCCGCGCAGCACCTGGCGGTGCTCGAACGACCGCGCACCGCGCGCCATCACCTTGGCTTTGAACGCTTCGATCTGGTCGGCGCCCAGGTTGCTGTTGAAGGTGTTGAACAGCACCACGTGCTGGCCATCAAAGCGGTTGTGTTCGACAAAGGCCCAGATCGGTGGCGCGGGGCTGTAGAACCAGATCGGCGAGCCCAGCCAGACCGTGTCGAAGGGCTGGAGGTTCAACTGGCGCGGCGTGATGTCGGGCAGGGCTGCCGGATCACGTCGGTGAGCATTGGCTGCGAAGGCCGAGCGGGCCAGCCCATCCAGGCCCAGTTCGTACTCAGGCACGTGCAACGGATAGAGCGCCGCAGCCAGGCGCTTGGCAATGTGCCGCGCCGCCAGCCCCGTGTTGCCCGAGCGCGAGAAGTAAACGACCGCGACCTTGCTGTGCGCGGGCGAGGCATGGGGCACCATGCCTGCCACCGCCTGGGCCTGCCGCTTCTCGATGAAGCTCACGCCAGCAAAGAAGGCCAGCCCTGAGAGCAAGGCCACGGCCAGCAACATCAGCAGCCACTGTGTGGCAGACAGGTGCTTCAACAGGTCCATCAGGTGCCTTTGCTCACATGAAGTCGGGCTTGTCCACATCGGTGCCGGGCATGTTCACGCCCAGGGTGACGCCCCTCTGCTCACCCCACCAACTTGGCGTGGAAGAACGGCGCGAGCTTCGACACGGCCTCGTTCACGTACTGCGGCACGTCGTACAGCGACATGTGGTTGGCGCCATCAACGATGTGCAGGGTCTTGTCGGTGCTGGCGGCGCGGGCCATCAGGGCTTCGCTCATCCACTTGCTGCCCGCCACGCTGCCGGCCACGGCCAGGATGGGCTGCGTCAGGAAGGCTTCGGCCAGGTGGTAGGCGTCGTAGGTGATGATCTGGTTGAGGTTGCGGGCCAGGGCATAGCCCGGTGCGCGGGGGTGCTCGGCGCGGGGCGTGTGGTAGTACTCCCAGGCCTCGGCCAGCTCGGCGTTGGGCGCGTCTTCCTTCTTCAGCGGGGCCAGCGGGATGGTGGCGAAGCCTTGCTCGCGGGCATCGGCGGTGCGGGCGCTCGAGCCGAAGTCCAGGTAGGCAGCAGCGTCGGCGTCCTTGACGTTGTTCTCCCAGCCATTGCGGAACATCTGGCCGATGTTCACCGCGCTGACCATGCCAAGCGCCTTGATGCGGCGGTCGTTGATGGCGGCGTTGGCGCTGTAGCCGGCACCGGCGCAGATGCCCATCGCACCGATCTTGTTCGCGTCCACATAGGGCAGGGTGCTCAGGTAGTCGATGACGGCACTGACGTCTTCAACGGCCACGTGGGGGTTCTCCAACTGGCGGGGCTCGCCGGTGCTGGCGCCTTGGTAAGAGCGGTCGAAGGCGATGGCCACCAGGCCGTGCTCGGCCAGCTTGCTGGCGTACAGGCCGGCGGCCTGCTCCTTGACGCCGCCGCCGGGGTGCGACACGACCACGGCAGGGTAGGTGCGTGCGGCGTCGAAATCAGCCGGGAAGTACAGGGTGGCGGCCATGGTGATGCCGTGGCCGTTGAGGTTCTTGAAGGTGACGTTGGTGGCCATGTGATGCGCTCCGGTGGGGGGTGAATCCGCCGCTGAATGTTGGCTTTGGCTTGGCGGCATGGGTGAATCTTAGGAATTCGATTGGCATGGATAAATAGCCTTCCAAAGACATGACTGGTTAGTTAAACTAAACAAATGCCCGTCGAACCCTCGCTGCTCGCCTCGCTGACCTGGTTCGCGCACATCGCCCGCCACCGCAGCTTCACCAAGGCCGCCGACGAGATGGCCGTGACGCGCGCGGCGCTGTCTCAGCACCTCAAGGGGCTGGAAGAGCGGCTGAACGTGCGCCTGCTCCACCGCACGACCCGGGACATGTCGTTGACCGACGAAGGCCAGCGCCTGCTAGACGTGCTGCAGCCCGCGCTGTCGGCCATCGAGCGGGCGGTGACCGAGCTGGGTGAGCAGCACGACGAGCCTTCAGGCCTGATCCGCCTGAACTCGTCGCGCATCGCCGCGCGGCTGCTGATCGAGCCACACCTGGGCGAGTTCCTGGCGCGCCACCCCAAGGTGCGGCTGGAGTTGGTGATGAACGACGGCCTGTCGAACATCGTGGCCGACGGCATGGACGCCGGCCTGCGTCTGGGCGAAAGCCTGGACGAACACGTGGTGGCGGTGCCGGTGACGCCGCCGATCGCCATGGCCGTGGTGGGCTCGCCCGACTACTTCGCCCGGCACGGGCTACCCGAGACGCCTGCCGACCTGATGCGGCACAACTGCCTGGCCTACCGTTTCTCGTCCAGCGGCACGATCGACCGCTGGTCGTTCACCTCGCCCGACGCCGAGGCCCGCACCGTGGTGGTCGAGCCCAAAGGCTGCGCCGTGTTCAACGACGACGAGAACATGCTCAACGCAGCGCTGCAAGGCGTGGGGCTGATCAAGTACCTGGACATCTGCGTGCGCCAGCACCTGGCCGAGGGCCGGCTGGTGCGGGTGCTCGCCCCCTGGTGTCGGCCCTTCCCGGGCTTTTACCTCTATGTCTCGTCGCGGGCGCAGCGGCCCGCCAAGATCCGCGCGCTGATGGACTTCTTGGTCGAGCAACGGCAGCAGTTGGCAGACGCCGCCCACGGAGCCAGCTAACATCCGCCCCACTTCTTCTCTTCAAGCGCCCCCCAACGTGAGCACAGGCCTTTTCACCTCCTTGCCCGGCCTCGCCGTGGCCCCCGACCGCCAGGATCCCCGCCCCTTGGTGCTGTACCACGCCCATTGCCCGGATGGCTTTGGCGCCGCGCTGGCGGCCTGGCTGTTCTTCGAGGGTGAAGGCGAGTACGTGGGCGTGAGCCACGGCAAGATCGCCTCGCTGGCCGACTTGCCCGAGGTGGCCGGCCGCGCGGTCTACATCCTGGATTTCGCCTTCGATGAAGCCCTCATGTCGGCCCTGGACGAGCAAGCCGCCAAGCTGGTCGTGCTCGACCACCACAAGAGCGCCGCCGACAAGCTGGGCGCGTTCAAGTGCCGTTGCGGCGCGGTGCATTTCGACCTGAGCCAATCGGGTGCGATGCTGGCGTGGCGGTTCTTCCAGCCCGAGCGGCCTGCGCCTGCCCTGATCCGCTACATCCAGGACCGCGACCTGTGGACCTGGGCCTACCCCGAGAGCGCGGCCTTCCTGTCGGCGCTGGATCTGGAGCCCAATGAGTTCCCCCGCTGGGCCGAGATCGCGGCCTTCAGCGATGAACAGGTGGCCGCCTTTGGCCAGCGCGGTGGCGCCATGAACGAGAAGTTCCTGAGCCTGTGCCAGGACATCGCGCGCGGCGCAGCGCCGCTGGTCTTCAATGGCCAGACGGGGGTGATGGTGAACTGCCCCGGCGCCTTCACCAGCGAAGTGGGCAACATGCTGTCTGCCGAATGCGGCACCTTTGCCTTGCTGTGGAGCGTGTCCAAAGATGGCACGGTCAAGGTGGGCTTGCGCGCCGTGGCGGACTACAACGTCATCCCCCTGGCCGAGGCCATGGGCGGTGGCGGTCACCCGCAGGCGTGTGGCTTCCGCATGGGGCCGGATCGCCTGGCCGAGCTGTTGACGGGCGTGTTCCAGTCAGCCCAGCCAGCGCCTTCAAATCCCGGCGTGTGACCGCTCGACCGCCTCGACCTGGTCGATGGCGGTGCGGTTGCGCCCATCGGACTTGGCGCGGTAGAGCGCCCGGTCGGCGCGCTCGATGGTGCGGTCCATGGGCTCGCCCTGGCGGTGGCGCGCCAGTCCCGCTGAGAAACTCACCTTGATCTGCTGGCCGCCGCTCGTGGTCACGCTGACCTGGCTCATGGCGGCGTGCACCCGCTCCAGGACCACGGTGGCCAGGGCGATGTCGGTGTCGACCATCATCACCAGGAATTCCTCGCCGCCCCAGCGGCAGATCACGTCGGTTTCGCGCAGCGACGCCTTGGCCTTGGAAGCGAAGACGCGCAGCACCTCGTCGCCAGCGTTGTGGCCATGCACGTCGTTGACCCGCTTGAAGAAGTCGATGTCGATCATGCCGATGCAAAAACCCTGGCCCTGGCGAGCGGCCATCTTCTCCTGACGGTCGAGCACGTTGTGCATCTCGCGGCGGTTGAGCAAGCCTGTGAGCACGTCGATCGTGGCCAGGGCCTCGATGCGCAACAGCGCCGCCTCGAGCTCGTTCTTGCGTTTGCGCAGGCGGCTGCGGATGCGCGACAGCTGTGCGGCCAGCAGGTAGAAAGTGGGCAACACCGCCAGGATCAGCGCGCCATGGAAGATCTGCACCACGGCTCCGCTGGGGTCAGCGCCTTCCAAGGTCACGGCCGCGAAGGCCGCGCTCATGGTGGCCATGGCCCACATGCAGCAGCGACCGAGTTGCTTGGGCGTGGTGGCGAACATGCCAAACATCAGCACGATGATCAGCAGCACCAGCGGATAGGTCTCACCGCGCAGCGGTGCCAGCCAGTAGCCCACGGCGATGAAGGTGATGGCCGCGTTGATCTCGTAGGCGGTGAGCGAAGGGTCTTCGAAGCGATTGTTGAGGCCGCTGCGCAGCACGACATAAAAGCTCACCTCCACCAGGATGCCGAACAGCGACAGCCAGTGCACGGCCTGCGGGTGGCGAATTTCCAGGCCTGCCCACAGCGCCAATTCCAGTGCGATCAGTGCACCCGCACAATTGACCGCACCCATCAAGTAGCGGGTGATGTAGCGGCGCTGTTGCCGGTCGGTGGTCAGCACCCAGTCTCGCCAGGTCAGCACGCGGGCGGGTGCCACCGCCTCCACAGCGGGGGCGGTTCGCGGCAAATCCAGACGGGCGGGAGGGTGAGCGGTGGCCATCGAAGCGGAGCGCAACTTCATGCTCCATGTAACGGTGGCCAGAGCGTGCCTGAGCCACGTGCGGCGACCTCACAGGGTCATCCGCAGCGGCCGTGCAGGAATGCGCACTTTTGGCGTTCACTTCACCTTGGGGCGACCGTATTTGGCGGTGAAGCTGGCCTTGGCGATGGTGTTGGCGTTGATCATGTAGCCCGCCAGCGCAGCGGTGGCGTCGGCCGGGATGTCCAGCTTGTCGGCCTTGAGGGCGTGCACCGTGAACACGTAGCGGTGCGGCTTGTCGCCAGGCGGGGGGCACATGCCACCCCAGGCGGCCACACCGTAGTCGATGCGCACGTGACGGGCGCCAGAGGGCAGCTTGGCCCCGCCTTCCGCACCGGCGTCGGCGGGCAAGGCGTTGACGTCGGCGGGCAGGTTGATCACCGACCAGTGCCACCAGCCCGAGCCGGTGGGGGCATCCGGGTCGTACACGGTCACGGCAAAGCTCTTGGTGCCCGCGGGCGCACCGCGCCATTGCAGCGCCGGCGACTTGTTGTCGCCCGAGCAACCAAAGCCGTTGAATTCGAACTGCTTGCCGATCACGCCACCGGCCGCGATGTCCGGGCTGACGAGTTGAAAGCCGCCGGCCTGGGCCAGCGTCGACAAGCCGATCAGTGCTGTGGCGATGAGGGGGTGTTTCAAGTGGGGCTCCCAAGTTGGTTGAAGTCGACCCATTTTGCGGCAAAGCCCCTGCGGTCGTCCTGGCTCACCAGTAAGGCCACAAAGTCAAGGTGCCCACGGTGGCCGCCCCCATGGCCACGATCAACACTGCGCCGGCCGCCACGTCCTTGGCGCGCTTGACCAGCGCCGAGGGGCCAGGCGAGGCCTCGTCGCACACCGACTCGATGGCGGTGTTCAAGGCCTCTGCGGCCCACACCAGCGCGATGCACAACACCAGCCAGCGCCAGTCGGCGGCGGACACACGCAGGTGCCAGCCCGCCATGCACACGGCCACCGTGGCCGCCAGGTGCAGCCAGGCGTTGTGCTGGGTGCGCAGCATCGCCCCCAGGCCTGCGAAGGCGTAGCCAAAGCTGTGCAGGCGGCGGCGCCAGGAGAAGCGTGGTGCGTGGGTCATGATGAAACTGGTGTGGGCCGCCAGGCCTGTGGGCTGCCGCTTTGGCTTTGCCAGCGGGTGATGCGGGCGGCCATGCCCCCCAGGGCGGCGCAGAGGCTGAAGAAGGCCCAGGCCAAGCCGCAGCAGATCATGGCTGGGCCCTCTCGGCAGGCGTCAGGCTGATGGGCGTGCGGCCTTGCAGCTGCACGGTCAAGTGCGCACGGCCCAGTCGTCCGGCCACCACGTGCGTCACGGTGGCGCCTTTGACCCGGTAAAGCTTGCCGGCTTGCAGGCCACCCAGCACGACGCGGGTGTGCAAGCCTTCGGCGCCATGCAGCACGGCCTGCAAGCTGCCGCAGCCCAAGGCATGGGCCGAGGCCACCTGCACGTCAGGGTAGCGCACGCGCTCGATCCAGGGGCCGCTGAGGGCTGGGGGTGCGCTCACCAGTTGCCGAAAGCCATCGCGCGTGGCGGCCAGGGCCATCAACTCCACGGCGTGTGACCACACCGAGGCGCGCTCGCGGTGCACCGCACCGGCGTGCGTGGTGGCGGGGCACTCTTGGGCCAGCGCGTCCAGGCAATGGTGGTAGACGTCGTCGTCACCCAGTTCGCGCGCCGCCAGGGCCGTGGCCGTGTAGGCACTGGCGCGCGACCAGCCGTAGTTGCCCGTGTCGATGGGCCAGAACGCCTGGCGCCTGAAGTGGCCGTGCGCATCGAACAGCTCGCGCCGCAACAGCAGCCATTGGCGCTGCGCCACATCGGGCGCCACCGCATTCAGGAAGAAGCAGGGCAGGGCCTGGGGCATGGCGCCCCCCAGCGCCGGAAACGGCAGGCCGGTCAGGCTGGAGCGGCAAGGCACCAGCTGGCCCCAGTCGTTGAGGAACTCTGCGTCCAGTTGGTGCCTGAACCGCGCCGCATGGCGGTCGGCCCAGGTGTGTTGCTGGTGCTGGGCGTCGTGGGCCAGCAAGGCACAGGCGCTCATGGCGTTGCACAAGGGGTAGACCCAGTTGGGCTCGCAGGGCACCAGGCCGAAGGCGGCGCCCGCAAAAGCCGCGTCCAGGTGCCGCGTCAGGGTGTGGTGGTCGTGCACGAAGCGTTGGCCATTGGGGTGCTGCAACGTGAAAGCACCGGGGCGACTGGCTTGCGCATCGCCCGTGCTGGCGCGGTACAGCGCCATCTGCAGGGCCACGAAGCCGGTGTACATGATGTTGTCGTGCGGCACCGGATCGGGGTTGCGGCGCAGGTGGCCCCACAGGCTTTCGAGTTGCCAATACGACCAGACGCGGTGTTGCCGCTGCTTGTCGATCAAACGGGCTTGGGCCTGGTGCATGTGGCCCCGGCAAGCCGGGGTGTAGCGAGCCTGGGTCATGGCCAGGGCATAGCCCAGGAAGTTGACCTGGTAGCGCAGCGCGGCCGTCTGGAAGGCGTCTCGGTGCTCGAAGCCTTGGAAGGCCTCGACCGGTTGCAGGGCGCGGTCCAGCGCGAAGCGCAGGCGCTGCAGGTGGGTGGCGTCCATCTCGGGCAGGCAGGTGGACGACGTGGCCGGTGTGGCGCCAGAGGCCGCAGCGTGGGGGGCAACGTGGGGTGCAACGTGGCGCAGGTAGTGGTTGTCCCGGGCGCGGCGGGCTCTGGTGTGGGCACGCCACCAGGGCCAGGCCAGGCTGATCAGCGCGGCGGTGGCCAGGGCGGCCAGCGCCGCGCCCTGGTGGGCCACCAGGCCTGCACCGGGGGCCAGTGGGCCCGGGTGCCCCAGCCCCGCCCACAAGGCCGTGCCCAGCCAGGCCAAAGGGGGCGCCAGCACGTTGCCCGTGGCCCACCACAGGCCCAGCGCTGCGGCAAACAGGCCACTGGCGCCCAGGGCCATGCCCACGTGGCTCAAGCCGGTGGAGAGGCAAGCTTCGGTGTGCGCCAAAAAGCCCGCACCGGGGAACAGCAAGCCCAGGCCCGTGATGCGCCAGGCATCGGCCACCGGCGCGTGGGCCAGGGCGGTGCCCAAGGCGGCCACCACCAGGTAGACGCAGGCCAGGCGCCGCAGGCGACTTTGGGTGACCGGCCCGAAGGCCGGGCGCGTGGGCAGCAGGGCCCGGTTGGTGAGGGCTGCGGCCGGTGTCATGCCGCATCTCCCTGGGCGTGCGCTTCTGGGGCGCGGTCAGCGCGGCCAGGGTCGCCACGCACCTGGGCCATCAAGTCATACCAGTTCAGGCGGCGGGTGGCGAACATGATGACGGCCAACACCAGGAACAGGGCCAGCGAGCCGAGCACCAGCGCGGTCTGCTCCATCTGCAGCAGCGCATACAGCGTGGCAAACAAGCCGGCGATGCCCGAACCAAAGCCCAGGCCTGCGCGCCAGCCCTGCAACACAAAGGTGCCGTAGAAGGCCAGCAGCAGCGTGCAGGCCAGTGCGGCCGCCAGGTAGGCCAGGCCAAAGGCCAGGTGCTCCGACAAGCTCACCAGCAGCAAGAAAAAGACCGCCAGGGCCGCGCCCACCAGCAGGTATTGGATGGGGTGCACGCGCAGGCGCTTGAGCACCTCCACCAGGCCCACCCCCACGAAGGTCAGCGCGATGAACAACAAGCCATATTTGGTGGCCCGGTCGCTCAGCACGTGGGCATTGACCGGGTCCACAAAGGTCACGCCAAACGTCTCCACACAGGCGCCGTCGCCTTGGGCCTCAGCCTGGGTGCCGGGCTCGCTGGTGTCGGCATAGCGGCCGTTGGCGATGGGCTCGCTCTGGCTCAGGGCGGGGCAGAGCGTGGCGCCGTTGAGCCAGGCTTGTTGCGCCGTGCTCGCCAGCGAGGTGACGTGCCAGGTGGCGTCGAAGCCCTGGTCGGTGATGTGGCGCTCGCTGGGCAGGAAGCGACCGCCAAACGCGGGGTGGGGCCAATCGGCCGCCATCTTCACCGAGGTGCTGTCGGCGATCGGCACCACCGACAGGCTTTGTGTGCCGGCCAGTTCCAGGTTGACTTCGATCTTCATCGGGCCCGAGCCTGACAGCGCGGCGGCGGGCAAGGCGGCGTGGAAGCCCACCGACGGTCGGGACAAGGCACTGCCGGGCAGCACGGAGGCGCTCACCCCGTTGACCTTGATCTCGGCGACCCGGATGCCGCGCGCATCCGACAGGGCCATGGCCACGACGGGCTCGCCGCAGGTGACCTTGCCGCGTTCGCGCTCGGGTTGGGGTGTCAGGCCGCTCAAGTCTGCCCATTGGGCCTGCAGTTGCGTGCGGGCGCTGTAGCCATTGACCTTGAAGATGCCACGGTGGCGCGGGGTCATGCCCACGGTGGTGTCCACGCTCAGCTGCGAGGCTGGCAGGCGCACGATGCGCGGCGTGGTCTCCAGGATGGGCTTGTGGTCGCCGGCCATCTCGTAGCCCTTGAGCCAGGTCTCCGAGCAGGCCATGACCAGCGCGGGGCCCAGCACGACCTGGCTGCCCGCCAGGCTGTTGGCCACGTTGCGTTCGGCTTCTTGCTGGCGGGCCTGGCGCTCGTGCACCAACGACTGCACAGAGGACAAGGCCCACATCAGGCCCACGGTGACGACGGCGATGGCGCCGGTTTTGCTCAACACAGGAAACTTCAAGACACACCCCCTTGGTGACTGGCGATGACACCAGTCTGGCCAGGCTCAGTGAGGTCTTGATGAGCTGTGTGAAGTGGGGGTGAAGTCGGGTGCCCGGTCGGCCAGCGGCAGGCGCAAGGTGGCCACAAAGCCTGGGCTGGCGTTCGAAATGCGCAACTCGCCCTGGTGCAGTTGCATGATCTGCCGCACGATGGCCAGGCCCAGGCCAGTCCCCTTGCGTGCGGGCTGGCCGTCTTGGGCGGGGCGGGCCGTGGAATAGAAGCGCTCGCCCAGGCGGGGCCAGGCGTAGTCGGGCACGCCGGGGCCATGGTCGCGCAACGTCAGCTGCGCCATGCCGCGTTCGCACGCCAGCGCGATGTCGATGTGGCCGCCCTGGGGCGAGAAGGCCAGGGCGTTGTCCAGCAGGTTGCTGATGGCCATGTCGATCAGGTCGGCGTCGCCCATCACCTGCACGTCCACAGGCGCCGCCCAGTTCACCGTCAGCTGGCGCTGTTGCAAGTGGGGGGCGTGTTGGGTCAGGACCCGGGCCACAAGCTGTGCGAAGTCGAGTGCCTGGCGGTGGGGCAGCGCGTGCTGCTGTTCCAGCTTGGACAGCTCCAGCAGGCGTTCGACCAGCACATGCAGGCGGTCGGCCTGTTCGCGGATCTGCTGGGCAAACATCTGCCGATCGGCATCGGGCAAGGGGTCATGCAGCAACTCGGCGGCGCCACCGATGGCTGTCAGCGGGCTTTTGAGTTCGTGGGTGAGGGCGCGCACCAGGTGCTCGACATGCTCGTGGCCGTCCAGGCGGTCGCGCATGTCAGCCATGGCCTTGGCCAGCTCGCCCAGCTCGCCCGACAAGGCCGGTGGCGGCTGACGCTGTCCCCACTGCACGTGTTGGGCGTAGTGGCGCAGCCGCCGCACCGACCAGACGATCCAGCCCGTCACCACGACGCCGATGGCCAGCGACAGGCCCAACAGCCACAACCCCTTGACCAGGATCTCGCGCTCGGCGTGGTCGATGAACTTCTGCACCGTGTGGATGGGCTTGGCCACCGTCAGCACGCCGATGATGTGGTCGCCTTGCTTGACAGGCGCGGCCACGTACATCACCGAGGTCTTGTCGTCTTGCTGGACTTCGCGTGTGGAGCGTGCGCCATAGCGGCCCGCCAGCGTTCGGGCCACATCGTGCCAGCGGGAGTAATCCTGGCCCAGGGCGTCGCCGCCATCCGGCAAGCCGGAGTCGAACACCACGCGGCCTTGGGTGTCGGTCACGTAGACGCGGTAGTCCAGGGTGCGCTTGCGGAAATCCCAGATGCGCACGTCGATGGGGCGGCTGGCGTAGTCGCGCACGCGCCGCGCAAAGGGGGTGCCTTGCAGGTTGCCGCTGGCAGGCATGGCGGCCAGGTCGTCGGTGGCCAACTCGGCCAGGATGTTGGCCGTGTCCACCATCACGTCTTCCATCACCTCGCGCACGCTGGGGCGCACCTCGGCCACGAACACGCGCATCACGAAAAACGCGGCGATGCCGGTGATCAGGAAGAAGCCCAGCAGCAGGCGCAGGCCAAGTTTCATGGAGC
>JBEEJT010000206.1:0-2583 GCA_041169085.1 Pseudomonadota bacterium | reverse complement strand
GCCCCCACCTGTTTGCCGACGCCGACCCGCGCGTGCGCGCCATGTACGTCTGGCACGCCGTCGAAGAAGTCGAGCACAAGGGCGTGGCCTACGACGTGCTGCAGCAAGTGGCCCAAGCCGGCTGGGCACGACGCGCAGCGGCGCTGTTGACCATCAGCATCCAGTTCCCGCTTTTCACCTTCCAGATCGTCAACCACATGCTCAAGGTCGACGGCTACAGCCGAGGCCAACGGCTCAAGCTGTTCGCCAAAGGCCTGTGGTGGCTGTACGGCCCCGGCGGCCTGATGGGCCCGCTGCTCAAGCCCTGGCTGGCCTGGTTCAAGCCCGGCTTCCACCCCTGGCAATCCGGGCTGCCGCGCTGCTACCAGCCTTGGCTGAACACCTTCGAGCGCACCGGCGGCAACGCCATCGCGGCCAGTGAAGTGCTCTACGCCCCCCCGGGGTCAGAGGCCCTGGCGCCACAGACGGGCTGAGACGGCCTACCTCAGCCGTCCCCGCCCATCACCGGCACTCGCTAATGAAAAAGGCCTGGCGTCAGCCAGGCCTCATCGCTTGCGCTCACCGAGTGCGCCTTTCAGCGCCCCCCCCGGCCGAGCTCAACCCGCAGCGCGCTTGCTCAGGATCTCGAAGGCCGGCAGCGTCTTGCCTTCCAGCACTTCCAGGAAAGCGCCGCCACCGGTCGAGATGTAGCCCACATCCTTTTCGATGCCGTACTTGGCAATGGCCGCCAGCGTGTCGCCACCACCGGCAATGCTGAACGCGTCCGATTCGGCAATCGCCTGAGCGATCACCTTCGTGCCCTGCTCGAAGGCTTCGAACTCGAACACACCCACCGGGCCGTTCCACACCACAGTCCCGGCGGCCTTCAGTTGCGCAGCCAGCTTGGCGGCCGTCTTGGGGCCGATGTCCAGGATCATGTCGTCGTCGGCCACATCGGTGGCGGCCTTCACGGTGGCCGGGGCGTCGGCCGCGAAGGTCTTGGCGACCACCACGTCTTCGGGGATGGGCACGTTGGCACCACGGGCGGCCATGCTCTCGATCACGGCCTTGGCGGCACCGATCAAGTCCGGCTCGGCCAGCGACTTGCCGATCTTCAGGCCGGCGGCCAACATGAAGGTGTTGGCGATGCCGCCACCCACGATCAGGCCGTCCACGTTCTTCGCCAGCGACTCCAGGATGGTCAGCTTGGTCGACACCTTCGAGCCCGCCACGATGGCCAGCAGCGGGCGCTTCGGGGCTTCCAGGGCCTTGTTGATGGCGTCGATCTCGGCGGCCAGCAACGGACCGGCACAGGCGATCTTGGCGAACTGGGCGATGCCGTAGGTCGTACCTTCCGCGCGGTGGGCGGTGCCGAAAGCGTCGTGCACGAAGATGTCGCACAGCGCAGCCATCTTCTTGGCCAGCTCTTCGTTGTTCTTCTTCTCGCCCTTGTTGAGGCGGCAGTTCTCCAGCAGCACCACCTGGCCAGGCTGCACGGTCACGCCGTCCACCCAGTTGCTCACCAGGGGCACATCGCGGCCCAGCAGTTCACCCAGGCGCTTGGCCACCGGTGCCAGTGAGTCTTCCGGCTTGAACTCGCCTTCGGTGGGGCGCCCCAGGTGCGACGTCACCATCACGGCACCACCGGCCTTCAACGCCATCTCGATGGCCGGCACCGAAGCGCGCACCCGCGTGTCTTCGGTGATGTTGCCCGCGTCGTCCTGGGGCACGTTCAGGTCGGCGCGGATGAACACGCGCTGGTTGGCCACCTTGCCTTGGGCCACGAGGTCTTCGAGTCGGAGGATGTTCATGTTGCGAAACGCTGCGGGGTTGCGGGAATCTTCAAACCCGCCATTGTAGGAACTTGTGGGCCGCCAGCCGCCCCTTCACTGACGGGGGCCTCAACCCCAACACCAGCGCATGGCGCCATACACGGCCATCCCCACCAGGATCGTGCTCAACATGTCCTTGCGCCACCATGCCCAGAGCGCCGCCACAGGGGCCGCCACGAAGCGGGCGTCCTGCCAGGTGGCAGGCCAGTGCCCACCTTGCAACAACACCTCGGGCACCACCACGGCAGCCAAGGCGGCCATGGGCGCGTAACGCAGCCCCCGCTCCATCCAGGCGGGCATCGTCCACTCCCGCTCGCTCAGGAAAAAGGCCGATCGCGACAGCGCAGACAAGGCCACCAAGCCCGCCACGGCCGCCCCCAGATACAGCCGCTCCAGCCAGACCGGCTCCAGCCACCCCAAGGCCATCACACGTCCCCCTCATCGCGGGCCCGCAACCAGGCATCGGTGCTCAACCCCCACGCCACACCCACCGCCACCGCCGCCACGATGTACAGCTTGAACGGCAAGCCATACAGGGCGGTCGCCGCCACGCCGGCCGCCAACGCCGCCACAAACGTTCGACGGTCCTTGGACAGGTTCACCAGCAACGCCAACAACGCCAGAACGCCGGCGAACGACAAGCCCCATTTCTCCGGGATCCACGCTGCGCCCCACACCCCAGCGAGCGCAGCCAAGCTCCAGCCCGTCCAATTGACCACCGCCCCGCCCAGAAAGTAAGCCATCGGGCCTGGCGCACTCGGCGTGGCAGGTA
>JBEEJT010000205.1:0-2878 GCA_041169085.1 Pseudomonadota bacterium | reverse complement strand
CCTGCCGAAAGCCGTGGCCAGCCTGACCGAAGACAACTGGTTCAACGCCGCCGAAGCCATCATGACCACCGACACCCAGCCCAAGGCCGGTTCGCGCACGGTCGAGATCGCCGGCCACAAGGTCACCCTGACCGGCATCAGCAAGGGCGCCGGCATGATCAAGCCCAACATGGCCACCATGCTGGGCTACCTGGCCACCGACGCCAACGTGGCCCCCGGCCTGCTGCAGGCCCTGGTGACCGAAGCGGCCGATGCCTCGTTCAACCGCATCACCATCGACGGCGACACCTCGACCAACGACAGCTTCGTGCTGATCGCCACCCGCCAGGCCGCCCACGCCGAAATCACCGACCTGGCCAGCCCCGAGGCCCAAGCCCTGCGCGCCGCCATCGTCGAAGTGGCACAAAAGCTGGCCCAGGCCATCGTGCGCGACGGCGAAGGCGCCACCAAGTTCATCACCATCACCGTCGAAGGTGGCCGCAACGAAGCCGAGTGCAAGCAAGCCGCTTACGCCATCGCCCACTCGCCGCTGGTCAAGACCGCCTTCTTCGCGTCTGACCCCAACCTGGGCCGCATCCTGGCGGCCGTGGGCTACGCCGGCATCGACGACCTGGACCAAAGCCTGATCGAGCTGCACCTCGACGACGTGCACGTGGTCACCCAGGGTGGCCGCCGCCCCGAATACCAGGAAGCCGACGGCCAGCGCGTGATGAAGCAAAGCGAGATCACCATCCGCGTGGGCCTGGCCCGTGGCCCCGCCACCGCCACCGTGTGGACCTGCGACCTGTCTCACGACTACGTGACCATCAACGCCGACTACCGCAGCTGAAGCCACCAGCTTGACGTGTCGCAAAGGGTGCCCCGGTAGCACCCTTTTTACTTTTGCGCACACCACAAGAACGCCGCGAGCGTGAAGGATGCACGCGACCTCCGGCCTGCTGCGTCCGAAACTGAAAGGGTCCACCGCCCCGCCCCGGGGCGAGCAAGGAGACCCATCATGAGTGACCTCGCCCAAACCGAAGGCGGCTTCCAGAACACCAACCCGCACGCCCTGGCGGCCATCCTGGAAGCCAGCGAGACGCGGTCCATCATCGCGGCCACCGACATCTTCGACATCCGCGGCATCAAGCTGTGGGCCAAGAACCAGCCGGTGTCGCAAGAGCTGCAACGCAAGCTCATGGACCGCTCGCTGAGCAAGCCGCTCGAAAGCTGCCTGGTGGCCGAAGACGGCGTGCAAGCCGAGACCCTGCGCCTGGCCCTGCTCAAGCTGGTCGACACCGAAGGCCCGCTGCAGCCCCTGCTCAAGGCCCAGGCTCATGCGCTCTTCCACGGCGCCACCACCGTGCGTCTGCACCCCGTGGTGCAGTTGCTGCTCACCGCCAGCGAAAGCGCACGCCGACCGGCCTTCGACCACGCCATCGAAGCCATGGCGCTGGCTGGCGCGCTGATGAAGGCACGCGGCGGCGACGACCGCCTGGTGACCCAAGCCATGACCGCCGGGCTGCTGCACGACATCGGCGAGATGTACGTGGCGCCCGAGTTCGGCGAGGCCGACGCCGCTTCGGCGCGCGACCTTGAAAGCTTCCGGCAACTGGTGGTGCACCCGCACATTGGCCAGTTGCTGCTGTCGCAGCTGACCGACTACCCGCGCGACCTGATCCGCGCCGTGGCCGAGCACCACGAACACATGGACGGCTCGGGCTACCCGCATCGCCTGGTGGAAGCCCAGCTCTCGCCCTTGGGCCGCCTGCTGGCCGCCACAGAAGAAGCGCTGGCCGCGCTGCGCGCCCCCGGCGCCAACCTGCACCACGCCAGCGTGGCCCTGCGGGTGGTGCCTGGCGAATTCGACGAACACCTGGCCGGCCCGCTGGCCACCGCCGCCCGCCAGGGCCCGCCCCTGTCGCCGCGCCACACCGCTGACGAGCTGCGCGCCGAGCTGGCGCAGCTCGACACCAAGCTGCAAATGAGCACCTTGCACCTGAGGGAATGGATGCCGGAGCACCCCAGCCCCGAGCTGGCGCGCGCCAACGACATCACCGCCCACCAGCTGCGCAAGCTGCGCGCCGGCTGGAACGAAAGCGGCCTGTGGAGCCCCGCTGCTTTCGGCAACGGCGCGATCGGCGAAGACCGACTGGTGGCCGAAGCCGAGGCCGTGCAAGACGCCTTGCGCAACCGCCTGGCCAGCATCGAACGTGTGGCCCGACTCAACGCGGGCCACCTGGGCACCGATGAACAAGCCAGCCTGGATCGATTCTGTCGCACGCTGGTCGACGCTTGAGCCTACAATGGTGACTTCCTGGGGCCGACCTGGTTTCGACGTTGGTGCGGATTCGGGACAGGGCATGTCGAGGACCAGCACCCTCGTAAATCCATCTGGAAACAAACTAACTGCAAACGACGAATCGTTCGCACTCGCCGCTTAATACCGGTGAGCCTCACAACAGTTGGCCTATGGGCTGTGTTCAAGTCGCAAGACAAGGACGGTGAGGTCATTCACATAGGCTGGGCTTGAACCGGGTCACTCGGTTCAGGTCGAGATTCAGTGACTGGCTGATCAGGTAGCGTGCCGCTGCGCGACTTGGTTGGCGAGACTCAAATCAGACGGCTACGCATGTAGATCTGCTCGATGATGGCTGACGGACGGGGGTTCAATTCCCCCCGGCTCCACCAAATACTCCTCCGGCGACGTGCGCCGAAGTGCAAAACCCCTAGAGAAATCAACGCTCTAGGGGTTTTTTGTTGTCCGCAGCGGTGCGGGTAAGTGCGTTGACATCCGCGTATCCTTGCGGGTAACTTTGTGGGTAACCGACTTACCCGCAAACCAGTTACCCACAACGGAGCTACCCACATGGCCGCGAAGAACGCCACCAACAAGCTC
>JBEEJT010000204.1:0-3119 GCA_041169085.1 Pseudomonadota bacterium | reverse complement strand
CCTTGGATGTGACGACGCTCCCCGTGATTGTGCGAGCCGCCGTGTAGGTGCCGCTGGCTGTTCCCGCAATAGCAGGAGAAAGGCCGAAGTCTTTGATGTTGGACGAAGAGAACTTGCCGCCGCTGAAGGTGCCATTCCCCTGAACAAATCCGTAGACAGAGAACGCAGAGGCAGTCTGTACGCCGTACAGCGCCCAGATCGTGCCGTCCTCAAGGACGAGCATCTGAAAGTCACTGCCCGTGCTGCCACTGAGGGTGCCGCCGTAGACGCCCTCTGCAGCGGCATCCATGGCCAAGCTCGTAGGCTGGGCGCTGTTTGAATCGCCTCCGCCGCCGCCACCACAAGCGACCAAAGAAACTGAGACGAGCGCAGGCAAGTAGGCACGCTTCATTTGCAACCCTCATTTGTAGTTGAGCAGGAATTGTTGCATCGCCGAGGGGCAGCCAGCATCCCCAGCATGTGGGTGCCGCAGGTGCCGATGGTGGGAGTGAACCACCCGGGGAACATGGCGAAGCCAGGAGCGCACCGTGGCAGCCGGTGCGAGCGCTGAAGCCGCGCTCGGCGCTGGTCGGCGGCTAAACGGTGGCCGGGTAAACGGGCGGCTAAACGGCAGTTTTCAGCTGGTTTCCGCGTGGTTTCCAGCCAGTGGTTAACAGCGTGGTTTCCACGCTTTCGGGGGTACGCGATGAGTCGGTACGCAGCGTGGTACGCACCAGTTGCAAACTATCAGGCGCGCGGCATTCTGGCTACCGCACGCACCGCTGAATACAGCCCAGACGCCGAATGCTCACAAATGCTCACATCCGCGCATTCGGGCTGCCGCACCGCTGAACACAGCCAAGAAGGCCGCCATGGCACACCTCAACATTCCTCAACATCCGGCCAGGCCTGAACAAACCTGAACAAGCGCACGCTGGCCACCCAAGTGGGATGGGTGTGATGTGTGATGGTCCTGTGATGTTTCAGTGTGACCTGCTGTGATGTCGGGGGCATGTGACGTGGTGCCTTACCTCAAAGGCTGCCCACTCTCACTGTTGAGATAGGCCATCATGCCGGGCATGACCACCCTGGCCCTGCCCAATCACACATGTCCGCTGTGCGGCGGCCCCAACACCTGCGCGCCAGCCGCCAGTGGTGACCTGCAAACGCCATGCTGGTGCCGGGTGGTGAAGTTCACGCCTGAGCTCTTGGCCAAGGTACCCGAAGCCCAGAAGGGGAAGGCCTGCATCTGCGAGGCCTGCGCACGCGAAACTCGCTGAGCCAACTGAACATGCCCGCGACTGAACCACCCGGCAATCATGTGCAACCTCCATCAAGCTACCCCCAAGAATGACCTTGAGGTCTACCTCGGCCGCTTTGTGCGCAACCACACCTTGCCGGACTACGAAGCGTCTCGGCCAGTGGGCCCGTTTGGGGCGGGCCTGTTCATCCGTGCGGAGGATGAACGGCTTGTGGGGGTAGTAGGTCAGTGGGGAATGATCCGGCCCGGTCAGCGTGAGCGCATCGACTACATCGTCGGCAAGGCGCCACCCGGGCGCAAGCCGCCCGCACCACGTCCGCGCTCAACCAACAACGCGCGCATTGAAGGCATCGAGACCAAGCCCACCTTTCGCGATGCCTGGGCCCACGGCCGCCGCTGCCTGATCCCGGCCAACTGGTATGCCGAACCCAACTGGGAGACCGGCAAGTGCATCTGGTGGCACCTGACCCGCGCCGATGGGCTGCCCTGGATGCTGGCGGGCCTGTGGTCGGAATGGACCGATCCGCACACTGGTGAACTGGTGCCCAGCTTCACCATGATCACATGCAACTGCGACGCCCACCCGTTGCTAGGCCGGCTGCACAAGCCTGATCCGAACTTGCCGGCCGATGCGCAGGACAAGCGGGCCGTTGTGCACGTCACCCCGAACTACTGGGACCAGTGGCTGCACGGCACTGTGGCCGATGCCCTGGCGCTCGTCGTGCCTTCGCCGATTGATGTCTATGACCTCACCGACGCCCAACGCACCGATGAACTGCTGAACCGCCCGCCCGACAACGGCGCGCTGTTCTGACCATCTGCCTGTTTTTGCAGCAATGTGTGCACCACGCCCGGGACAACGACAGTTGCCCGCCTGATCACCACAGGGTTGTCCACAGGATGTGGGGACAACTCAGAACAGCGGCCTTGCGCAGCCAAGCGCCCCCAGAATGGCCTTAAGTGGGCACCGGCCGAGCATCGACTTTGCTGCTGACGCTTGGGACCATAGCTGGTGGGATGCATGGGCAGCATCTGGCGATGCAACAGACCGACACGGATCGCTTGCCGCCACGCCCCAAACCCTGCCCCAGCGGCGGTACAGCGCAGGTATGAACCCCAGAAACAACAAAGCCCCGCAGGTCATGCGAGGCTAAGTGCTTGATTCAATTGGTGCCGGAGAAAGGAATCGAACCCTCGACCTTCTCATTACGAATGAGCTGCTCTACCGACTGAGCTACACCGGCTTCCAAGCCCAAGACTATAGCATGGGCTTGAGACTATGCAATCACTTCGCTTCCAAGTGGTAGCGCGTGACCAACTCGACTTCGTTCTTCGAGCCCAGGACCACGCTCACGCGCTCGTGCAAACCGGTGGGCTGCAGGCCCATGATGCGCTCGCGGCCGTTGGTCGCAGCGCCGCCGGCCTGCTCGATCAGGAAGCTCATGGGGTTGGCTTCGTACATCAGGCGCAGCTTGCCGGGCTTGTTGGGCTCGCGCTTGTCCCAGGGGTACATGAAGATGCCACCGCGGGTCATGATGCGGTGCACGTCGGCCACCATCGAGGCGATCCAGCGCATGTTGAAATCCTTGCCGCGCACGCCTTCCTTGCCTTGCAGGCATTCGTCGACATAGCGCTTCACGGGCTCGGCCCAGTGGCGCATGTTCGACATGTTGATGGCGAACTCCTTGGTGTCGGCGGGGATCTGCACCTGGTCAGCCGTCATCACGAAGGAGCCCTGCTCGCGGTCCAGCGTGAACATGGCCACGCCATCGCCCACGGTCAGCGCCAGTGTGGTTTGCGGGCCATAGATGCAGTAGCCTGCCGCCACCTGCCGGTGGCCGGGCTGCAGGAAATCCTGCTCGCTCACTTCGGGGCCGTC
>JBEEJT010000203.1:0-7976 GCA_041169085.1 Pseudomonadota bacterium | reverse complement strand
GGCAATCCGCCAGCACGGCCTGGTGCACCAAGCCCGTGCGGCCGCTCCAGCCGTCGGTGGGCAGCGCGTCGGACAGCACCGGCACGTAGTTCAGCCAGGGCAGGGCAGCGGCCTGGGCCACGGCCCAGTCGTGCATGTAGAGGTCGGCCTTGGTGCGGCAGCCCCAGTAGAGCGTCGTGGGGCGGCTCATCCCCTTGTGGGCCATGTCTTCGATCATGGCCTTGAGCGGCGCGAAGCCGGTGCCTGAAGCCAGGAACACCAGCGGGCGGTCGCTGTCATCGCGCAGGAAGAACGTGCCCTGCGGCCCCTCGATGCGCAAGATGTCCTTCTCTTTGAGGCTGCCAAAGACCTGGTCGGTGAACACGCCGCCAGGCATGTGCCGGATGTGCAGCTCCATGCCTTCAGGCCCGGCGGCCTTCAGCGCATGGGGCGCATTGGCCATGGAGTAGCTGCGGCGCACACCGTCTTTCAGCACGAACGCCATGTATTGCCCTGCCCGGAAGTTGAAGTTGTTGGTGGCGGGCATTTGCAGCCGCAACACCATCACGTCGGGGGCGGCCCGCTGGAGGCTGGTCACGCGCACCGGCATTTTCAGCATCGGGAAATCGCCCAGGCCCACGACCTGGCGGCTCTCGATCACCAGGTCGGTTTGCGGCGTGGCGCAGCAGGTGAGCACCATGCCGGCGGCTTCTTCGGCTTCGCTCAAGGCTTTGGCCTGGTGGGCGCCGTGGATCACGCGGCCCGACAGCAGCTTGCATTTGCACGAACCGCAGGCGCCGTCCTTGCAGCCGTAGGGCAGGCCGATGCCTTCAGACAGCGCGGCGCTGAGCACGGTGGTGTCGCGCTGCATGGTGAAGGCGCGACCGCTGGGTTGGATGGTGACGGAGAAACTCATGGGCGGAGGGCTCAAAATCATGGCCAACCTGCATTTTCGCCCAGACCCGCCATGCTGACACCCGCCCCCAGCCGCCATCGCCGTTTCAAACAGAGCCGGGTGCTGATCGTGGGGTGTGGCGATGTGGGCTTGCGCGCAGCGCAAGCCTTGCTGCCTCAGGTGCGGGTGTTGGCGCTCACGTCCAACGCCGAGCGCCGTGCCGGCTTGCGCGCCGTGGGCATCCAGCCGCTGTGGGGCAACCTCGATGAGCCTGCCAGCCTGGCTCGCCTGGCGGGCCTGGGCCAGCGGGTGTTGCACATGGCGCCGCCGCCAAGCCAGGGGGCGGGCGACCCCCGCACTGCGGCGCTGCTGGCGGCCTTGGCGCGCCGCAGTCGGCCGGCCACGCTGGTTTATGGCAGCACCACCGGCGTCTATGGCGACGCCCAAGGCGCCTGGGTGGACGAAACCCGTGGGGTGGCCCCCGCCACCGATCGGGGGCGCCGACGGGTGGCCGCAGAAGGCCTGCTGCGCCGCTGGGGGCAACGCATGCCTGGCGCCACGCGGTGCACGGTGTTGCGCATCCCGGGCATCTATGCGCTGGACCGCGATGGGGGCGACCCGCGAGAGCGCGTTCGCCGAGGCAGCCCGGTGCTGTGCCCGGCAGACGACGTCTACACCAACCACATCCACGCCAACGACCTGGCGCGGGCGGCTGTGCTCGCCTTGTGGCGGGCCAGGCCTGGCCGCGTCGTGCACGTGAGCGACGACACCGAGCTGAAGATGGGCGATTACTTTGAACAGGTGGCCCTGCACTTCGGCTTGCCCACGCCGTCGCGGGTGAGCCGCGACGAAGCGCGACAGCAGCTCAGCCCCATGCAGATGAGTTTCATGGCGGAGTCGCGTCGCTTGCGCAATGCGCGCATGAAAGCCGAGCTCGGCTTGCGATTGAAGCACCCCACCGTGCGCGACGGCTGGGGGCCTGCTGCGCCGTGATCAGGCCTTGGGCTTGGCTGCCGCCTTGCTCGGGGCGGGTGTCTTGGGGCTGAACTGGCAGTGGGCTGCCACACTGCAATCCCAGCACTGCGGCTTGCGGGCCTGACACACATAGCGCCCGTGCAGGATCAGCCAATGGTGGGCGTGCTGCATGAAAGGCTGCGGGATGCGCTTGAGCAGCTTGAGTTCGACGGCGAGCGGCGTCTTGCCCGGGGCCAGCCCCGTGCGGTTGCCCAGGCGGAAGATGTGCGTGTCCACCGCCATGGTGGGCTGGCCAAAGGCCACGTTCAACACCACATTGGCCGTCTTGCGGCCCACGCCGGGCAGGGCTTCCAGCGACTCGCGGTCGGCCGGCACCTCGCCACCGTGCAGCTCGATGAGCATGCGGCAGGTCTCCAGCAGGTGCTTGGCCTTGCTCTTGTACAGCCCGATGGTCTTGATGTAGCTGCACAGGCCTTCTTCGCCGAGCGCCAGGATGGCGGCCGGCGTGTTGGCGACCGGGAACAGCTTGTCGGTGGCCTTGTTCACCCCCACGTCGGTGGCCTGAGCCGACAGCAGCACGGCGGTCAGCAACTCGAACGGCGTGCTGTACTTCAACTCCGTTTCAGGGTGCGGGTTCGCCGCTTGCAAGGTGGTGAAGAAGGCCGTGATCTCGGCCGCGTTCATCTGTCGGGGCATGACGAGCTGTTGGGGCTGGGGGAGGTATCAATCAGCGGGTGGCGGCTGGCGGGCGTTGGGGCAATGGGGCGCCCAGCGGCTGCACGTCGCCACAATCGGCGCCCAGCCACTTCGATTCGCTGCGCAGGCGCATGGCGGTCTCCTTGCCCTGGCGCTGCATGGTCATGGCCATGTCCGACGTGAAGGCCTCGCCGCTTTGGAAGGTGGTGCGCACCTCGCCTTTGGCGTCGGGGTTCTGGCAGGTGAAGTTCACGGTCCAGGTGTCGCCACTGTGACTGACGTTGGTGTTCTGACAGCGGCCATCATGCTTCTGCCATTGGCCCGCGTTGATCATCTCCTGGTTGATGCACACCTTCATGGCGCCGCCGGCCCCCATGGCCACGCCGCGCTGCTTCAGCTGCGCTTCCATCTTGGCGCGCGTCCCGGGGGGCATCTTGTCCATGTGCTGGGCCATCATGGCGCTCATGTCGGGCAGGGGCTGGCCGTCCATCTCACGCGTCACCAGCTTCACCTCCCACAAGCCCGGCTTCATGGGCGGCTGGGCTGTGGTCGCCGACCAGGCGCTGCTGGCCAGCAGGCAGGAGGCGAGCATCAGCAGGGGCCGGGCGGCGGCAAGGTGGCGGGGCATGGTGGTCCTTTGGTTCAAGGGGCTGAAGGGGCGCTCACATCAGGATGATGCTGTCGGGCAGGTCGTTGCGCTTCGTCGTGCTGGCGGGCGCCGGATGGTGTGCCACCAGTGCGGCGCTCACCTGGGTCAGTGCCTGCTGCAGGCCGGCTTCCACCTGGCCTGAGGCCATGGCCTGGCCAATGTCCTGCGCCAGTTGCGTCCACAGCTTGGGGTCGGCCAGGCTGTGCAGGCCGCGGTCGGCCAGGATCTCGATGCGGCGGTCGGCCAGCAGCAGGTAGATCAGCACGCCATTGTTGTGCGGGGTGTCCCACACGCGCAACTGGCCGAAGAGGTCGATGGCGCGCTGGTGGGCATCCAGCCCGGCGCGCAGGGCGGCCCAGGGCAGCGAGGCTTCCACGCACACCCGCAACTCGCCCAGGTGCCGGGCTTCGCTGGCGCGCACGGCGGCTTCCAGGCGGGCACAGGCTTCGGTGGGCAGCAGCCGACGGCTGTCGCTGTCGTCCAGCCACAGGTGACGGGTCCATCTCTGGAGCTGGGTCCACGCGCTCATGTCAGGTCTTTCATGGCTGCCGCCTCACCAGCGGCCGGAGGCGCCGCCGCCACCGAAGTCGCCGCCACCGCCCGACGAAAACCCGCCGCCGGATGAGAAGCCGCCGCCCCCGCCGAAGCCTCCACCGCCCCAGCCGGACGGGCCGCCCCGCCGCGCGCTGCGACCCATGCCGACGCCTTCGCCGGCGATCAGGCCAAACAGGGTGAAGGCGGCCAGGGCGATCAGGCCGAACACCAGGCTGCTGCTCCACCACCACACCACGCCGCCGCCGACCAGGCCTGCGGTCATCGCGGCACTTCGGCGGCTCATCAGGCTGCGCAACAGGCCCAGCACGAACGGGATCACCGCCACGGCCAGGAAGCCGAGGCCCTCCAAGTCCAGGCCAGTCTGGCGATGAGCTTGAGGCGCCGGGGCCGACTGGCCGGGCAGCGCCTCGTGGCGAATGGCCGCACCGATCCTGTCCACAGCCAGGTTGAGGCCGCCGGCCCGGTCGCCCTGACGGAATGCGGGCACGATGGCCTCGTCGATGATGCGTTTGGCCAGCAGGTCGGGCACGGCCCCTTCCAGGGCCTTGGCCACCTCGATGCGCACGGCGCGGTCGTCCATGGCCACCAACAGCAACAAGCCATCGCCCACGTCCTTGCGCCCCAGCTTCCACTGGTCGGCCACGCGCTGGGCGTAGCTGGCGATGTCTTCCGGGGCGGTGGTGAGCACGATGAGCACCACGACCTGGCTGCCCGTGTCTTGCTCCAGCTTCGCCAGCTTGGCTTCCAGCGCTTGCGTTTGCAGCGCATCGAGGCCCAGCCCCAGGTCGACAATGTGGCCCGACAGCGTGGGCACGGGCTGCACGTCAACCTGAGCGCGAGCGCCACCAGGCCACAGCAGCGCGGCCAGCCAGAGCAAGGCCCAAGCCCAACTCCGATGGCGAAGAGGGAGACGCATGGCGGCCATGGCAGCGTTCAAGCGCGCGTCACTTCTTGCTGAAGTCGACGACAGGGGGCGTGCTGATCTGTGCCTCGTTGGCCACGGTGAAGCTGGGCTTGGGCCCGTAGCCCATGGCCTTGGCGGTCAGGTTGGAGGGGAAGCTGCGCGCCAGGATGTTGTAGTCCTGCACCGACTTGATGTAGCGGTCCCGGGCCACCGTGATGCGGTTTTCCGTGCCTTCCAGCTGCACGCGCACGTCCTGGAAGCCCTGGTTGGCCTTGAGGTTGGGGTAGTTCTCGCTGACCACCATGAGGCGAGACAACGCGCCCGACAATTCGCTTTGTGCGGCCTGGAATTTCTGGAAGGCTTCCGGGTCTTTGATGAGTTCAGGGGACGCCTGGATGCTGGTGGCGCGGGCGCGGGCCTCGATCACCTTGGTCAGCGTTTCCTGCTCGAAATTGGCCTCACCCTTGACCGTGGCGACCAGGTTGGGGATGAGGTCGGCGCGGCGCTGGTACTGGTTGAGCACCTCAGACCAGCGCGCTTTGGACTCTTCGTCCAGACGCTGGAAATCGTTGTAGCCACAACCGCCCAGGCTCAGGGCGCTGGCGACGGTCAGCGTGAGGGCCGCGGCCCGGTTGGCGAAAGCCGAACGGGCACGCTGAACGGGGGCAGGCAGGGGGTCTCGCATCGGGGCTCAGCCACGGCGCACAACGGTGCGCCTTCATGGCACAGATGATGCCACCGTTGCCGAACTCAAGCCCGCATGGCCGCTTCAGCCGGTGAGGGCGTCAACCCAGCGCCGGGGCCCAATGGCGACACGACAACACCTGGTGTGATTTGGACCGAGGGTAGCGTTCGCGCACGATGCTGATGGCGCCTTGCGGCGTGTCGGCCAGCACTTTCAGCACGCGTTGCACGGCTTGGGGCGACGCCTGGCTCACGACCAGGGCAGACACTTCGAACAACTTCATGGCCGGTTCGATGGCCAGGTTCATCAGGGCACGCATGGGGTACTCCGGCGGCGCGGCACCAAAGGCGTGCCGTCACGTCTCTAGCATGCATGCTGCGGGCCAGCCATGACGTGAGGGTGACACCTGATCACGGGGGTCGCCTTTTCACACCAGTGTGACGCAATTCACGGCACTTGTGTGAATCAACCCTGACGCCGTGCCCGGGCCCTGGCCAGCGCGGCCTCGATCACGGCGCGCTTCTTGTCCAGTTCCTGCGGGTCGGTGAGTTTGGAGACTTCGGCCAGGTGGGCCAATTTGTGCTCGGCCTTGGCTTCCAGTCTGGCTTCTTGCTCGACTTTTGCGCGCGCCACGCGCACCACGTGCTCACCGTAACGTTGTCTGGCCTGTTGGGCCTGCTCGGGGCGCCACGCGGCCCAGCCGGTGGGAGCGGGCGCTTCGGCGTGCGCGGGCACCAGCTCGATGCAGTCGACGGGGCACACCGGGATGCACAGCTCGCAGCCTGTGCACAGGTCGCTGATCACCGTGTGCATGTGCTTGTTGGTGCCGATGATGGCGTCGACGGGGCAGGCTTTGACACACAGCGTGCAGCCGATGCACCAGGTCTCGTCGATGACGGCCAGCCGCAGCGGGCCTTCCGCGCCGTGTGCCGGGTTCAACGCCTGGTGGGGCTGTCCGGTCAAGGCCGCCAGACGGCGCACGCCCTCGTCGCCCCCGGGGGGGCACTGGTTGATGGCGGCTTCACCCAGGCTGATGGCCTGTGCGTAGCTGGCGCAATCGGGAAAGCCGCAGCGCGTGCATTGCGTCTGCGGCAGCAGGTCGTTGATGGCCTGGGCCTGGGGGCCAAGCGAGGCGGATGGGGCGGGGCGGTCCGGCATGGCGGGGGAGTGTAGCCCCGCCAGCCGCCGGCTCACTTGTTGTGCGCCAGGATGAAGGCCCGGATCTCGGGGTAAGCCATTTCGCGCCAGCGGCGACCACTGAAGATGCCGTAGTGGCCGGCCCCTACCACGTCGTAATGCTTTTGACGAGCCTTGGGGATGCCGGTGCACAAGCCATGCGCAGCGCGGGTTTGGCCGGCGCCGGAGATGTCGTCCAGTTCGCCCTCGACCGTCAGCAGCGCCGTGGTCTTGATGTCTTGCGGCTTGACCAGCTCTTCCTTGCCCTTGGGGTTGCGCACCTTCCAGGTGCCGTTGACCAGGGCAAAGTCCTGGAACACGGTCTTGATCGTGTCCAGGTAGTAGTCGGCATCCATGTCGAGCACGGCGTTGTACTCGTCGTAGAACTGGCGGTGGGTCTCTGCGCTGTCGCCGTCGCCGCGCACCAGGTCCAGGAAGTAGTCGTAGTGCGAGTTGGCGTGGCGGTCGGGGTTCATGGCCACGAAGCCCGTGTGTTGCATGAAGCCAGGGTAAACGCGGCGGCCTGCGCCCGGGTAGTTGGGCGGCACGCGGTAGATCACGTTGGTCTCGAACCACTCGAACGACTTGTTCATCGCCAGGTTGTTGACCGCCGTGGGCGACTTGCGGGCGTCGATGGGGCCGCCCATCATGGTCATCGAACGCGGCGTGGTTTCTCCCCGGCTGGCCATCAGCGACACGGCGGCCAGCACCGGCACCGTGGGTTGGCACACCGAGATGACGTGCACTTCAGGGCCCACCTTGCGGATGAACTCCTGCACGTAATTCACGTAGTCGTCGAGGTGGAAGGCACCGTCTTCCATCGGCACCATGCGGGCGTCGATCCAGTCGGTGATGTAGACCTTGTGGTCTTGCAGCAAGGTGCGCACGGTGTCACGCAGCAAGGTGCTGTGGTGGCCTGACAGCGGTGCCACCACCAGCACGGAAGGCTGGGCGCGCAACTTGTCGAGCAGCTTGGCGTCGTCGGTGAAGCGCTTGAAGCGGATCAGTCGGCAAAAGGGCTTTTGCTCGATGATCTGCTCCTGCACGACCACGTCGGTGCCAGACACATTGACCTTGTTGATGCCGAATTCCGGCTTTTCATATTCCTTGGTCAGGCGGTGGACCAGGTCGAAGCCCGCGGCGATGCGCTGAGCGGTGGGCATGTGGGCCAGGGGCGACAACTGGTTGCTGTAGAGCTTGGAGGCAGCGCTGGCGAATTCCGAGAACGGACTGATCCAGGCGCGGTTGGTTTCGTAGATCTGGTAGAGCATGACGGGGCCTCAGGCGTCTTGGGTGTCGGGCATGTTTGCGGGCAGCAGGTGCGCGCAAAACTGCTGATGTTGCGGTGCAGCATAGAACAGTTTTGCCATATTTGCATGACCACTGCCCAGGTGAGCCAGACAACAACTCCCGGAACTTGCCCCTTTTTTGATCTGAATCGCGGCCAGCCTGGCCCACGGGC
>JBEEJT010000202.1:0-10660 GCA_041169085.1 Pseudomonadota bacterium | reverse complement strand
AAAGTCGGGTTTCCGGGAAGGGCTGGGCCCAGGTTTCCTGCAGGTCGTCCCAATTGGGTTGGCGGCGGGCGTCGTCACGCAGCCAGTGGCGACCCACGTCGGTCATGGCACTGAGGAGCCAAACGCCTTGCACGCGCGCCCGCTCGGCGGCTTCCACCTGGATGGCCTTGTCCTGCTGGTAAAGCATGGACGCAGCCAAGGTGGCCACCAGGGTCAGGATGACCATGGCCATCAGCAAGGCCGCACCTCGCTGGCGTGGGGGGGGCATGCGGCTCGTGTTCGTCATTTCATGGCCACCGGGATCTCGCGGGTCACCGTGCCTTGTCGGCCGGCGCCTTCGGCAAGGGTGAGTTGCACGCGCATGGCTTCCGGCAGTGGCGGCCCGGAGCCACCAGGCACGGCGGTGGTCGTCCCGCTCGCGCCACCTGTGGCCGCCGCGCTGCGGCTCGACTGGCAGTTGGCCACGTTGCCGTTGACATAACAAAAGGCCTGCATGGCGCTGACGCCCTCCAAAGCCATCAAGGTGCCGGGCTCCACGCCGTTGAGCTGGAAGCTGGCCAACGAGTATTTCTGCAATTCGCCCACGTTGGTGGTCACGGGGCTGGCCCAGCGGAAGAGCCGACCGTCCTTGAGCAACCACACCACCACCTGGACGCCCCCTTGGCCACGCCTCGTCAGCCGCACATGGCGGCTGTCCACCACCAGCGCGTCGACCACGTCGAGCTTCACGGCCTGGCCCAGGTCGGCCTCGATCTGGGTCATGACCGCCGACAGGCGCAGGGTCGTCTTCATGTTGGACAACACCACCTCGCGGGCGGAACTCATGGCGTCCACCCCCTTCCAGCAGGTGGCCGCCAGCACCGACAAGATGAGCAAGGACACCAGCACCTCGATGAGGGTGAAGCCGTGCTGTCGTGTACGGTTGGCCATCGTCATCGCCATAAAACCGTGGCCATGAAGAGCACGAACTGCTCTTGCTCGTCGTACATGCGCAACTCCGCCTGGCGGAAGCTCGCGTTCGGCGTCGGCGTGACGTGAATGCGCCCCATGAATCGCTGCCCCAGTTGTTCGCAGGCGAACTCGCTGTCGCCCACGGGCGGGAAGGTTCGGGTCAGGCGCAAGGCCATGAGCTTGTTCTCGGCGCACCACTGGGCCAGAGCAATGTCGTTGAGGCGCTGGGCGTTGTTGGCCAGGCTGCCTGCCGCCTTGATGCCGGTGCTGAGTGCGATGGCCACGATGGCCAGCGCGACCAGGACCTCGATGAGCGTCATGCCAGCCTGGTGACGGAAGGGTTCACTGCGCACGAGCGCCCCCTGCCTGTGCGGGCACCGGCGCCACGGCGAGCACCTCGAACGGGCTGAGGCCGTCGGTGCTCACGATGAGTTGCTTGTCTTCCGTGCGCAAGATGAGGCTTTGCGGGCCGATCACGGGCTCCGGGCCCAACACGATGGATTTGCTGCCCACCACTTCCACCCGCACATCGGACTCTTGCCACTTCATGCGACTGGGCCACAGCGCCTGAGGCAGGCCGATGAACTGGAAATCGGCGCCAGGGCCATTGGGCTGCGGCACCCAGATCACCGTCAGGGCCCCAGCACGGGCCTGCGCACGAGCGCTTTCCAGCAGGGCGATGACGTGATCAGCCTCCCGCTGCAAGCGCGTGTTCGAAGGGTCGGGGATGGCGAATGACACCAGGGCCGTCGTGATGGCGAGCATCGCCACCACCACCATCAATTCCAGCAGGGTGAAGCCGCGCTGGCGGCTTCGTTCACTGCCAGGAGCCGATGTCGGCATCGCGGCCTTCACCACCGGCCTGGCCGTCAGCGCCGAAGGACAGCACATCCACCGGGCCCTTCACGCCGGGGTTGGCGTATTGGTAAGCGGCGCCCCACGGGTCTTTGGGCAGCTTTTCCAGGTAAGGCTTCCAGTTGGCCGGCACCGGCGCGGCGGTGGGCTTGGTCACCAGGGCCTGCAGGCCTTGTTCGGAGGTGGGGTAGCGCTGGTTGTCGAGCTTGTAGAGCTTGAGCGCCTGCATCAGGTTGCTGACGTCGGTCTTGGCGGCGGTCACGCGGGCGTCGTCGGCGCGGTCAAGCACGTTGGGCACGATCAGCGCGGCCAGCAGACCGATGATGACCAGCACGACCATCAGTTCGATCAGGGTGAAGCCACGTTGGGCAGCGGCGCGGGCCCGCAACGCACGCGAGTGCAGGCGTTGGCCTTGTTGACGGCAGAAGGAGGCAAACATCATGGTGTCCATGGAGAAATTCACGCTGAGCATGTGACCCGGCCAGGCGCCAAGGGTTCCGTGCACGTTGTGCGGAGGGCGCCAGCATGCCCCAGGGCCGCTGCGGCCAGATGCGGGATCTACCCGAGGTCAGCCCCTCACTTTACAAGCACCCGGGCGTTCCACACGCATCATAATGGTCGGATCATGGCATCACGATTCTTCGCTCTCGTCGTCTGGGCCGCAGTGGCAGCCAGTGTGGCGTACTGGGGATTGCGCTGGTTCTCGCGACCCGCCGCTGTGCCCGCGCACGCCACCCCGGTGACCCTGGACGCCGCCGTGAAAGGCGACATGCGGCGCCTGCTCAGCGGCCCCGCACAACCGGCATCGGGCCCGGCACAGGCCATGGGCGAAGCCCAAACGCTGATCTCGCGCCTCAAGCTGCTGGGCATCGTGGCGCCACGCAACGAATCCGACCCGGCCGGCATCGCCCTGCTGTCGCTCGACGGCAAGCCCGCACGTGCCGTGCGCATCGGCACCGCGATCGACGGCACCTTTGTGCTGCGCACCCTGACCCAACGCTCGGCCGGCATCGGCCCGGCAGACGGCCCGGTGGCGGCGAGCCTCGACCTGCCGCCTCTGCCGCCTCCGGCCACCGGCATGCAACCCGCCCCGACGGGCGTGATGCGCTCCGCCACGCCGCCCAGCCTGGCCGACATGCAGAGCAACACCCAGATCGGCACGGCCCAGCCCGCCATCGCCCCGGTGGCCCCGCCACCGGCCGTTCAGGCCTCGATTGGCAGCGGTGGCGCCGCCATGCCCAAATCGGCCAAAAGCCGCAGCGCTCGGCGTCAAGCTGGCCAACCCGGTGCGCCAGGCGCCGAACAGCCCGGCATGCCCGCCCCTGGCCAACCAGGGCCGGAAGGCGGCGAGCCCCGCGCCCCAGGCGTCTGAGCCACGCGCCGCCCTGAAGCCCAACGCCCGGTCCTGCCGGGCGTTTCGCATTCAGCGCAGGAACAAGCGGTAGACCGGGTTGCGGGTCTCGTCCACCCACTGGTGGCCCAGCTCGTTGAGCACGGGGGGGATGCGCTCGTGTTCGGCCTTGGGCACCTGCAGGCCCACCAGCGTGCGGCTTTGGTCGCCACCCTGGTTGCGGTAATGGAAGAGGCTGATGTTCCACCCCGGCGGCAAGCTGGTCAGGAAACCCATCAGCGCACCCGGTTTCTCCGGGAAGATGAAGCTGTAGAGGCGCTCGCCTTCGGCCAGGGCCGAACGGCCGCCCACCATGTGGCGGATGTGGGTCTTGGCCAGCTCGTCGTGGGTGAGGTCCACCGTCTGGAAGCCCTGCGCCACGAACTGCTGTGCCAGCTGCTTCGAATCGCCCTTGCGCTGAACGGTCATGCCCACGAACACATGGGCCTGCTTGTCGTCCGAGATGCGGTAGTTGAACTCGGTGACGCTGCGCGGGCCGATGGTCTCGCAGAAACGCTTGAACGAGCCACGCTCTTCGGGGATGGTGACGGCGAACAACGCTTCACGCGCTTCGCCCAGCTCGGCGCGCTCGGCCACGAAGCGCAGCCGGTCGAAGTTCATGTTGGCGCCGCAGTTGATGGCGATGTAGGTCTTGCCCTGGCCGCCATGGCGCTCGGCGTATTGCTTCATCGCGGCCACGCCCAGGGCGCCGGCCGGCTCGACGATGGAACGGGTGTCCTGGTAGATGTCCTTGATGGCGGCGCACACGGCGTCGGTGTTGACCACCACGAAGTCATCGACGTACTGACGCACCAGGCGCAGCGTCTCTTCGCCCACCAGCTTGACGGCCGTGCCGTCCGAGAACAGGCCCACCTCTTCCAGCGTGACGCGCTCGCCCGCCTTGAAGGACTTGACCATGGCGTCCGAGTCGTTCATCTGCACGCCGATGACCTTGATCTCGGGGCGCAGGGCCTTGATGCAGGTCGCCACACCACTGATGAGGCCACCGCCACCGATGGCCACGAAGATGGCGTCGATGGGACCCGGGTGCTGGCGCAGGATCTCCATGGCCACGGTGCCCTGGCCCGCGATCACATCGGGGTCGTCGAAGGGGTGCACGAAGGTCATGCCGTCGCGCTTTTCCAGGGCCTTGGCGTGCAGGGCGGCGTCGGAATAGCTCTCGCCATGGAGCACGATGTTGACGTTGTCCCCGCCGAAATTGGCGACTGCGTCCACCTTCACCTGTGGTGTGGTGGTGGGCATCACGATGGTGGCCTGGCAGCCCAGGCGGCGCGCGCCCATGGCCACGCCTTGCGCGTGGTTGCCGGCCGATGCGCAGATCACGCCCTTGGCCAGGGCCTTGGCCGACAACTGAGCCATCTTGTTGTAGGCGCCGCGCAGCTTGAAGCTGAAGACGGGCTGCTTGTCTTCACGCTTGAGGAAGACCTGATGCCCCAGCCGACGCGACAGGTTGCGCGCGGGCTCCAGCGGGGTTTCGATGGCCACGTCGTACACGCGGCTGGTGAGGATCTTGCGCAGGTAGTCTTGCGCCGTGAGCGTGGTCACCGACGAGGCGACGGCCGGTGACTTGCCCTTCACGGGCGCCTTCTTGGTGGCGGCCTTCTTGGTGGCAACCTTTTTGGCGGGTGCCTTCTTGGCAGTGGCCTTCTGGGCAGGGGCGGCTGCGGCTCGGCGCGCAGTGGACATGGACGGACTCCGGGGTCTGAGACATTGGCGTGGAACGTCGCAGTCTACCCGCGCCACCCGCTGGCTTCGCGCCCCGCCCCTGAGCCCGGGGCCTCAATGGCGGTGGCCCACGCCCCCGGTCAAGACATCCAGATAGGCCCGCTGTGCCTGGCGGCCCGTGTGCTGCAGGCGCCGACGCAAGCCCGGCCACGCGGCCATGGCCACCGCACGCAGGCCATGTGGCGCCATGGTCAGCATCGGGTACCAAGGCAGCGCGCGCGGCAAGCCCAGCTGGCGCAAGCCGTCGGCGCCGACGAACCACGCCACCAGGCTCAGGTGTCGCTGGCGGTTGAGTCGCCCGCGCAGCTTGGCCAGGTCGTGGTAGTGGCGGTGCAGGGGCTCGTCGAGCAGGGCCCGCGCCAGCTGGCGGCTGCCCTCGTCGGCCGGGGCCTGGCTCAACAGGTTGTGCACCAGCGCACGGCGGCCTTCGGCCTCGTCCCGGCACAACAGGTCGCTGTCCACGCCCATGGCCCAGCCCACGACGCGCCACAGGTGCATCACGTCTTCGCGCTGCGCCTTGGGCATCCACATGCCGGTGGTGGTCAGCGACAACAGCTGGATCACGCTGAAGGCCAGGTAGGTGACCTGCATGTCGAGCTGGTTGACGGGCAGCCCGAAATAGGCGGTGTCCCAGGTCGGGTCGCGCCGCAGGCGTTGGCGCACCAGGGCATGCATGATGCGCACTTGCAGCGTGTGCAGGTGGCCCGGGCTGCCCGGCACCATGCCGCCCGGCTCGGTCACGGCCATCCACCACGTGGTGGTGAGCGCCACGCGGCGCTGGGCCCCTTCGTGCAAGGCGCCGGTGCGCAGCAGCGTTTCGTTGATCGCCGAGGCCTGGTAACCCGCCATGAGCCCGGCGTCTCGCAACACCATCATGCCGTGCAGGCCACTGGTGTGCAGCGCCCTGGCGCCGGCGTCCGCCCGGCCAAGGTCGGCCCAATGGGGCAGCTGCCAGGTGGCGGCCAGCAAGGCCTGCACGGCCGGGGCCGCTCCAGCCGCCGCGGCGCCTGCCGGCCCGCCGCGCAGCCAGGTGTCCACCTGGGGCCACATGCGGGCGCCGCCCCGCTGCAACATCCAGTCGGCCACGTCGTCGGCCAGAGGGTCGCCGCGCATCAGGGCGCGCCCCATGCTGGCCCAAGTGGCTTCGTCGGGCTCCCCCACCTCGCGCGCCATCCAACGCAGGCGCCGCGTCATGGCCCGAGCCGCGTCGCGGTCCAGCCCATGGCGGGCGGGCCATGGCGCGCCCTTCAGCGGGTCAGCCGCGTCAGCGGTGGGTTCGTCGGTCCTATGATGCGGGGTCGATGCGGCCAGCGACATGCGTGCGTGCTCCTAGCAAAGTGTCTGGCCATCTTCGCCAGGGCCGCTGGAGACGTCATTGACCTCAGGCCCACCCCCATTGACCCGACAACACCCAGCCTTCGCCTCCGATGTCCGGCATCCTGTCCAGCTTGTTGCGCGTCCTGCCTGAGACCGTCGCCGCCCGCGGCCTGGACGCGTCGCCTTTGTGGGCACGCATGGGCCTCTCCCCCGGCGCGGACCAGCCTGGCCAGCGTGTTTCCTTGAGCGACTGGGTGGCCACCCTCGACTTGGCCCACGCGCTCACGGGCGACCCCACCGTGGGCCTGAGGGCCGCGCAAGCCGTGCGACCGCTGCACCTGGGCCCGCTGGGCTACGCCCTGATGAGCAGCGGCCACGGCGCCGACGGCCTGGCCGTCTTCGAGCGCTTCCAGGCACAGCTGTGTGACTCGCTGGCCGTGCGCATGGCGCTGGAGCCCGGCACGGTGGTGCTGCACCACGAACCCGTGGGCGAACCCCTGCCCCACCACGCGGGCTTCTGGGTGTTTCTGTTGGGCGCGCGCCTGGCCTTCGGGCGCTGGGTGTCCGGCCGCGACCTGGTGCACAGCTCGCTGACCTTGTGTGCCCCACCACCCGAGCCGGCACTCGCCGAGGCCTTTGCCCGCTTCGCGCAATGCCCGGTGCATTGGCACCCCACCGAAGCGGCCGAGCGCTTCCCTCTGGACTGGCTGAGCTGGCTCAACCCCCACGCCGACGCCCAGCTGCACGCCCTGATGCACAGGCAACTGGAGCAAAGCCAACCCTCGGCCGATGCGGGCGAGCGGCTGCTGCAAACGGTGAGCGAAGCCGTGCGGGTGGTGATGGCGCGTGGCCAGGAACTGGAACTCGCCACGGTGGTGGCGCAATGGCAAGCCATGCCAGGCCACGACGAGCACGCCTTGAGCACCCGACAGCTGCAAGAGCGGCTGACCGACCTGGGCCAGCCCTTCAAGACCTTGGTGGACCGGGTGCGCCGCGAAGAGGCTTTGCGCCTGTTGCGCGAGAGCCGACTGCCGCTGGCCGAAGTGGCGCTGGCTTGCGGCTATGCCGAGCCCAGCCCGTTCCACAGGGCGGTCAAACGCTGGACAGGCCTGACGCCCGCGCAAGTGCGCGAAGGCGCTGCATGACCGAGCGGCCAAGAAAAAAGCCCACCGTTCGCACGGTGGGCTGATCGAGGTGCCGAAGGGGTGGAGCCGAAGCTCAACGCCCGGCAGGCATCACTTCTTGGCGCGCAGGCGCTGGATGGCGGCCAGTTGGGCCACCATGATCGCCAGTTCGCTCTGGGCCTTGGCCAGGTCCAGCTCGCCCTTGGCGTTCTGCACGGCTTCTTCAGCCAGGCGCTTGGCCTCGTTGGCCTTGGCCTCGTCCAGGTCCTTGCCGCGGATGGCGGTGTCGGCCAGCACGGTCACGCGATCCGGTTGGACTTCCAGGATGCCGCCCGCCACGAAGACGAACTCAACTTCCTTGTTGTCCGCACGGACGATGCGCACGGCGCCCGGCTTGATGCGGGTGATCAGCGGTGCGTGCTTGGGCAGGATGCCCAGTTCGCCCACTTCGCCAGGCAGCGAGACGACCGAGGCTTCGCCCGAAAAGATGCTCTCTTCGGCCGAGACGACGTCAACGTGAATGGTGGACATATCGAACTTTCAAAAAATGGACAAACGACTCTTGCAGCGCCTCAACGGCTCTCGCACGCCAACACGCAGCAAGAAGCAAGCAGTCGGGCGTGGATCAAGGCGCCGCGCACAGCCGGACATGACGTCCGGCGAGCACGGCAACGCCGAGCCACACCCGAATGCGCCGCTTATTGCATCGTCTTGGCCTTTTCGAAGGCTTCGTCGATCGTGCCCACCATGTAGAAGGCTTGCTCAGGCAGGCTGTCGCACTCGCCAGCCGTGATCATCTTGAAACCACGGATGGTTTCCTTCAGAGGCACGTACTTGCCAGGGGCGCCGGTGAACACTTCGGCCACGTGGAAAGGCTGCGACAGGAAGCGCTGGATCTTACGGGCGCGGGCCACGGTGAGCTTGTCTTCCGGAGCCAGTTCGTCCATGCCCAGAATGGCGATGATGTCGCGCAGTTCCTTGTAGCGCTGCAGCGTGCCTTGCACGGCGCGGGCCACGGCATAGTGCTCTTCGCCGACCACGTGCGGGTCCAGCTGACGCGAGGTCGAGTCCAGCGGGTCCACAGCGGGGTAGATACCGAGCGAAGCGATGTCACGCGACAGCACCACGGTCGAATCCAAGTGAGCGAAGGTGGTGGCAGGCGACGGGTCGGTCAAGTCGTCCGCAGGGACGTACACGGCTTGGATCGAGGTGATCGAGCCGACCTTGGTCGAGGTGATGCGCTCTTGCAGACGGCCCATTTCTTCGGCCAGCGTAGGTTGGTAACCCACAGCCGAAGGCATACGACCCAGCAGAGCGGACACTTCGGTACCGGCCAGGGTGTAGCGGTAGATGTTGTCCACGAAGAACAGCACGTCCTTGCCTTCGTCGCGGAACGACTCGGCCATCGTCAGACCGGTCAGGGCCACGCGCAGACGGTTGCCCGGCGGCTCGTTCATCTGACCGTACACCATGGCAACCTTGGACTCGCCCAGGTTGTCTTGCTTCACCACGCCAGCGTCCGACATTTCATGATAGAAGTCGTTGCCTTCGCGGGTACGTTCGCCCACACCAGCGAACACCGACAGACCGCTGTGGGCCTTGGCGATGTTGTTGATGAGCTCCATCATGTTCACGGTCTTGCCCACACCGGCGCCACCGAACAGACCCACCTTGCCGCCCTTGGCGAACGGGCACACCAGGTCAATCACCTTGATGCCGGTTTCCAGCAGCTCTTGCGACGGCGACAGCTCGTCGTAAGCCGGGGCCTTGCGGTGGATCGAAGCGGTCTTGGTCTGGTCGACCGGGCCGCGTTCGTCGATGGGGTTGCCCAGCACGTCCATGATGCGACCCAGCGTAGCGGGGCCCACGGGCACGGTGATGGGGGCGTTGGTGTTCGAAACCACCATGCCGCGGCGCAGACCGTCAGACGAGCCCAGCGCAATGGTACGGACAATGCCGTCGCCCAGCTGCTGTTGAACTTCCAGGGTCAGGGCCGAACCGTCCATCTTCAAGGCGTCATACACCTTGGGCATCTGGTCGCGCGGGAACTCAACGTCCACCACAGCGCCGATACACTGAACGATCTTGCCCACTGCGTTTTGCGTGTCAGCCATTTTTCGTTCCTTCAATCATCAAAATTCAGATCAAACCGCAGCCGCGCCGGCAACGATTTCGGAGATTTCCTTGGTGATCGCGGCCTGACGGGTCTTGTTGTAGACCAGCTTCAGTTCCTTGATCACCGTGCCGGCGTTGTCGGTCGCGGCCTTCATGGCCACCATGCGAGCCGACTGCTCCGACGCCATGTTTTCAGCCACGGCCTGATAGATCAGCGCTTCCACGTAACGGATCATCAGCTCGTCGATGACTTGCTTGGCGTCCGGTTCGTAGATGTAGTCCCATGCGTGGGTCTGCTCGCTCTGGAGCGCTTCGGCCGACAGGGGCAGAAGTTGTTCCAGAGTGGCTTCCTGGCGCATCGTGTTGACGAAGCGCGTGAAGCACAGGTAGACGGCGCTGAGTTCACCGGCCTGGTAGGCGTCGAGCACGACCTTGGTCGGGCCGATCAGCTTTTCCAGGTGAGGCGTGTCACCGAGACCGAGCGACTGCGAGACCACGTTGGCGCCGATGCGGTTCAGGAAACCTGCCGCCTTGCCGCCGATGGCCACCATGTCTGCCTTCACGCCTTGGCCTTCAAGCTCCTTGAGCTTGTTGGTCACGACGCGCAGCACGTTGGTGTTCAAGCCACCGCACAGGCCCTTGTCGGTGCTCACCACGATGATGCCGACCTTCTTGCCGCCGTTGTTGGCGACCATGAAGGGGTGGACGTACTCGGGGTTCGCCTTGGCCAGGTTCGCCGTGATGTTGCGCACCTTTTCAGCGTAAGGACGGGCCGCACGCATGCGTTCCTGGGCCTTGCGCATCTTCGAAGCCGCGACCATTTCCATGGCCTTGGTGATCTTCTTGGTGTTCTCGACGCTCTTGATCTTGCCGCGAATTTCCTTGCCTGCTGCCATGATTCACTCCTTTAAAAAGAGCCCCCCGGCTGGCACCGGGACGCGTCAACACCCTGCACAGCCGTGCAGCAGTGTGGGGTGATGACGCGAGGGGCAGTCATGGTCAGGCGAAGGTCTTCTTGAAGGCGGTGATGGCAGCCAGCAATTCGGCTTCCATGTCCTTGTCCAGGGCCTTCTTGTCGTCGATCTTGGCGACCAGTGCACCGTGGCTGGTCTTCAGGAACTGATGCAGGCCCGATTCGAAGGCCAGAACCTTCTTCACGTCC
>JBEEJT010000201.1:0-56749 GCA_041169085.1 Pseudomonadota bacterium | reverse complement strand
CCTGAGAGGACTACTCAATTTCGGGCCGTATTCCAAGGGCTCATTCGGTGGGTACACCTCGCAGATTCGAATCGCCACGGTGGGCCCCGAGAGTTCGTACAAACGCCGTGGTGAGCTGATGGCATCTCTGCGCAGCTCATACCAGCCCAGCGACCGCTCCGAGTACGTGCCACCGTACCCAGGCTTTGATCGATTGTTCGGTGTGCAGCTGGAGGCGGCGCGCGGCGCGCACATCAAATGGCCTGACTTCCTGGCTCAACTTCCAGGCGACGGCGATCCGCAGGCTCGGCTGTTCCAGGCAATGGATTCCGCGCTTCGCAGGCTTGATGCGGTGCGCAACGAGTTCGATGTGGTGCTGGTGCACTTCCCGGACTCCTGGGCTTCCGCAACGCGCAGCAAGTTCTTCGATGCACACGACGCCCTCAAGGCACTGGGGGCGAAGTACAACATCCCGACCCAGGTGCTCAACGACCGGGTCTTCACCTTCAACTACAAGGCTTCGCTCGCCTGGCGCTTGGCAACCGCCCTTTACGTGAAGGCAGCGGGGACACCTTGGAAGTTAGCTCCGCTGAGAGGGGTTCCCGATGACACCGCGTACATCGGCCTCGCCTATGCACTACGTGGCGACCAGCGTGACGCTCACTATGTGACGTGTTGCTCGCAGGTTTTCGACATGGACGGCGGAGGCATGCAGTTCGTGGCGTTCGAAGCGCGCGACCCTGTCACCGACGTAGCCGAGGCCCGCCGCAACCCCTTTCTGAGCCGGGACGACATGCGTGCGGTTCTCGCACGAAGCCTTGAGCTCTATCAGGGCCGCAATGGTGGCAACTTGCCCAAGCGACTGGTCATCCACAAGACCACGGCGTTCAAGCAGGATGAAATCGACGGCGCGTTTGATGCACTGTCTGGCGTGGCGGAGATTGAGTGTGTAGAGGTCGGTGCAGCGTCCTGCTGGCGAGGGGTCTGGCTGATTCAGTCAGGTCGTCCGACGCCGCCGACCAGACCATCAGGCTATCCGGTTCCCCGAGGGACGATGGTCGCCCGTTCGGGGATCTCGGCACTCGTATGGGTGGCCGGCAACGCACCTGAGGTATCCACGAGGGGCGACTACTACCAGGGGAAGAAGAGCATCCCGAAGCCGCTGCAACTCATCCGGCATGCTGGAAGAGGCTCGCTTGAGCTCATTGCCCACGAGGCGCTGGCCTTGACCAAGATGGACTGGAACAACGATGCGTTGTACGACCCGGTGCCGGTGAGCATTCGGTATTCGCAGCGGTTGGCGCGGACCATCGCGAACGTGCCGGATCTGCCCGGAAACGTCTACCCGTATCGCCTTTTCATGTAGAGAACAACATCAACAGATCGGCGACCGGACCGAGGGAGAAAAGAATGACCATCCTCAGCGAAATCCAGAAGTGGGCGGAGAAGTTGCCGGTATGGCAGCAGCATGCTGTCGCGGTGCTCTATGAGCGGCCGACACCGTCTGCCGACGATCTTGAAGACATCCTGGCGCTGCTTCAGGACTCTCATGGAATCACCGACCTTGTTGGTCGCGAGGCTCGAAAGCTGACCAGTGAGCAGGTCGCCGCGCCTCAAGCAGGACAGCCCCTTGTTCAGCTCGCCGCAATCAAGAACCTGCAGTACGTCAATGCGCTGGCACCCGGAAAGACACTTCCCCTTGCTCCTTCCGGGCTGACAAACATCTACGGCGACAACGGAGCGGGAAAGTCTGGCTACACCCGTGTGCTCAAGAAAGCCTGCCGTGCCCGCGACCAGTCAGAGCAGATTCGCCCCAACGCCTACCAGCACCCTCTTCTGTCCGACGCCGCGACCGCCTCTTTCGACGCGCTTGTCGATGGTGAGACGACCGAGTACCAGTGGACAGACGGCAAGGCATCGCCGGCTGAACTATCCAGCATCGCCATCTTTGACTCTCGCTGTGCTCGCGCATACGTCGACAACCAAGGTGACTTCTCCTACGTCCCTTATGGACTCGACATCTTGGAAGGCCTTGCCAAGGTATGCGCTTGGTTGAAAGAACGAATTCAACAAGAACAACGCACCGCCAAGCCCAACGTCGAACCATTCGCGAGGCTGGCTGGCAGTCCTACCCAGGCTGGTGCCCTTGCGAAAGGTCTTTCTGCGAAGACCCGCAAAGAGGACATTGAGCGCCTCGCAACATTGGCTGAGCAAGACCTGGCACAACTCGAAAGCCTCACCAAGACCCTTGGCGAGACAGACCCCAAGCGACGCGCGGCCGACCTGCGCCTGAAGGCTGGCCGTGTCGACGCTCTGGTGCAGCGCCTCGATGCTGCGGTGGCCATCGTTGCGCAGCCCAAGATAGACAGTCTTCGTGCCCTGGTCGACAAGTCCAATCTGGCCAAGGGCGTTGCACAAGCCGTGGCGCAGCGCTTCAAGGAGATGGATACCTGTACAAGCTTGACCCAGGCGAAACCGCGCCAGCAAAGTTGGCGTTCACCTGCGCACCCGACAAATGCGGCACCGTGGCCAGTTGCGTGACCATCCCGGACGTCAAACGCGCCACCAAGGTGTGGTTCGGCTTCAGCGACGTGCAGTGGACACCTGCCGTCATCGAGCGACACAAGGACGCGGCCTACCGCGCCAAACACATGGTCTGCCTGGATGTACAGGCATGGCTGGGCAGCAAGCATCACAAGGGTGCCGCCGACATCAGCCAGGTTGAGAAGGTTGTTGCTGAGTACGCGTTGAGCGATGCGCAAGGCAAGTCCCTGGCCTTTACGGCTGGTGGCTTCAAGTCGAAAGCTTCAACCATCCAGGCCTTGAAGGACCGCATCCCGGCCATCTCGCCTGCTGGTGGCTTGGTGCTGTCCATGCCAGACCCTGCAGGTGTGGCCGCCGATCTCGGCGCGTTGATGCAGCACTTGCACGACGCCTTCGTCAACGCCAAGGGATGGAAGCGGGAGTTGGCTGTCAGCACCGCAATCAGCCAGATTGAGGCTGCGGTCAGAGCCAGCGCCTTGGAAGCGGAAGAGGCTGCGGCCGAGCAACTCGCAAACGAGGCGCTGTCCCAACCGGATATCGGGATGCTGTTCGAAGGCTACCGCAAGAAGAAGCTTCAACAGATTGAAGAGATTCGCGACGTCTCGCCAGCAGAGGCGAAACGTGCAGAGGACAACGCCTGGCGCAAGTACGCAGACAAGTTTGATCAGAAGGCTGCGAAAGACTGGAAGAAGCAGTTCGACGACCAGATGAAGCAATGGGACGAAAGGCATATTTCTCCCCTGGCGTTGGCCCACGTTGCGTGGATGAAATCAAGCGCCTTGCAGCACAAGATGGAATGCACACACGATGGCGTGAGTGCGGACAGTGGCATCGCATACGCCGACAGCTTCGTCGCCTTGGCCACCTCACGGCAGTACTTGGGCTCCACCGGCTGCGCCTCATCCAGCCACTTGGCCACCGTGTTCCTCGACAGCCCCGTCGCCCTCGCGATCTCTCTCTTCGTCTTCTTGTCTCGGCGGTGCATCCGCCTGATCTTGCCAATCATGTCCATGGTGATCACCTTCTTCATTCCCTTGCTGCAAAAAGCAGCAGGGTAGGTAAAACACCTGGCTCAGTTTTGCGTCGGTATCACGCCAAAAAGTGGCTCAGTTTTCGGTCGGCGTCAACAGGAGCTGGAGCAAAGCCATCTGATGCCCATGCCGGTGGCCTTTGATGGCTATGTCGAGAACCCAGCGAAGGTGAGCAGCACCTGCCTGGTGACGGTGGCGCGCAACCGCTACTCGGTGCCATGTGAGTGGGCGGGCCATATGGTCAGCACGCGTCTGTACCCGGCGCAGATCAAGGTGGTGGCCGGTGATGCCATGGTGGCCACGCACGAGCGCCTGAGCGATCGCAACCAGACCCGCTACGACTGGCAGCACTACGTGCCACTGATCGAGCGCAAGCCAGGGGCGCTGCGCAACGGCGCGCCCTTTGCAGACCTGCCCGAGCCCTTACAGCGCATGCGCTGTGCCCTGCTGCACCAGGAGGGCGGAGACAAGGTCATGGCGCAAGTGCTGGCCGAGGTGCCCAAGCAAGGCCTGGATACCGTGCTGGTGGCGGTGGAGCTGGCCCTGGAGAGCGCACCGCCATCAGGGCGGGTGAGCACCGAGCACGTCATCAATGTGCTGGCTCGCCTGCAAACACAGCCGATGCCGCAAACAGTGGAGACCACGCTGCAAGTGAGTCAGGCGCCAGTGGCCGACACGGCGCGCTACGACAGCCTGCGAGCCGGCGAAGCCCAGGAGGCCGATCATGCGTGAGCTCGACAAGGAACTCAAGGAGCTGCGCCTGTACGGCATGGCCGGGGCCTGGGAGGACCTGGTCAAGCAAGGCGGCCACGCCACGCTGGAGAACTCGCGCTGGCTGCTGGAGCACCTGCTGCAAGCAGAAGTCAGCGACCGGGCCATGCGCTCGGTGAGCTACCAGATGCACACAGCCAAGTTCCCCGTGCACCGCGACCTGGCTGGCTTTGACTTCGAATGCTCGCCGGTGGACAAACCACTCATCGAACAACTGGCCAGCATGGCGTTTGCTGAGCAGGCACACAACGTGGTGCTGGTGGGGGGCCCCGGTACAGGCAAGACCCACCTGGCCACGGCCATTGGCGTGTCAGGCATCACGCGGCACGGATCGCGGGTGCGGTTTTACTCGACGGTGGACCTGGTCAACGCGCTGGAGCAGGAGAAGGCCCAGGGCAAGGCGGGGCGCATCGCAGCGGGCCTGCAGCGCATGGACCTGCTCATCCTCGATGAACTGGGCTACCTGCCGTTCAGTCAGGCCGGCGGGGCCTTGCTGTTCCACCTGCTGAGCAAGCTGTACGAGCACACCAGCGTGATGATCACCACCAACCTGGACTTCAAAGAGTGGTCCAGCGTGTTCGGCGACGCCAAGATGACCACAGCGCTGCTGGACCGACTCACGCACCACTGCCACATCGTCGAGACCGGCAATGAATCGCACCGCTTCATGCACAGCACGGCCGTGGCGAAGAAGCGCATCAAGGCACGCGAACAGGCCAAGAAGGCTGAGCCGTTCTGAGAGGTTCAAGGGCAAGCCGCTACGGGCTCCGCCCTGCGCGGCTTGCCCTCAACGAGAACCGCCGAGCCCACCCACGAAGGAGGCCCCAAACCAACTCAAGGCACTACACTTATCCACAGCCAGCCCTCACAGGTTGGCCCATAGCCCTGGCTCAAAATTCAATCGGCACGGTGGCTCAATTTTGAATCGGCGCCAACAGCGCTCGTACATGAAGCCGTGGAAGCCGGTGGTCGAGAGCAGGGTCTGGCGGACGTCGGTCAGGGTGCCGCGGGCGTCGTCGCTGCCGGAGGCCGTGCCCAGCGTCACGTCCAGGCGGGCCCGGTCGGTTTCGCTGTACAGGTTGGCCTGTGTGACCTCGATGTAGTTGTAGACGTTCGCGCACCAGGCGATGCCGGGGAAGGCGCAGTTGTTGTCGGGGGCGCGCACGCCGATGAAGGACTGCGGCAGCAAGGTCTCCGTGACGGTCTGGCCCATCGCGGCCAGGTGCGGAACCAGTTCAGCGGTGAACGTGGCCCGCACGCTGGTGAAGCTCAAGGGCAGGTCGGCGTACAGCTCGTTGAAGTCGATGGTGTGGACGCCACTGGCATTGCCCCAGGCGTCGTAGCGGCCGCTGACCATGTCAGCATGGGCAGCGGGTGCGATGCAGGCGCTGGACAGGGCGATGCAAAGGGCCCAAGCATGGGGTGGGCGGAAACGAGCGTGGGGCATGTGCAGTGGGGTGTGGTGGCAACGTTCAAATCTTAGTCGCCCTCCGAGGTGGGCCCTTCAGCGTGCATGCCACAGCCCTTGGCGCCCACAAGGCTGTATATTCATACAGTTTTCGCAGTGCTGCCGTGACGCCCAAACCCACCCGGTCTCACCTGTCTCGTCTGATGAAGATCTGGCGCTCGGCCGGATGGCCCAGCCGCGACCCCATCGACATCGACCTGCTGGCCGGCGGCTGGGTGAGCCTGGTGGGCGATCACCCGGCGCAAGAGTGCCTGCGGTTGACCGATGCGGGCATCGCGCTGCTGGCGCACAGCCGCCAGGCCCACCGCCGTGCCGACAGCGCCCACGACCGCCTGGCCCTGCGCATGGCCGATCACCTGATGGCCTCGGGCCGGCTGGTGTGGCAGGAGCTGTCGCTGCGGGCGCAGGTGGAGCGCGAGCCGCCCGCCGCACCGGCCGCTGAAGCGCTGACCCACCCGCCCGCGACCGGGCCAACAGGCGCGCCGGTCACTGGCCCCTGGCACACCGTGGCCACCGAACCCCTGTGGTGTGACGACGCGGCCGAGCCCGACGTGCTGGCCACGCGCACTTCGCCTTTGCAATGGCGGCTGGCGCGGCCCGATTTGTTCTCGGTGCGGCGCACCAGCAACCCGGCCTACCTGCACCCGCTGGTGCACGAGATCAAGGTCAGCCGGGCCGACCTGTTCTCTGACCTGCGGCACCAGGCCAAGCGCGCGTCTTACCAATGGCTGTGCAGCGAGTGCCACTACGTCTTCCCTGCCGGCCTGGCCGAGCCCCATGAGCTGCCCGAAGAGCTGGGCGTGTGGGTGATCCATGGCGACATCGAGACCGGCCAGCTGGAGTTGTTGCGCCCGGCGCGCCACGCGCCCTGCAGCCTGCCTTTCGATGTGTGGATGGCGCTGGCCAAGGCCTCGCCAGTGCAGCGGCCGCTGGAGCGCACGCAGGCCGAGCTGGCCGACGAGGCCGATGACGCTGCCGACCACACCGCAGACTGAGCCCACGGCCGCCCCCCAGGCGGAGCCCGCGCGCTACCAGGTTGCCGTGCGCGCCCTGTGCGAGTTCGTGGCCAAGCAAGGCGACCTCGACCTGCGCTTCACCCCCTCGCCCACGGCGCAAGAGGGCATCGCCGGCCATGCGCTGGTGGCGGCGCGGCGGCCTGCGGGCTACCTCAGCGAGCTGGCCTTGAGTGGCCAGCACGGGCACGTGGCCGTCACCGGCCGTGCCGATGGCTACGACCCCCGCCTCAACCGGCTCGAAGAGGTCAAGACCCACAAAGGCCCGCTGGCCGCCCTGCCCGACAACCACCGGGCCCTGCACTGGGCCCAGGTCAAGGTCTATGGCGCGCTGATGTGCCACCAGCTGGACCTGCCGCAGATCGAGCTGGCGCTGGTGTACTTCGACATCGGCTCGCAGCAAGAGACCGTGATCCACGAGACGCACCAGGCCGAAGACCTGGCGCAGTTCTTTGCGCAGACCTGCGAGCGCTTCGAGGCCTGGGCCACGCAAGAGCTCGCGCACCGCCAGGCGCGCGATGCGGCCTTGCAGGCCATGCCCTTTGTGCATGCCGATTTCCGGGCCGGACAGCGCGAGCTGGCCGAAGGCGTCTACAAGGCTGCCGCCACGCGCCGCTGCCTGCTGGCCCAGGCGCCCACGGGCATCGGCAAGACCATTGGCACGGTGTTCCCCATGCTCAAGGCCTGCCCCACGCAGGGCTTGGACAAGGTGTACTTCCTCACCGCCAAAACTTCGGGCCGCGCAGCAGCCTTGCACGCGGTGGCCCACATCCAGGCCAACCGGCCGGGGCTGCCGCTGCGCGCCATCGAGCTGTTGGCCCGCGACAAGGCCTGCGAGCACCCCGAGCTGGCCTGCCATGGCGATTCGTGCCCGCTGGCGCGGGGCTTTTACGACCGCTTGCCCGAGGCCCGCGCCATGGCCGTGGCGGTGCTGCAGGCCCAGGCCGATGCGCAAGCCGCCGCACCGGCAGGCGAGCCCGCCACCCCGCCGCTGAGCTGGACGCAAGCCACCGTGCGCGCCATCGCCCTGGCCCACCAGGTCTGCCCCTACTACCTCACGCAAGAGCTGGTGCGCTGGGCCGACGTGGTCGTGGGCGACTTCAACCACTACTTCGACCTCAACGCCATGCTGCACAGCCTGATGCAGCAACAGCAGTGGCGCGTGGGCGTGCTGGTGGACGAGGCCCACAACCTGATCGAGCGCGGGCGGATGATGCACACCGCCGAGCTCGACGAGCTGAGCCTGGCGGGCCTGCGCCGCCACGGGCCATCCGCGCTCAAGAAGCCCATGGACAGGCTGCACAAGGCCTGGCGTGGGCTCAACAAGGCGCAACAAGCGGTGCAGGGTGTGCCCGACCCCATGCAGGTGCTCGACGACATCCCCGCCCCGTGGCTGCAGGCCTTGCAGCAGCTGTGCGGCGCCATCGGCGATCACTTCGCCGAGCACCCCACCGAGGTCGACGCCGACCTGCAGGCCTTCTACCTGGACGCCCTGCACTTCAGCAAGCTGGCCGACAGCTTCGGGCCCCACTCGCTGTTCGACTGGGCACCACGCCCCGGCGGCAAGCCCAGCTCGGTGCTGTGCATCCGCAACGTGCTGCCCGCGCCCTTCCTGCAGCCCCGGCTGAAGGCCGCGCACAGCGTGACGCTGTTTTCGGCCACGCTGCAGCCCACGGCGTTTTTCGAGACCATGTTGGGCCTGCCTGACCGCAGCGTCGCCATCGAGGTGGCGTCGCCCTTCTCGCCCGATCAGCTGCAGGTGCAGGTGGCGCGGCACATCTCGACGCGCTACAAAGACCGCGCCCGCTCGCGCGAGGCCATGTCGTCGCTGATGGCCGATCAGTTCCACGCGCGGCCCGGCAACTACCTGGCCTTCTTCAGCAGCCACGACTACCTTCAGGACATGGCCGCGCACTTCGCGCGCCAGCACCCCGACATCCCCATCTTCACGCAGCAGCGCGGCATGAGCGAAGCGGCCCAGCAGGCCTTTTTGGCGCGCATGACGCCCACCAGCCAGGGCATTGGCTTCGCGGTGCTGGGCGGCTCGTTTTCAGAAGGGGTGGACCTGCCCGGCCGGCGCCTGATTGGCGCCTTCATCGCCACGCTGGGGCTGCCGCAGGTCAACGCTGTCAACGAGCACTTCAGGCAGCGGCTCGACGACTTGGTGGGCGATGGCCACGCCTGCACCTACACCTACCCGGGTCTGCAGAAGGTGGTGCAGGCCGCCGGCCGCGTGATCCGCAGCACCGACGACCAGGGCGTGGTGCACCTGCTCGACGACCGCTATGGCCGTGCCGAGATCCGCGCGCTCTTGCCCCGGTGGTGGCGGGTGGCCGGCTGATCCCGGACAAACCCACCCTGCTTGCGGTCGGCCATGATGGGGGTTCAGACATGGCAAATCAGGAGCAATTCATGGCCCTTCTTTACGGCGTGCTCAAAGGTGAAGTCACCGGGCACCTGCGCCACGCAGACGACGACCATTACCAGATCCTCGTGCACGCGGGCGACGAGGTTCACCGCGTGGCGGTGAACGTGCGCTCGTCGGCGCCCAACGCGCCTTCGGTGCTGCTGTTCCAGTCGACCACCACCTTGCCCGAGGCTTACACCAAGCTCCTGCGCAAGGCTGCGCCGGGCTTCACCGCCTTGCCGCCCAAGCCACGCACCCTGGCCATCGACTACGTGCGTTCGGGCTTGGTCAAGCCCAAGGCGATGAAGCCGGTGCCCCCCGATGCCCCAGGCCAGGACAACGACTTGCGCGACAAGCTGGAAGCGGCGGTCATCAAGGCGCTGAAGGCCGCAGGCACCCGCATCTATGCCTTTGGTGCGAAGTGGGGCCCCGAGACCCGGGCCGACCAGTACTTCAAGTTCAAGCCAGGCAACGGGGTGCACGACATCCACATGAACCAGGGCAATGGTGGCAAGTACAAAAAGGACAACGGCATCTACCAGGACGGCGGGCTGGTGTTCGAGTACCCGAACGGCAAGTGGCAGGCCTTCTTCTTTGCCTTCCAGTCACAGACCTTCGACACCGACAACCTGGGCCAGCCGCGTCTGGCTTGACCGCTGGCCTGGGGCTGCACCGTATGATGTTTGATGCACCCTGGTGTGCCAAGCAAATTCAGGTGGTGAGGTCGACATGAGCGAGGGTTCAGGGCCATGGCAGCCAGAAGGCGCTGTGCAGGCCGGGGAAGAGGACTTGTGGCGTGCCGCGCGCTCAGACGCGCACGGCCGCTCCGCCGCTGCCATCGTCAGGCCCCGGCAGCGCTGGAGCCTGAACTTCGTCCACCCTGGGCTGGAGCGCTTGTTCGGCCAGGTGGAATACACCCAGAACCGGCGATTCATCACCGTGGCGTGCAGCGTCATGGCGGCGGTGGTGGCTTGCTTTTTTGCCCTGGACCCCATCCTCGCGCCGGCCTATGCCCTGGACACCATCGCGGCGGCGCGCGCCTGGGTGGGCTTGCCCAGCCTGGTGATGCTGGTGGTGGGGGTCCGGCTGTGGCCGCGCTCGGCCGTGTGGGTGCCTTGGGCCGCCACCTTTGGCTTGCTCTACATGCTGGTGCAAGCCGTGCTGCTGCTGAAGTTGGGGGTCGATGCCTTCCAATACCTGAGCTATGGGGTGTGGCAAGGCCTGATCGCCATCTTCTTCCTGATGGGCCTGCCCTTTCGCTGGGCCATGGTCATCGGCGCGTGCAGTTGCCTGGCCTATGGCGGCGCGGCCCTGCTCATCCACGTGGGCCTGGACGCCTTCATGACCTACTTCGCCGTGGACGCGGTCATCGTCTACAGCTTCTGTGCCATCGCCGTGTTCCGCTATGAGCGGGCCTCACGTCGGCAGTTCGTGGCCCAGGCGCAAGCGAACTTCGCTTATGACCAGCAGCTGCTCGCGCAAGCCGACCGCCGCCGCTGGCTGGAGGTGTTTGCCGACTTCCTGGGACACGAGCTCAAGAACGCCATGGCGCGCTTGAGCAGCGCCATCGACCTCGCCAGCCTCAAAGGCCAGGAAGACCGCGCTCAGGCCCACCGCGACAGTGCCCAGCAAAGCCTGGCCTTCATGCGTCGCCTGCTCACCCAGGCCGCAGACGCCACCAGCCTGGAGGCGGCCCTCACGCGTTCAGACCGCAAGCGCGTGCCGCTGTCGGACCTCGTGGTCGAGCGCATGGCGGGCCACCAGCAAGACAGCCCCGAGGTGTGCTTCGACCTGGCCATCGAGCCGGCCATCGTGCTCGAAGGCAACGAAGACGCCCTGGTGCAGTTGCTCGATAAGCTGGTCAACAACGCCATCGAACACGGCAGCCCGGGCTTGCCCGTTCAGGTGCAACTGAGGCGCCTGGCGCAAGCGGGCTGGTGTCGCCTGGCGGTGCGTGACCTGGGCGACCCCTTGCCCACCGACACCCAGCGCCTCTTTGAGCCCTTCTACACGGACAAGGGCAACAAGGCCGCGCTGGGGGCCAGCAACCTGGGGCTGGGCCTGTTCGTGGCCGAGACCATCGCACGCCACCACGGCGGCCACCTGTCGGCCGAGCCCATCCTGGACCGCGAGAGCGGCGTCGAAGGCGCGGTGTTCTGGGTCGACCTGCCCCTGGTGCGCGTCGATCAGTTGCCGGAAGCGGGCACCCAGCGGTAGCCGCGCCCGCGCTCGGTGCGGATGCGGTCGAAGGTGGGCTCGACCCGCTGAAACGCCGCGCGGATCGCCTTGATGTGGGCGGCGATGGTGTTGGCCTCCACCACGATGCGCGCCGCGCTCATGAGTTCACCGGGTGAGCGAACCTGCCCGGGCACCCGACACAGCTCCTGGAGCAACCAGAACTGCGTGAGCGTGAGCGACAGCGGCTCGCGGTGCCACGTGGCCGAAGAGGTGCAGCCGTCGAGCATCAGGTGTTCGTCGAGCAACACCGGCGCCGCCGTGGGCAAGACGCTGGCTTCACGCGATGAGGCCACCGAGCGGTAGACATCCAGCCGCCTGAACAGCGCTTCGATGCGCGTCACCAGGTAGCGCATCGACTCACCCTTGCTGATGTGGTCGTCGGCGCCCACACGCAAGGCGGAAATCCGGTCCACCTCGGTGTTGTGGCCCGTGAGGAAGACGATGGGCAAGGAAGGGCTTTGGCTGCGCAGGGACACGCAAATGTCGTAGCCTGCTTCGAGCTCGCGGTTGAGGGCCACGTCCAGCAACACCAGGTCGGGCAGGCGCTGCGCCATGCCTTGCAGCGCCGCTTGTTTGGTGAAGAAGCGGTCCACGGAAAAGCCCACGCCTTCGAGGTAATCGGCGTAGTTGCTGGACAAGATCGCGTCGTCTTCGATTAGCGCGATGTGACGTTGCATGGCGCCCCCCTCGGCGACGAAGCCCGTGACGGCCAAAGTATGGCACCCCGGTCCGAAGGCTTCGCTGAGATGTCCGAGCGCGCACCGGGGCGTTTCATGAATTTCCATGAACCAACGTGAATCCGGGGCCATGACTCACGGTTCTTCATCGATGGCCTGCGGACCTTCAGCGTGCGCGGCTTGAAGGCCACCAGAGCGCTTCACAGAATGGCTTGCCAAAGGGCGGCCGCCAGGACCTGGTGGCTGCACGTCACCATTTTCAGGAGCCAGGCATGAAGGCAGATTCACGACGCGGGTCGGGGCCGTGGGTGCGCAGCGGGCGCATGGCGGCCGCAGTGTCCGCCGTGGTGCTCGGGCTCGCGGCCTGCGGGCAAATGAAGTTGGGCACCGACCTGATCCGGCCGTCTTCGGCCCACGCCATGCCCGACTGGATGGTCAGCCCGCCGCCCGACTCCCCCTCCGCGCTGTATGGCGTGGGCGAAGGCCTGGACGTGGGCACGGCCACGCGGCTGGGCCTGCGCGACGTCGCCGCCAAGCTGCGCGTCAGCGTGTCGGGCAGCGTCAAAAGTCAGACGACCGAGGCCAATGGCCGGGTCGATTCGCTGGCTTCCAGTTCACTGATGTCCGACATCCAGAAGACCGAGTTCAGGCAATACACGCTGGAGAAGTCGGCGCCCTCGCCCAACGGCGTGTACGCCTTGGTGAAGGTGGACCGTGCCGCCTTCCTGGCGGACACCCGCGACCGCATCCTGCGCATGAACCGGCTGAGCAGCCAGGTCATCGGCGACGCGGCCAAGGGCACGGCGCTCGACCGCTACCTCGCCTTGCAGCGCGCGCGACCCTTGCTGGCCGGTCAGCAAGGCCTCTACCTGCTGTTCAAGGCTTCCGACCTGAGCCCCGCCGACGACAAGCTGCAGGCGAGCTTGCAGCAGCAGTCGCTCGACGCCGAGGCCGCTGCCGCCAAGGTCAGCCTGCAGTTGAGCGCCGGGCCCGACGACGACGACCTGCGCACCGTGATGCAGGGGATGCTGGCCGACCAGTCGCTGCGTGTGGTCGACCCCCGCACTGCCGCCCAGGGCGTGCTGGAGGCGGTGGCGCCGGCCCAGCTCACCAAGATCGGGCAGGACCACATCGTGCGCCTGCAGGTGCGGCTGGCCCTCAAGGACGCACGCGGCGTCGTGCTCGCGTCCAGAGAGCACCTGGTCACGGGGGCGTCGCGCACCGACGCCCGCATGGCGCGTCAACAGGCGGTCGCCAGCCTGCGTCAGGAGTGGCGTGCGCAAGGCCTGCTGGGCGCCTTGGGCATCCAGCCCCTGTCCGCCCAACCCTAATCGCTTTGCCGGCCTCGGGGTCGGCGCATCTTTCAGGAGGTTCCCATGACACACCGACTCGCTCACCCCCAGCTGCTGGCCATTGGCACCGGGGTGTGGATCGCCCTCAGCCTGGGCGCATGCACGTCGGCCCCCACCGCCAAAGACGTCCATGCCTTCACGGCCGCGCCGCTGGCCGACGCCGAAGTCCTGCCCACGGCCGAAGACAACCGCACCCGCATCAAGGTGGTGGTGGTGGACGCGGCCGACGGCGCGGACCGGCTGGCCCAAGCCACCAAGCTGGGCGCCCACCTGAGCCGCCAGGTCGAGGAGCTGCTGGCGCGGCGCGGCGTGGAAGTGGTGGACGACGCCCTGGCCCCCAAGCTCGACGAAGAGCTGCGCAAGGCCGAAGCGCTCAACAACGGCAAGGCCGAGGCCTACACCGGCCCCAAGGTGGCGAAGTACGCGCTCAAGCCCCAGCTCACCGAGAACACTTATGCCGCCGTGTTCAAGGAGGGGCGCCAGCTGTCCAATGGCGCGCTGGGCCTGTTGCTCAATTCGTCGTCGGGCTACGAACACAAGGCCAGCGTCAAAGGCGTGGTGCGTGTGTATGAATTGCCCACGCTCAAGTTGGTGGGGGCCGTCAACCTCGATGGCTCCGCCGACCGCCACGACGCCCGCCAGGCCGCCAACGAGACCCTCGGTGGGGCTTTGCTGAAAGAGGCCGCTTCATCGGCCGTCAACAACGGCTCGGCCGAACTGCTCAACTACTTTGCCGGTCGGGGCTACGTGGTGCAAAAGCGCTTGAACGCCGAAAAGAAGCAGTCCGCCTTCCAGGTGTCCATGGGCACCACCCTGGGCCTCAAGGCCGGCGACAAGGTCGAAGTCTTCAGCCAGCGCCCGGCCGACGGGGCCACGGGCAAGGCTGCGCAGGCCATGGAAGAAGTGCTGGTCGCTTCGGGCGTGGTCTCGTCGATGCTGCTGCAGGAAGACAGCGCCTGGATCGTGCTCGACGACGAAGACCTGGCGCCACGCGTGCGCCGCGGCGACCTCGTCAAGCAAAAGCACACCCGCACCCTCTTTGACAGCCTGCCCGGCGTCTTGAAGTCTTCTTCACTTTGATGGATCAGGAGCCCCCATGTTTGCATCGAACCCCAACACCCGCTGCCGTGACCTCGCTGCCCTGGGCAGCGTCACCCTGCTCGCCGTGGCCTTGGCGGGCTGCGGCAGCAAGCCCAAGGACGTGGTCACCGAATGCGCCTACCCCGACGCCCCCGACACCTCGGCCCCCCTGTGGATCTGCGACGCGCCCGTTGAAGGCGTGGCCGTGGGCGCCATGGGCTCGCACGAGAAGTCGGCGGCGGGCGTGGCTTTCGCCCGTGACCAGGCGGTGGCGTCTGCACGCTTTCGCCTCGCGCAGAACATGCGCACCTACGTCACCGGCATGGTCAAGCAGTTCGCCGAGACCACCGGCGCGGTGGGCCAGGAGACGGTCGACCGCACCAACACCAGCGTGACCAAGCAGGTGACCGACGAGACCATTTCGGGCTCCAAGGTGTTCCGCAGCGCCACCAGCCCCAAGGGCACCTTCTATGTCTATGTGGGCATGGACGAGACCGTGGCCAAAGCCGCAGCGGTGAAGGCGCTCAAGACCAGCATGGCCAACGACCAGGCCCTGTGGCAACAGTGGCGTGCAGAGAAGTCTCAAGACGAGCTGGCTGCCGCCATCGCCAAGAGCCGCTGAGCGCCTGCTGCGTATCTTCCGTAAGCAGTTGCAAACCACTCACGCAAGGGGGAATCTGCACGGCCCCTTGCCAAAGTGAGCCCATAACATCGCCCCACAAATTCACCAAAACAGGCGACAAGGGGCAGGGGCATGGGCCAGGGACGATGGCAGGCGGCATGGCGCCGCACAGCGGGCAGCAGCATGGCAATGGGCCTGGTGGCCCTCGCGGCGTGTGGGGGCGGCCAGCCCTCGGACGACCTTGCCGCGAGCCAGCCCTCAGCCGTGCAACGCGCCGAAGTGCTCGCCGACAACGCGAGTGGCTTCACCTGTGCCGAAGGCGCCTTGACCTGCATCGAGGTCACGTCGACCGGCAGTGCCACGCAAGCCAGCGTGCCCATCACCTTTGGCCAGCCCTTCCGCTTGGGTGACCTGGCTCCGGGTGTCCGCCTGGTGGCGCGCGACACCACGGGCGACGTCCCCCTGCAAGTTGACGCCACCTCGACCCGGGAAGACGGCTCGGTGCGCCTGGCGGTGCTCAGCGCCCAGTTGCGTGACCTGCAGCCCGGTGAGAAGCGCGTGCTTCAGGTGTTCACCGCCGATGGCACCGCGCAGGCCGAAGCGGGAGGCTACAGCCTGCCCACCGACAGCCTGGGCCTGCAAGCCACCGTCTACCAACCCCAACTCAGCGTGGTCACCCTGGGCAACCGCAACGGCCAGACGCCGGGCACGCCCTTCCTGGAAGGCGAAGTCCTCACGCTCACGCTCTCGCAAGGCGACGTCACCGAGACCTACCCGATCACCATCACGGCGGCCCTGGCCGGCGGGGGGTGGCCCACGTTGACCGAGATCACCTGGGCCTGGCACAAGCGCATCAACGCCAGCCCCACCAGCCTGTTCAAGGCCATCAAGGAAGGCGAAGCCGGGGGCTATGAAAACCTGTGGCTGACCACGCGTGACGCCGGGCGGGGCCCGTTCACCGTCAGCGTCCAGACCCAGAGCGCGGCACCGACCCGCGTGGCCCAGCAGCGCGCCTTCGTGGCGCCCAAGGCTTACCAGGTGACTGCTGCAGAACACCGCGCTGCCCTGAGCGCCGCGGTGGCCCAGAACCTCAAGACCCACTTGCTGGGCCCCGTGGCCCGCGAGCACACGCTGGTGCTGCCGTTCAAAGACGCGCAAGGCCGGGCCCACCCGCAGCTCACCGCCCGGGTGCACACCCGCTTGCTGGGCGGCGGCTCGCGCGTGCGCCACGACCTGGTGATCGAAAACGCCTGGGCCTACAACCCCGAGCCGGGCAACCTCACCTACGCCTTGCAAGCGCGCCTGGGCAACCAGCTCGTGGTCGACCAGCCCACCTTCACCCACTACCACCACGCCCGGTGGCATCGCGTGTTGTGGCAAGGCGGTGAGCCCCAGGTGCGGGTGCGGCACCACATGCCTTACACCATGGCCAGCGGGGTGATCTACCAGTACAACCTCGACCTCCCGGTCACCGAAGCCACGCTGGCCGACGAAGCCCTGCGCTTGTCCAAGGCCAACACCGGCTTGATGCAATCGGGCTTCCTCACCCCGGCCTTCGGCACCACGGGCGGCCGCTGGGAAATCGGCCCCTACCCGCGCTGGACGGCGCTCTACCTCATCACTCAGGACCCGCGCGCCCGCGCCAGCCTGTTCACCCACGCCGACCTGGTGGGTGGGGTGCCCATCCATTACCGAGACGCCGTCACCGACCAGCCGCTGGACCTCGATCGCCACCCGGGCGTGACCGTGCGCTTCGGTGAAAGCGCCAAGGTCGACGCCTTGCCCGCCGTGACTGAAGGCACCAACATTTGGGGCCCCGACATCGCGCACCAGGGGTCATTCACCTTTGTGCCCTATGTGCTCACGGGCGATGTCTACCACCTTGACGAACTGATGTTCTGGGCCGCCTGGAACATGAACGGCTACAACCCCGGCTACCGCGAACAAGGCAAGGGCCTGCTGCATTCAGAGCAGGTGCGCGGCCAGGGCTGGGGCATGCGTGCGCTGGGCGAGGCGGCGCGCGCCCTGCCCGATGCCCACCCCATGAAGGCCTACTTCGAGAAGCGCCTGGCCAACAACCTGGCCTGGTACAACGAGCACTACCGCGAAGGCGGCACCGGCTCGCCCTTGGGGGCCTTGGTCAACCCCTACCAGGACGACACCATCGGGCCCTGGCAGAACGATTTCTTCGGGCTGGCTGTGGCCCAACTGGCCCAGGACGGCTACAGCCAGGCCCAGCCCATCTTCAACTGGGTCAGCCGCTTCAACGTGGGCCGCTTCCAGCACGAAGCCGACGCCGGCTACTGCGTGGCCAAAGCCCCGGCTTACTACCTCACCATCTTCAAGACGGTGGCGGGCAAGCGGGTGCCCATCGACAGCTGGCGCGAGCTGTTCCAGGTCAACTGGCCGGGGGTGACCTGTTCGCCCAGCCTGCCCATCGAGCCTGCGAGCTACCCCGATTCGTCCCTCGGCTACGCAGCCAACGCGCGCGCCATGCTGGCCGCTGCCGCCAACGCGGGTCACCCCGATGCCTTGCAGGTGTACCGAGATTGGGTGGCGCGCACGCCAGCCATCGACAAAGCCTTCTTGAGCGACCCGACCTGGGCGGTGGTGCCGCTGCGGCACTGAGCGGCGGCACTGATCGGCGGCACCACCCCGCGCCGCCGGTGTCACGGCCCGATACAAAAAAGGCGCCCGGCGTTCAGGCTTCTCCCCCTCATGGTGGGGATGCCCACACAGCCAGGGCAGGGTGGGGCGACCGACAATCTCGGCAGCTGCATGGCCGAAGCCCGGCCTGCAGCCTCACACACAAGATTCATGGAGGGTGCAGAGATGCACAAATCAGCAGGCCTGTTGGTGGTCGCTTGCGCGTTGGCGCTGTCCGCCTGTTCCCGTCAGTCGGCCGAAGACAAGGCCAAGGAGATGGCGACCGAAAAGGTGGACATGGCCAAGGGCATCGGCGATGTCTTGCAAGCCAAGGGCACGGACGCGGCCGAATCGGTGAGTGCCGGTGTGGGCAAGGTGTTCCAAGGCATCGAGCGGGGCGTCGAGAAGTCGCGCCGTGCGGCCGTGGTGAGCCCGGCGGCCAGCGCTGCGGGCCTGTCGGTCACCAAGGTGCAACTGGCCGACCGCGCCGACCGCGTTGACCCTGGCGACGCAGGCGGCTCCGCCCCCCAAGGCCAAGTGGCCCCAGCCGCCCATGGGCTTGACCTCTATGTGGTGACCGCCCACGACGCCCAGGGCCAGCTCAAGGTCCGTGTGCTCAACGCCCTCGACCAGGAAATCGGGCGTGCGAAGTTGCCCCTCAAGCAAGCCGGTGACGAAGGCCATTACGTGCGCGTGCCGCTCGACGCCCAGGTTGACCTGCAGGCCATCACCAAGGTCGACGTCGATTTCCAGGCTGACGCGGCCAAGCCGTGAGTCGCGGGCGTGAGGTGGCGCAGCGTCGTGCGCTGAAGTGGGCGCGTGCCTGGTCTGTGGGCGCGGCCTGTGGGCTGGCGCTGCTGGCCCAGGCGGGCGCGCGTCAGCCCGCTGCGGGCCAGGGCGTGACCCTCGTGTCGCGCGAAGGCCTGTGGGGCCTGAGTGACGCCCAAGGTCGTGTTGTGGCCGAAGCCATGTGGGACAGCGTCCAGCCGCTCACCCTCTGGCCCGACGAGCCGGCGCGCACCCGCCATTTCTTCACCGTGCGCAAAGGGGCGCGCCATGGCGTCATGGACACCCAAGGCCGCATGGTGCTGCCCGTGGCCCACACCCACGTGGCCGCCTTGAACGACCACAGCCCCCTGGTGGTGGTGAGCGCAGGCCAGCAACAAGGCCTGTGCGACCTGGTGACCGCGCGCTGCCCGATGCCGCTGGGCGACGGCCAGTACGAGCGTCTCGAAGACGTGGACCGCGATGGCGACCTGTTGCGCGTCACCCGCGATGGCCGACAAGGCTTGATCGACGGGTCGGGCCGCGAAGTGCTGGCGGCCCGCCACGACGAGGTGCGCTGGCTGTCGGGCGGCGGGCCGACCTGGCTGCTGCTCACCCGCACCGGTTTGCACCGCGAAGTGCTCGCGCTCAGCCGCGACCCGGCTGGCGCCTGGCGATGGCAAGCCCCGGAGCGGCCGGTGCCATTGCCCGCTTCGCGCGACGACCACCCACAGGCGGTGGCCGCCGGGGCCGTCATCGACGCGCGCTACCTGCCCGAAGGCCTGACCACCGACACCGCCATTGAACAGGCGGCGCGCACCGGCGTCTTGCGTCAGGCCCGCTACCCCAGCATCCAGTTGGCGGGGCCCCAGGCCTTTGTGGGCTTCGACGTGTTCGCCCTGGCTTCGCCCAGCGGCACGCCCCCCCAGGTCTTGCAGCCCGACACCGTCTGGGCCCATTGCCCAGGCGATGGTGGCTGGCAACTCAAAGCCTGGCCAGGGCCGGCCACGGAGGCCCACCGCGCCTGCGCACGCCAGGACCTGCCTACCTTGCGCTTCACGCGAGCCGCTGGCGCCGATGCGCTGGCATGCGCCGACTGCGCCCCGCTGGGCTTGCCCACGCGCTGGGTGCGCCAGGACGAGGCCCGCCTGGCCGGCGGCTGTCCGGCGCCCGCGCCGTGGGACCAGGCCAGCGCCCGCCGCGATTACGAGCGCTGGGTGCAAGCCTGGCTGGCCATTTGGCGCCACACCTTGCGAGACGAAGCGCTCCCGAAGGCCGCCTCCGAACATTGGCGTGACCACCAGGCTTCGCCCTCGCGGGCCCTGTCCACCCTCAGTGCGCTCAAGCAGCGCCCGGAGCGCTTGCTCGAAGACATCGGCCTGCAGCCCGCCGCCGCGCCCAAGCGGCCAATGCACGAAGCGCTGTTGCACTGGGTGGGCCGTGCCCAGCCGGCGGGCTGGGGGGGCGTGTACCCCGAGCCCGAAGCGCGCTTCGCCGCCCTGTGCGCCGAAACCTGGTACCTCCGGTGGCCCGAACTCGACGCCCTGGCCCGCTCGCCGCGCAGCGCCGCCGTGGCCAGCCTGTTCACCGCCGGCTATGGCCTGCCCGCTGCCGGCAGCTTCCAAAGGCAGGCCTACCCCTTCCTGACCTTCGAACGCCGGCCCGACGGCGGCTTGCGCCTGACCGGCATTTCGCGCGAGTTCCTGCTGGCCCTGTGGTTGCTCGAAGGAGGCCGCTGACATGTCGCCACGCGCCCATCTCGCTCACCGCGCCTGGCTGCCAGGCCTGGTGCTGGCTGCAGCAGGCTTCACCCCACTGGCCTGGTCTGCGCCTGCGGCGTGGTTGGCCGACTGCCCCACGCGCATCGCGCACAGCAGCGATTGCCACCTCTTGCCCAGCGAAGGCCGCATGGCCTTGCGCGTGCCCATGCCCGGTCACCCTGAGGGGCTGTGGGGCTTCGTCGACGTGGCCGGCCGCATGGTCATCGCGCCCGCCTACGACGCCGTCGAGCCCTTCTCCAACGGCCTGGCGGCGGCCCGCCGGGGCGAGCGCTGGGGCTACCTGGACCTGCAAGGCCAATGGCACATCCAGCCGCGCTTCGAAGCCGCCGCGCCGTTCGACGCCCAAGGCGCCTGGGCCGTGGCCGACGGCCAGCTGCTGCGCCTCGACCGCGAGGGCCAGGGCCGGCCGGTGCTGACCACGCTGGGCGCTTTCGAGCTGGCCACGCCCGCGCTCACCCCCCAGGGCCGCCTGCGCGTGCAGGTCCGTCCTGGGCCCCAAGCCTGGGCCTTGCCGCCAGCCCCGGGCGCCGTCACCGAGGTCCGCTGGCCCCCTGGCGCGACCCAGGTGGGCGAGCCGCAAGGCGAGGTCTGGCCGGTGGCGGTGAAGCTGCCGAGCGGCCGCACCTGGTGGGGCCTGTGGTCGGCGGCCGGCGAGTGGCTGGCCAAGCCCACCGATCTGCAAAGCGTGGGCGAGCCCATCCACCACGCGGGGCGCGTGGCGGTGCAAGCCGAGTCCACCCGTTGGCAGTGGGTGGACCTGCAAGGCCGCCCCATCCGGCAAGCCGGGCTGTTGCCCATCGTGCTCGACCGGCCTGGCACCTGGGTCGCCGCCTTGCGTGAAGGCCAATGGACCTGGCTGGACAGCCAACTCCAGGTTTTGCATGAAGCCCAGCGCCCCTTCTTGCCCACGCCCAGCCCGCTGGGCGACGCGCTGGTCTACGAGCTCGACGACACGGTGCTGCTGTCGCGCCCAGGTGGCCAGGTGGTGAAGCTGGCCGCAGACGGCCGCCAGGTGGCGGTACACCCCGAAGGCCTGTGGCTGTTGCCCCAGCCTGGCGAAGGCCAGCCCGACCTGATCGGCCCCGATGGCCGTTCTCTGTTGTCGGCTGCCGTGCGAGACCGCCTGCGGCGCTACCGCATCGACCTCGTCAGCCCGCCGCGCCCCGAACCCCGCCAGGCCAATGCCGCGCTGGCGCTGCTCACCCCGCTGGACGCGCACCTGCCGCCCGCCTTGCTCACGGCCGAGGCCCAGATCGTGGCCAGCGACGACTGGGTGGGCCTGACCCCCGGCGAAACGCCCACCGACCTGTGGGTGGTGCAGGCGGCCGACGGCCGCTATGGCGCCATCGACGGCCACGGCCAGTGGCGGCTGCCTTTGGCCTGGCGTGGGCTGGAGCGCTTCCACCATGGCCTGGCCTGGGGCCGCCACCAGACGGCCGCGGCAGACGCCTGGCCTGTGCTCTACCGCGACGACGGCGAGTTGCAGCCCTTGCCGCCTGGCGCCTTCCAGGCTTGCCCACGCTGGATGGGCGCGGTGCTCCACTGCACGGGGCGCGCAGGCCACGACCCCGGTGCGCCGGCGGACGAAGGCGAGCGCGCCACGGCCGCCCCGTCGTTCACCGAAGTCCTGGTGCCGCGCACAGGCCAGCGCGTGCGCCTGGCTGGCGTGAGCGATCTGCGCGTCGCGCCCCAGGGGTGGCTGTGGGTGCGCCAAGGTGAGCGTTGGAGCCTCGCCAACCCGGCCGGCGGGCAGCGTGTGCCCGCACAGGTGGCCGACCGCGAAGACGTCGACTGGCTGGACGACCAGGTGGTGCGCGTGACCACCCGCACCGACGATCGCAAGTGGCACCAGCTCTGGTCGCTGGCCACCGGCAGCCCGTTGAGCGAACGCCGCCAGGCCTTGAGCTGGCGGGTGGGCCCGGGCCGCTACCTCATCGCAGGCGCCCGCCAGGGCTTGTCCCTGGTCGATGCCGGTGGCCGGGAACTGGCCAGCACGCCCTGGCTGTCGGACTACCCGCAGTTCAAGGCAGGGTGGCTGTGGGTCAACCACGGCCCGCAAGCGGGCAGCGTGGACGCCGCAGGCCGTTTCACCGCGAGCACGGGCGAGCCCGAAGCCAGCGCGGGTGAAGGCGGGCCTGCTGCCGCCGCCGCCGCCGATGCCCGGGCGGTGCGGGGCTGGACGCTGCGGCTGGCCAGCCGTTGTGGCCAGCTCATCGTGCAAGACGCCCAAGGCCGCCAGACCTGGCCCACGGCCCCGGTGGCTTGCGGGCCCCGCTGACGATGCCTGGGAGATGCACTTGAACTTGCACTTGCGTTTGCGTTTTCATCTGGCCGACCCGGCCAACCGCCGCCCTGCGGCCTGGCTGTTGGGGGCCGCCTGGCTGGCCGCGTCGGCCATGCCGGCAGCGGCCCACGCGTGTTGCCGCTTCGGGGGCTCAGGTGAGCCCACCCTCACGCAGTTGCGCACCTTGCCCGTCCAGGGCCGTGAGCTGGGGCAAGCCAAGGCAGGGCAGGGGCCCCACGCCTGGCGCTTCGTGGTGCGAGACCCGGTCCACCCGGAGCGGCCGTGGCGCGGGGGGGCCTACCAGATCGGCCTGCGCACAGGGCTGACTTGGGAAGGCGGGCCCATCGTCCACAACGGCGTGACCGACGCCCAGGGCCGCACCGACATCGTCCGCACCCGCCAGCCCTTCCAGCCCGAAGACTGGGTGGTGATCCCCGGCCACGGCCACGGCCGGCTGTCGCAAAGCTTCCGCCTCACCGGCCCCGATGAAACAGGCTTGGCTGGTGTGCCCTACATGGTGGAGATCAAGGGCGGCACCTTCCATTGCGGCACCAGCCTGGCGGGGGGGCACACCATGCGCATCTGGACGGAGCGCGTGACCACCCTCGTCCTGCACGACCACATCGACCCGGCGCGCTGCCAGCGCCTGTCGGCCGCCGTCACCCCGGTGCTGGCCCAGGCCCGGCCTGCGGATCGCATCGCCGGCTTGCGTCGCCTGCTGGCCCAGCCTCGCCTGGCCGAATCGCGCACCGAGCTGGCCCGCAAGCTCGGCGAACAGCTGGTCGCCTGGGGCAGCGAGGCCGACATCCGGGCGCATGCGCAGGCCTTGATCGCCGAGCCCGGCTTGAGCCGCGCCGAGCAGTCCGCCCGGCTCAACAGCCTGGGCTGGAGCCTGCTCGAACCACAGCCTCCGCGCTGGCTCGCCCTGGCCGAAGCGCTGCTGGCGCAAGGCCGCGAACGCGACCCATCTGCGGCCATCCTCGACTCGCACGGCTGGGCCTTGCACCTGCTGGGGCGCCACGAAGAAGCGCTGGCGGCCATCGAAGCCTCGCTGTCGGCCTTCCGGCAAACCTGCACCAGCGACGAAGACGGCATGGTGCGCGAAACCCTCGACCATCAGCGGGCGGTGTTGCTGGCGCTGGGGCGCCCCGCACCGGCGGCAGAGTCGGCCGACCACAGCTGCGCCCTGTTGCGCGACGCCGCTTTCGTGGCCCCGCCGCCCGCTCCGGCCGCGAGCGCCCCGTGAAGTCCGGCCAGTGGTCCTCTGTTGGAGGGAGTGCACACGCCCGCCAGCCAGCCTAGAATGCAAGCTCACCTGGCCCAGCGCCAGGCCAAACCACAACAACATCAGGGCAGGCCAGTGCAAGCCACACCACACCGGTGTGGTGCGCGCACGCATGACCTTGGTGTCCACAGACAGACACAGGGAATCAGGTCATGTTCGACATTGCCACCATCGACTGGGCCGCGATCGTCAAGATCGTCGGCATCGACATCATGCTCGGCGTGGACAACGCCATCGTCATCGCGCTGGCGTGTGCTTCCCTGCCCGCGTCCATGCGCAACCGCGCCATCATGCTGGGCACCGCCGGCGCCGTGGGCCTGCGGGCCATCCTGCTGGTGTTCGCCGGCTACCTGATGGGCCTGCAATGGGTCAAGCTGGTGGCCGGGGCTTACCTGCTGTTCATCGGCTTCAAGCTGCTCATGGAAAACGGCGACGAACACGAGGTGCAGTCGGCCAACCACATCTTCGGCGCGGTCAAGACCATCATCGTGGCCGACTTCATGATGAGCCTCGACAACGTGCTCGCCGTGGTGGGCGCGTCGCAATCGGCCGGTGAACACAGCACGGCCTACGCCATCGCCGGCATCGTGCTGAGCATCCCGGTCATCGTCTTCGGGGCCCAGGGCATCATGAAGCTCATGGACCGCTTCCCCTTCATCATCTGGCTGGGCGCGGGCCTGCTGGGCTGGGTGGGCGCCGAAATGATGATCACCGACCCGGTGCTCACCCATTACATCGAGCGTGTGCACGCCAGCCTGGGTGACGTCACCCACCTCGCCTACAAGGTGTCGGGCTTTGCCGCCGTGATCTTCGCCGTGCTGGCTGCGCAGCGCATGCGCGGTGGCGACAAGCAGGTGGCGGCCGCATGAGCGCGCAGCTGATCACGGCCTCAGGCCAGCCCGTGGCCTCGGGGCTGCCGGCCATCGCGCCCGGCCTCACTTTGCCCGCCAACTTCCCGCTGGCGCTGACCGAAGAACACCAGCGCCGCATCCTGGGCGAGATCGAGGGCGTCAGCCTGGCCAGCCTGGGCCTGGCCGACATCCCCCGCCTGGGCAGCGAAGTCGAGCAAGGTTTGCACCGTGTGCTGGGCCAGTTCATGGACCGCATCGAGAAGGCCGACCAGCCGCGCATCTTCAAGCTGGTCCAACAGCTCGGCGAGGCCATCGAACAGGAAAAACTCGGCGAGCTCGCTGACCGCATCCTCAACGCCCAACCCACCTTGTGGGAACGCGTGGTGGGCACGTTCAACCGCCGGGCCTTGAGCCGGGCGCTGTCGCGGGCTTACGAAGACGTGCGGCTGCTGGCCTCGGGCAAGAGCAAGAAGCTGTCCGACCTCATTGGCCGCATGGAGCAGGAGCTGCGTCAGGAACAGGGCCGCCTCGAAGGCGAGATCCAGAACCTCGAAGCGCTCAAGCTGCAATACCAAAGCCAGTTCGAGTCGTTCGCGCTGGCCACGGTCTTGCTCAACAGCCTGCTCACGCGCGGCCGGGAAGAAGTGGCGGCCCTGCAAGCCGCGCCCGCGCAAGACGCGCTGGCCCTGGCGCAGGCGCAAGACAAGCTGCAAGCCCTGGAAAGCCGCTGCCTGGCCATCGAGGGCCTGCTCACGCGCCTGCCCTCTGATCAACTGGTCATCCGCCAGTTGCAAAACGCCGGCATCACCACCCTGCAAGAGACCACCACCACGGCGGCCGCCCGCTTCGCCAGCATCAAGATGACGCTGCTGACGATCCATGGCGCGCTCATCACCCAGGGCGTGCAGCGCCTGGCCCAGCAAGGTGCGCACCTCGACGACAACCTGCTGGCCGTGCGCGGCAAGCTCATGCGCGAAGTGGTGCAGTCGGCCGCGCAGGCGCCGGGCGACAACCGCCTGGCCCAGGCCAGGCAACTGCAGGCCATCGTGGCCGACAGCCAGGCCCTGGTCACCATCGTCGAGCAGGCCCGCAGCCGCAACGCCCAGTCCTTCCAGCAGGCCCGCGACCTCTTCGCCCAGGCCCGCCAGGACATGGTGCAGCTGGGCATGGTGGTGCGCCCCGACCAGCAACTCCCCCCTCACTGACCTTCACCCCTTCACCCCCTTCACACCATGGGCAACCTCGTTCTCAACCTCACCAAGCCGGGCGAAACCGCCCCCAAGCTGCAACTCAACCTCAGCAAGGGTGAGCGCTTCACGGCCCGCCTGTCGTGGGACGGTGCGACCGACATTGACCTGCACGCCATCGTGTGCACCAATGCCGGCCAAGGTGCCAAGGCCAGTGCCATGGGCGACATCCTCTCCACCTACAACGTGCGCCGCCGCATCGGGGGCGACGAAGTGGGCACCCTCGACAAGAAGGCCGACGGCACGTTTGAAGTGCACGGCGGCGCCCTGGTGCACAGCGCCGACGCGCTCGATGGGTCGCTGGCGGGCGACGACGAGTGGATCAAGGTGGACCCGACCAAGTTGCCCCGCCCGTCGGCTGGCGTGATCGAGATCCCGCTGGTCAGCATGATCCACCCCCAGGCTGGCCCCAAGCGCTTCCGCGACGTGCTCAACGCCGAAGTGGCCATCGTCAACGCCAACGGCCAGGAGTTGATGCGCGCCAGCCTGTCGAGCCAGTTCGCTGAATTCGTGGGCGTGCAGATGGGCTCGATCATGATCGACGGCCAGGGCACGGCGAGCTTCGTGGCCGTGGGCGTGGGCTTCAACGGCGACTTCAATTCGGTGCTGGGCCACTTCTCCTGAGCCCCCAGCCCCAACCCGCCATGCGCCCCACGGTGATCGGAGCCCAGCCGGCCGCGCCTGCCGCCAGCCCGTTGCCTGCGCCCACCGTGATCGGTGGCGGGGGCGTGGCACCGGTCGCGCCCACCGCACCCACTGCACCTGCGGTGTCGGCCCTGCCCGGGGCCGCCCGCGTGCCGCTGAGCGTCGACCTCCAGGCCTTGGCCGAACGCTTCCCGCAGGCCGAGCCCCTGGTGCTGCAGGCCTTGCAGCGTGAGCTGGCGCGCCACTTGCCAGACACCATGGACACCCTGGCCTGCGAACGCCTGGGCCGCGACGTGCAGCAACAATGGGCCACACTGCTCGACCGCTGTCTGGCCCTGATGGCCCACCCCACGGTGCGCACGGGCCAGCGCCACCTGACCCACTTGCGCGAGCTGCTCAACGGCACGCTCGACCAAGCCGAAGGCCGGGGCTGGCAATGGTTGCGCCGTGGCGGCGCGCAGAAGCGCTTGCAGCAGGTGCTCGAAGAAGCGCAAGAGCTCAAGGGCTTGCTGCAACGCGCCCACGAAGAGCTGCTCACCGTGCGCCAGGGCCTGGACCAGCTGCACATCGAGATGGCGGACCTGCACGTGCAGGCCATGGCCACCGTGCTGGCGGCTGACGTGCTGGCCACCAAGGTGGGCGCGGCGGCCCAGCCGGCCTTGCTGGCCCGCGGCTTGTCGCTGAGCCAGACGGCTCAGCAAATCCATCACCAGTCGAGCACCGCCGAACTGACGGTGACCGACTTCAAAACCCTGTGCCACACCTTGCACGACGCCGTCTGGGTGCAGTGGCCAGGCTGGCAGGCCACCATGGCCGCCATGCCCGACGGCGAATGGACAGCCACCCAGCGCTACCTGTTGCGCGACCAGACCGAGCGCTTTTTGCAGCAGCTGGGCTGAGCCCAGTCCACCCCATCCCAAACCAACTCAGAGAGGACCCCATGGCATTGACACTCAACCTCGAAAAATCGGCCGCTACGCTCAAGCTTTGCCTGGAAAAGGCGGGCGTGACCAAGCTGCCTGAGCTGGAGCTGGCCTTCATCCTCGACGTCAGCGGTTCGTTCGAAGACGAACACCGCAAGGGCATCACCAACGACCTGCTGACCCGGCTGGTGCCTTGGGGCCTGACCTTCGACCCCGACCGCAAGCTCGACGTCATCACCTTCAGCGACGGCGAACACTCGGTGCAAGCCGTGGGCGCGGTCAACGCCGACAACTACAGCGGCTTCGTGGCGCGCGAGATCATCGACCAGGTGAAAGGCTGGAACGGCGGCACCGACTACAGCTACGCGCTGGAGCAGGCGCTGCGCGACTTCGGCTGGATGGCCGGCAAGCAGCCGGGCCTGTTCGGACGCCTCATGGGCCGCAAGGCCGAGGTGCGCGAGCGCAAGCGTTCGCTGGTCATCATGGTCACCGACGGCGACAACTTCGACAAGGACCGCACGATGAGCGTGCTGCGCTCGTCCGAGCAGCGTGGCGACGCCATCTATTTCCTGTTCCTGGGCGTGTCGAACCAGGGCAGCAAGTTCCCTTTCCTGGAGAAGATCGGCGACGCCTTCAACAACACTGGTTATGTCGGCATCAAGAACTTGCGCAGCTTCGTGCAGAAGTCCGACGAGGAACTCAACGACAGCCTGCTGACGGGCGAACTCAAGAACTGGCTGAAGGCGGCTTGAGCGTGGCGCGCCGAACGCGGCGGGTGGCCGCTTGCGGCCTGCTGGTCCTGAGCTGTGTGGCCTGTGGCCCGGTGCCCAGCCAGGGGGGCTCGGCCTTGCCCGAGCCCAGCTTGCGCGTGTCGCTGGACCACATCGAAGGTGACTGGACAGCGGCAGAGCGGGCGCAGTGGCTGCAGGCGGCCAGCAGCCAGGTCGATTTGGTCTACCGGGCGCCCGTGTTGATCTGGCCCTTCACGGCCGAGTTGAAGGCCGAGTTTTCGTCGCTGTTGCCCTTGCCCGTCTTTCACCTGGCGCCGCGTGACCTCCACCAGCAGGCCGAGGCCGACGACGTGAGCGTGCAAGGCGCGCAGATCAGCGTTCGGCTGCGGCCGTTCCGCTGGGGCTGGCTGAGTTTGACCTCGGTGCGGGTGGCGGCAGAGCTGCCCGCGCGCGAGCCCTCGCAGCAGCCCACCCCCATGGCCGTGGCCTTTGACGTGGCCGCGCTGAGCCAGGGCCGTCGGCTCCAGGGCGACGTGAGCAGCGGCCCCATCGTCTTGACACGCGAACAGTTCGTGTTGCACGGCAAGTGGGTGGCACAGGGCATGACGGCCAGCCTTGCCTGGTAGCTGCCGCTGCGGCGGTCGGCTTTTGCGTATACTCCCCCCCACTATCAGAGCCCACCATGCCGCACGCCCCCGAAGACAAGAAGAAAGCCCTGGCCCGGGTGCGCCGCATCCGCGGGCAGGCCGAGGCGCTGGAGCGCGCGCTGGAAGCCGGTGCCGACTGCGCCCCCGTCTTGCAGCAGCTCGCTGCCATGCGGGGGGCGGTCAATGGCCTGATGTCGGAGATCCTCGAATCGCACGTGCGCGAGCAGCTCAGCGCGCCGCACAGCGTCGATGCCCTGGCGCACGACATCACGACGCTGGTGCGCTCTTACCTCAAATGATTGCCCCCTTCCTTTCAGGAGCCCGTCCATGATCAAGTCCCGCGCTGCCGTTGCCTTTGCTGCCGGCCAACCCCTGCAAATCGTCGAGATCGACGTGGCCCCGCCGCAAAAGGGCGAGGTGCTGGTCAAGATCACGCACACCGGCGTGTGCCACACCGACGCCTTCACCCTCAGCGGTGACGACCCGGAAGGCCTGTTCCCCGTGGTGCTGGGCCACGAAGGTGCCGGCATCGTGGTGCAGGTGGGCGAGGGCGTGACCAGCGTCAAGCCAGGCGACCACGTGATCCCCCTGTACACGGCCGAGTGTGGCGAGTGCCTGTTTTGCAAGAGCGGCAAGACCAACCTGTGCGTGTCGGTGCGCGCCACCCAGGGCAAGGGCGTGATGCCCGACGGCACCACGCGCTTTTCGTACCAGGGCCAGCCCATCTACCACTACATGGGCTGCTCCACCTTCAGCGAGTACACCGTGGTGGCCGAGGTCTCGCTGGCCAAGGTCAACCCCAAGGCCAACCCCGAGCAGGTCTGCCTGTTGGGCTGCGGCGTGACCACCGGCCTGGGCGCCGTCAAGAACACCGCCAAGGTGCAAAAGGGTGACACCGTGGCCGTGTTCGGCCTGGGTGGCATTGGCCTGGCCGTGGTGCACGGTGCGCAGAAGGCGGGTGCGGGCCGCATCATCGCCATCGACACCAACCCCAGCAAGTTCGACCTGGCCAAGACCTTTGGCGCGACCGACTGCGTCAACCCCAAGGACTTCGACAAGCCCATCCAGCAGGTCATCGTCGAGATGACGGGCTGGGGTGTGGACCACAGCTTCGAGTGCATCGGCAACACGCAGGTGATGCGCGCCGCGCTGGAATGCGCCCACCGGGGCTGGGGCCAGAGCGTGGTCATCGGTGTGGCCGGCTCGGGCCAGGAAATCTCCACCCGTCCCTTCCAGCTGGTCACCGGCCGCAAGTGGATGGGCACGGCGTTCGGCGGCGTCAAGGGCCGCTCCGAGCTGCCGGGCATGGTCGAAGACGCGATGAAGGGCGAGATCAACCTGGCCCCGTTCGTGACCCACACCATGGGCCTGAGCGACATCAACACCGCGTTCGATTTGATGCACGACGGCAAGTCGATCCGCTCGGTGGTCCACTACTGAAGCGCGGGCGGGCAACCACGCCCGCACCCCCTGATGTGGCCACCCAGCGGTCAAGCTGCGATCAGCGGAATTGCGGCAGCAGCACGCTGTCGACCAGCCAAACGGTCCCGTTCCTGGTTTTCACGCCCTTGCAACTGGTGGTGGACTGGTTGATGGTGGCGCCTTGGCCCGTGGCACCCACGAACACCGTTTGGCCGTTGAGCGTCTTGACCTTCATGGGCGAAACGTTGCGGCGCGGGTCCACCGTGCCCGGGCTGACGTGGTAGGTCAGCACCGATGTCAGCAGCGCTGAGTCGCCACCGATGAGGCCCAACAGCGGGGCAGGCACCTTCCCGAACGCGTCGTTGGTCGGGGCGTAGACCGTCAACGGCCCGGGGCCGGACAGCGCATCGACCAAGCCGGCGGCCTTCACCAGCGAGACCAATGTGCTCAGCTCGGGCGTGGCCACGGCGGCATCCACGATGGTGCCATCGACCACAGCCAGCTGGGTGGTGGCGCATTTGACCAGTCCTTGAAGCGAAATTGACGAGGCCTTGGCGCTCAGCGGTGCGGTGAGGATCAGGCTCACGCCCAATGCGGCGGCGCTCATCTTCAGGCGGGTCGAGAGAGGGTTGGACATGAAAATCTCCAATCTGAACAATGTGTTAACGAATGTGAAGGGCAAGGTCTTTGGCCCGCAGACGCAGGTCAGCCGGCACCCACATGACACCTCAGGCGCGGCGGTTTGAGAAGATCGGACGACCTCTGTTTGGCGTCACTTCTTCCTGTTTGGCGATTTGAATCGTCAATGACGCGGGACTGACATGTGACGGATGGCTCCCCTCGCCGATGCCCTTCTCCCCCGACAATGGCGGATTCCTCCCACTTCACCACCTGCTTCTCACGATGACGGCCCAACGTGCAGCGCTCCCCGACGCCAGTCAACTCGCGCGATGCTTCAACGAGCGGGCTTGGCTCAACGGGCAGCGTTACGCTGAGCGCGGCGCGGTGCAATGGACCGAAGTGCTGCCGGCAGATCCCCCCTTGCCGGGTTACGTCATCCAGGCGGAAGTGGTGGGCCAGGCCGATGAGCCCTACGAGCAAAGCATCTCCCTGAGCCTGACGGCCGGTCGTGGCTGGATGGCTGTTGGCCGTTGCAGCTGCCCCGTGGGCCACCAGTGCAAGCATGTGGCGGCCGTGTTGCAGGACGTGTTGGCCGAGGCGTGGTTCGATCCAGGCACGCAGGCAGACGAGTTGGCCTCCGAAGCGACGCCGCTGGCCGAGCCGCAGCCCATGCCAAGGGCCCTGAGCGCCCAACCTGTGCTCGACCGTTGGCTGCGGCAGCAAGAAAGTCGGCGCGATGCCGACCAGCGCCGCGCCGGCACCTTGCACACCAGCCTGTACGCCACGGCCGCCGCAGCAGACCATGCCTTTTTCGTCGTGGCCGCGCGCGTGGCCGCGTCCGACGGGCGGGGCCACTGGCTGACGCTCCAGCCCGGCCAGGCCCGCAGGCTCAAAGGCAAGGGCGGCGCCTTGGGCAAGTTCAGTGTGGGGGGCAGCAGTGCCTACGGCTCGGCCTGGAGCCGGCACTTGCAGACGGGGGAAGCCGTCTACGGCCTGTTGTCCAAGTGGCAATCGGGCCAGCAAAGGGTGAGTTGGCAAGGCCTGTCCGCCTATGGCCATCCTGAAAGCGCCGTGTGCGACGAGCTGGGTGCCCACACCCTGGAGCAGGCAGCCCGTTCGGGCGCCTTGGTGCTGCTCACGCCAGAGCGCCATCTCCACCGCACGGTGACCTGGGGCGAGCCCTTGCCGTTGACTTGGCGCTGGCAAGCCCTCACCACGGCTGGTGACACCACCTGGTTGCTCACACCCAGCCTGCCCGATCCCCAGGCCTTGCTCTGCCTGGGGGAGCCCCCGGTGTACCTCGACCCGGACCGCGGCGTGTGCGGCCGGGTGCTGGCGCCAGGCCTGACCGTCGGCGAGGCCCGCGAATGGATGAGCCTGCCGCCCATGGACGAAGCCTGGATGTTGCGTCACGCGCCACGCCTGCGCCCCTTGTTGCCCGCCCTGCCCGAGCCTGTGCGCAGCCAGCTGGGCAGAGAGGTGCGCGACGTCTTGCCCGTGGCTTGCGTGCGTGTGTGGCCTCATCCTCGCCCCAAGGAGGCCCTCCTTCAGTTGCAGCTGCAATTCGATTACGACGGTGTGCGTGGTGCCTGGGCGCCGGGTGACCTGCCGCAGCAGCAAATGCAGACGGCTGAAGGCCCGGTGCAACTCTGGCGTAGCCTGCCGCATGAAAGCGCGGCGCGCCTGCGCTTGATCCAGGCCGGTTACGTCCAGGCCGGCCCATCGGTCGACCACGCGCTCGACCGCTGGCAAGCCGACCGCCTGCGCCCCGATGGCCTGTCACCTCACGACCGTGACACCGCCTTGCTCGACAGCGATTTCGCCGAATGGCGAGAGGCCGGCTGGCGCATCGAGCTCGACGCGGCGCTGCAAGCCGCCATCGACCGCGAAGGCGAAGTCGACCTGGCCTTGCAACAATGGACGGGCGCCAAACAAGACGCCCCGGCGGACCAGGCATTGGGCGAGCTGCGCGACCGCGGCTGGTTTGGCCTGTCGATGGGCTTTGTGGTGGGCACCGAACGCATCAACCTGCTGCCCCTGCTGCCGCAACTGGTGCGCCAGTGGGCGGTGTGGGAAATGCAGGCCCAGGCCCGCAACCAGGCCTGGCCCACCCACGCCTGGCTGACCGACGAAGCCGGCCGCCCCCTGCGCCTGCCCACCGCGCCGCTCAAGCCCTGGCTGGCCGCGCTGTACGAGCTGGTGGGCGAGCGCGCCGGCCCCATGGGCGAGGCCCTGCGCCTGGACCAGTTTGAAGCCCTGCGCCTGGCCTCGGGCGTCGAGGCCGAAGGCGGCGCCAGCGTGGCCGCACCGCTGCACTGCTCAGACGCCACCAGCCGCAGCCTGCAAGGCCTGGTGCAGGCCATCCGCACCCCCGATGGCGTGCCCGAGGCCCCGCTGCCCGAGGGCCTGCAGGCCACGCTGCGCCCCTACCAGCACCACGGCTACAGCTGGCTGCAGCACCTGCGCCAGCACCAGCTGGGCGGCGTGCTGGCCGACGACATGGGCCTGGGCAAAACGCTGCAAACCATTGCCCACCTGCTGGCCGAGCGCCAGGCCGGGCGCCTGCAGCAGCCCGCGCTGATCGTCGCGCCCACCAGCCTGGTCGGCAACTGGCGCAGCGAGCTGGATCGCTTTGCCCCCACGCTGCGCGCCCTGGTGCTGCAAGGCCAAGACCGCCACCTGCTGCACGCCAGCTTGGCGCAGCACGACGTGGTCATCACCACCTACCCGCTGCTGTTGCGCGACGACGAGGTGCTCACCGCCCAGCCCTGGTCGGTGGTGGTGCTGGACGAAGCCCAGGCCATCAAGAACGCCCGCACCCGCGCCGCCACCGTGGTGCAAGGCCTGCAGGCCGGCCAGCGCCTGTGCCTGACCGGCACCCCGATGGAAAACCACTTGGGCGAAGTCTGGAGCCTGTTCCACTTCTTGATGCCGGGCTACCTGGCCAACGAACAGCGCTTCAAGCAGGTCTTCCGCACCCCGATCGAAAAGCACGGCGACACCGAACGCCTGCAGCTGCTGCGCAAGCGCCTGCAGCCCTTCATGCTCCGCCGCACCAAGGCGCAGGTGGCCACCGAGCTGCCGCCCAAGGTCGAAGCCATCGAGCACATCACCCTGGCGCCCGATCAGGCCAACCTGTACGAGATGGTGCGCGCCACCACCGAGGCCGAGGTGCGCCACACGCTGGAGGCCAAGGGCCTGGCGCGTTCGCACATCACCGTGCTGGATGCGCTGCTCAAGCTGCGCCAGGTGTGCTGCGACCCCAAGCTGCTGCAGATCGATGCCGCACGCAAGGTGCAGCAATCGGCCAAGATGGACTGGCTGGTGGACAACCTGCCCGCGCTGATCTCAGAGGGCCGCCGCGTGCTGGTGTTCTCGGCCTTCAGCTCGATGCTGAGCCTGATCGAAGAAGCCCTGGCCGCCCACACCGACCTCAAGTGGGTGAAGCTGACCGGGCAGAGCAAAAATCGCGAGGCCCTGATCACGCGCTTCACCTCGGGCGAGGTGCCGCTGTTCCTGATCAGCCTGAAGGCCGGTGGCGTGGGCCTGAACCTGCCGCAGGCCGACACCGTCATCCACGTCGACCCGTGGTGGAACCCCGCCGCCGAAGACCAGGCCACCGACCGCGCCCACCGCATCGGCCAGCAAAGCACGGTGTTTGTCTACAAGCTGGTGGCCCAGGGCACGCTGGAAGAGCGCATCGTGGCCATGCAGGCCCGCAAAGCCGCGCTGGCCGATGGGCTGCATGGCGATGCCGGCGTGGCGGCCACGCGCCTGACCGAAGACGAACTGGGGTGGTTGCTGCAGCCGATTGGGGCGGTCGCCAGCGCACCGAAGGGCGCTGCCGGGTGACCGCCCAGTTTGCTGAAGTGCTGCGCTGGGAGCGGCGCAAGCTGTGGCTGCACAGCTTGACCGACCCGTTTGGCGACCCGCCGGTGGACCTGGCCTGGCTCTGCCCCGATCACCCCCAAGACGCACGCGGCCGGGTGTGCTGACCCGGGTCGATCGCCGCTCTGCTGCAGAGATGTGGCCGGGGATGGTGCACATGTTGTTGGAGTAATTGACAACATCCTGGTGTGTTGTCAGAATCTCCAACATGAAGGCTGAACCGCTCCTGCGCCGGCGCATCATTGTGGCCACCGATGCCTTTGCCGAGGTGGCCGTATGGCGGGTGCCTGAGCCGGTGCCGCCTTCTGAGCATCCGTTCAAGTACCGCCTGGCTTATGTGGTCAAAGGTGTGTGCGTGCTGCGCTACGACAATGAGCGAGGCAAGGGCGATCATCGCCACTTGGATGGCGTTGAGGCGGACTACGCCTTTGCCAGCCCGGAGCAACTGATTCTCGATTTCAACGCCGACATCGCGAGGTGGAACCATGAGCACGGTCGTTCTTGAAGTGCGCAGCCTGGCGGAAACGCTGGCCGAAGCTGCCCAAGCCATGCGCAGCGGCCAAGGCGATGCCACCACGCGCATTGGCTTTGCCTCGCCTGACCTGTTGTGGCAGGTGCTCACGGCCAAGCGCTGGGCTTTGCTCAAGGCCATGTGCGCGGCGGGCCCCATGTCGATCCGCGAGGCGGCGCGGCGCGTCGAGCGCGACGTCAAGGCCGTGCATGGCGATGTCACGGCATTGCTGGATGCCGGCATCCTCACCCGTGCGGCCAATGGCCAGGTCGAGTTCCCGTTTGATGCGGTGAAGGTGGAGTTTCTGCTGCAGGCGCCGGGCGATCTGGCTGCTGCGCCAGCGCCTGGTCGTCAATCCAGTGGGCTCCACCTGCGAGCGGGCTGAGCCGCTCAAGCCCTGAGCCGCGCCAACCACACCGTGTGCCACCCACACTGCGGGTCTTCCGGCACATAAGCCAGCACCTCAAAGCCGTGCGCGGCCAGCAGGCTGCGGTATTCATCAGGCCCCAGGCTGGCGTGGAACAGCGGCTCGCCCTCGAAGTCTCCAACGGCCTCGCCATGGGCCGGGCCGCTGGTGAACATCAGCGGCGCACCGGGCAGCGCATGCGCGGCAAACACCGAGAACATGGCGCGCTGGTCCTCGGCACACAGGTGAAAAAAGCTATCCCAGGCCAGCAGCGCGTGGAAGCGCCGCCCCAGCTGCAGCTGTCGCATGTCGGCCAGCACCCATTCGTCGGCCGTGCTGTGCGGGTGCAAGGCCTGCGCGTGCGCCAGCATGGTGGGCGCGCTGTCCACCCCCGTGACCTGCAGCCCCTGGGCGCGCAGCCAGGTGCCCAGCGGCCGGCCCGTGCCGCAGCCGATGTCGAGCACGGTGTGGCCGGGCTGCAGGCCCTCGGTGAAGCGTTGCAGCCAATGCAGTTCGAGCGAGGGCTCGGGGTTACGGCGGGCCAGCCAGGCGTCGGCGTGGCGGGTGTAGAGGGGGATGATGGTGGGGGCGAGGGTGTCTGCCCTGGGCATCTCGGTCATGGGGGGCTTCGATGGCGATCGCCTTGGGCGAGGGCAATCAGCGAGGCCAGATCATGTGCACCGCGTGGCACTGCAGGGCCAGAGGCCAGGCCTTCATCCAACAACTGGCGTATTTGCGAGCGGACGTACTCAGCGTCTTGCAAGAGCTGGGGTGGGGTTGCGGGTTGATTGTGGTGGCTCATGGAGAACATGATCAGATCGCGTCATCAGTGTTGTCAACGGCGATGCGAGGCTCGCGCAGAAATGGCGCGCGGTACCGCTGGCCCAGCGGCTGGGCTAATTGCCCGGAGCCCAGGTCGGTGAGTTCACCGCAATTGGAAGACCACCTTCATCGGCTCGCTCCCCTCATGCTTGAGGTAGTTGACGGCACCGTGGTACGTGAACGGAGCCGCTTTGCCGTTGGTGAGCTTGCCATCACGCACAAACAGGTGCACGGTCCAGCCCTCACGCTGGTGGTGGATTAGCCCGCGGCCTTTGCTGCTTTCGGGTGACGTCTTGTTTTGACTCTCCCACTGGAACGTCTGCGCATCGATCCAGCGGTCCACATAGCGGTGTTCTGCCGCCTTGCCCTGCTTGTTCAATGTCACCAACAGCACATGGGCCTGCTGATCCGCCAGCACCACATGCCCCACGTTCCAGTTGCCGGGGTTGAACGTCGTTCCAAAAAGCGATGGGATCTCTTCCCGCATGAAGGATTGACCGACCGCCAATTCCAATGGATCGAGCACGGCCTTCAGTCGGGCCAGTGTCCGCATGTCGTCGGTCGCAACCATGTCGGAGTAGTCAGGGTTCTGGGCCCTCAACACGTAGCCGCCCCCGGGCGACTTCAGCACCACGCGCAACAGATACTGGTTGTCGCCAGAGTCGTCTTGTTTCTCGATGGCCATCACTGTGCCCGTGATGGATCCGGCATTGCCTGGCGAAACACGCTCAAGCAAGAGGAAGTCGCCGTCCTTGATCGGGTGCTTGCCGCCATTCATGGAATTGCCAGACGCGCGAGCGATGAAATGCTTGTTCGGATCCAGCTTGCCGTAACCGTCTCCGACGGCCAGATGCTCCTCGGCGTCCGCATGACCGGTCTTGAAGTGTCCGCACGCGATCTTGATGTTGGGGAAGAACGGCAGCTCGGTGCCTTTCGGCGTCGGCCGGACAAACGGAATCACATTGCTGGCTGGCGCCGCTGCTTGCCGGTGCTCATAGGCCGCAAATCGGAAGTCCACCAGCTCCTGCACCATGGACGTCCAGACGTTGATCTGGTTTGATGCAATCTCAACCTTGGGCCAAAATCGGCCTTCGCGCAGCTCAAAGTAGCTCCGTGCCGATTGCTCCTTGTTCTCGCCGATCCATGCCTTGACCGGGTTCTGGCGCCAATAGCGCACCCACTCTTCGCCGTGTGAGGCAGGCTGAGGCGGCAGGTGTTCAGGCAAGTCAGTCAGCAAGGGGCGGCGGCGCTGCAGCACCTGCCAGGAGTGTTCGGCCAGTACGGGCAATGCGGGCGGGGCAGCCCATCCGTTGAGCTCTTGAAAGGCTTCGGCCAGCACCATCTTGAAGCTCTTGGTCATGTTGGTGACCTCGAACTCACGCAGCAGGTCTGGGTGCTGTACAGCCAGCGATTGCTCATCGGGATCCAGCTCGCCGAAGTTGGCGAGCATGTCGAACCAGCCGCCGTACTGCTTGCGCATGGCGGTCATCGACATGCCTGCACGGTAGGCTTCTGCCATGCTGGGACGGTGGCCCAAAGACTCTTTGAGCGCCTCGTATTCATGGCGGATGCCGGGCTGTTCCAGTGCCTTCAAGAACTCAATCAGCCTGAGGTCAAAGTTGACGTAGCAGCCCTCTGGCAGTTGTAGACGGCCTCGCTCCGCGTCCTGGGCAAACTGGGCCAGCTGCTTGAGGCTGCTGCCCACCTCACACAGTGCTTGGGGTTTGTGCAAGAAGCTCTGGTGGTTGCCAATGAAATCAAGCACCACCAGCTTGTCTTTGCCTTCGGCCTTGCGCAGGCCTCGACCCAGCTGCTGCAAGAACAGAATCTTGGACTCGGTCGGCCGCAACATCATCACGGTGTCGATGGCGGGCAGGTCCATCCCTTCGTTGAACAGATCCACCGAGAACAGCACTTGGAGCTGGCCATCGTTCAGCTGATCAAGTGCCTCCGCACGACCCAACGCTGAGCCACCATAGACTGCTTGCGCTGCCACACCAGCCTTGCGGAACTGTTCGGCCATGAATTCAGCATGGCGAACCGAGACGCAAAAGGCCAAGGTGCGTGACTGTTTCAGCCGTTGCCATTCACGCAGGGCGTGGCGCGCGCGTGCCAAGGTGGCCAGCTTGGTGGACAACTCATCGGGATCGAACCGGCCGTTGCGCCAGGGGATCTCCTTGTAGTTCACCGACTCATCGAAGATCCCGTGGTAGTGAAACGGGGTCAGCAGTTTGGCCTCGATGCCATGGAACAAGCCGCAACTGAACACCAAGTTGTCGTCGCACAGCGTCAGGATGTCTGACTGATCCGAGCGATCTGGCGTGGCGGTCAAGCCCAGCAGAAACTGCGGGGAGAAATGTCCAAGCAGCCGTCGGTACGTGGGCGCTGCAGCATGGTGAAACTCATCCACCACGATGTAATCGAAGTGGTCTTTGGCGAAGCGCTCCAGGTGAGATTCTTTGCCCAGCGTTTGGATGGACGCGCACAAGATGTCGCTGTCCATGTCACGTTGTTGGCTGGCGTAATAGCCCACACGGCTGTTGGGCCGAATGCGCAAGAAGGTGGCGGCAGCTTGATCCAGGATTTCTTCGCGGTGGGCCACGAACAGCACCCGGCGTGCGCCCAACTCTTGTGAGTCGAATGCAGCCAGCCACGTCTTGCCCAAACCTGTGGCCAGCACCACCAGACCTCGGCGGTAGCTGTCGGAGCGGGTGTCGGCCAATGCTTGAAGGGCTTGCTTCTGAATGACCGTGGGGGTGGGTGGCGGGTCTTGCTCCACGGTGCCCGGTGCAACGGGCCTGCGCATGACCAACCGTCGTTGGTCGTAGGCGTCGATCCAGTCGTGCGTCAGCTCGACCGTCTGAGGGTGGCCAAACAGTTCATTGAAGCGCTGCCGGGCTTCCAAGAAGCCAGCGTCACCCGGGTACTCAATCCGGTAATTCCATTCCAAGCCTGTGCGCAGCGCTTGCCGGCTGATGTTGCTGGACCCGATGAAAGCGGTGCCATTCATGCCGGCGCTGGGGTGGTGGCGGGCAAAGATGTAGGCCTTCATGTGAAAGCTGGTGTCTCTGGCCTCGAAGACGCGCACGTCTGCACCGTGTTCTTTGAGCAGCATCAGCAGCCGGCAGGCTTGGGTGTCGGTGACGTCCAGGTAGTCGCCGGTCAACACGCGCAGCCTGGCGGGTGCGCGGCCGCTCTCCGGGTGAGGCTTCAATGCGCTGTGCAGGTCGGGCATCAGCAAGCTCATGCCTGAAGCCATGATGAACGACACGCTGATGTCGATCTCATGGGCGCGGTTGATCTCTTGAACCAGCTTCGGCAAGAACGGATCTTGTCCGCCCGTGATCACTTTGTGGCTCAAAGAGGCTTTGCGGAACAAACCATTCACCCATTGCTCGTCTCGGCCTGGGCGTTGGTCCTGGGTGAGCCAAATGTCGGTGTGTCCCAGATCGGGCAGCTCGCGCATCCATTGGCTGAGCCGTGCCTCGGTGACATCGGTGAAGTGTCTTGGCCCCTGAGTTCTTTCGCCGTCGCCAAGCTTGAAGCTCACATACAGCACGCCCTGTGGCTTCAAGGCCGTCCAAAGCTTGTGCAGTGCCAGGGGCACATCGGCTTGGGGCAAGTGAAGCAGGCTGGCGCAGGCCCAGATGCCGTCGTAGACGGCGACCTCATGGACATCCAAAAAGGATCGCACCGTGACGCTCTGCTGCAAGTGCGATGAGGCTAACTTGGCCAACTCTGCCGACGCATCAAAGGCTTCAACTCGGTGCCCAAGGTCTTTGAATGCTTTGGCGTCTCGGCCTGATCCGCATCCAGCATCGAGGATCGTGGCGCCCTGGGCTAGGTGCTGCAGAAATCTGGTGTGCAGCGGCGACATGTCCACGCCAACAGTGGATTGAAAAAATGCCTCGGCGTTGTCGTCGTAATAGTCGGTTGTTGGCGTCATGGCACTGCTGGGCACTTTTGCTGCCCCGTCGCTCCCTGCTTTTTCATTCTATGGATGGCTGATTCGCAACTTGCGGGATGCCGTGGCGATCATCTTGACTGATGCACCCGGCAATACTGAAACCCACCAAACCGCTTCTCGTTGTTCCAGCAAAACTTGCCTTCGGCGAAGCTGATCGGGGCCCCACACGTCACGCACACCAGCTTCCGCCTGAGGCTTTCATCTGGCGCGTCAGCCATGGGCGGTGCAGGCACGGGTTCAGCCGTCGGCGCCATGAAGTCCGGCAGCGCCAGCAGGTCAGCCGGGCGGTGCTGCTGCGCCAGTGCCTGTGCCCACTCGGCCAGCGTGTCGCGGCTGCGGATCGATAGCAGGCCGCCAACCATTTCGCCCAAGGTCGGGTCTTTGGCCTGCTCGCGTTCGTACCAGCTGGGCAGCGCGTCGGCTTTGATGATCAGGCTGGTGTCAATGGCGCAGGTCGCAGGGCGCTCGATGGTCGCTTTGGGGTGCAGCATCACCAAGTGCGTGAAGGTGGGCTTCACGCCCAGCCGGCCGCTGATCCCCAGTTGATCCAGCACCTTGCTGATGATGCGCTCGTGTCGCTTGCTTTGCTCCAGCGGCGAGGGGATGCCGTAGCGCTTGCCGTTGGCGTAGCGCACTGAAAACTCGCCGTGTTCGTTGATGGACACATCGCCACCAAAGCACTTGGTTTCGATCAGCTTGAAGTTCAACATCCGGTTGACGATCAGGTGATCGATCTGGGCCACATCGCCATCCACCTCCAGCCTGAGGTCGTGGATCACCGCCCGGTTGGCGTGGTCCTTCAGGTAGCTGTCGATGTAGAAGGCTGCCTCGCGCTCGCCTTCGATGCCACGCCGCAAGCGCAACAGTTCGCCGTCCAGCCAGTCCCTCTGGCGCGCGTTCAGTCGGGGCGATTGCTTCAGCGCGGCCAGCATGGCCAGCCGCTTGGCCTTGTCGTCGGCCTGTTTGATGATCATGGTGGTGGCGGTCCCGAAATTCTGTGTCTGGGCCAGATTTTCGGGGCAAGACGCGGGGTGCGAGGCGCCGCTCCCGAACGAAAGCCTGCTTTCGTCATTGACGATCAAATTAAAGCGCGCTTTAATTTGGCAAGATCAAACGAAAGCCAGCTTTCAAACCGTTCATGCGCTCGACCGGCCGCTACCTCACCGTCACCACCCTGGGCGAAACCGTGCGGGCCTTCCTGCCCCATGCGTTGCCGCCGGCCGATCCGCCATTGCAGCCAGGCACGTTTGAGGCGGCCAACACCGCCGCCACGCGGGCGCTCGACCGGCTGGCTGCTGTCGCCGGGCTGGTGCCCTCGCTGGAATGGTTGCTGTACGGTGCCGTTCGGCAAGAGGCCTTGTCCACCTCGCTGATCGAGGGCACGCAGGCCACCTTGGTCGATCTGTTTGACAGCGAGGCCGGTCTGGCCTTGCCCAATGGCGACGACGTGGAAGAGGTCACCAACTACCTGCGGGCCTTCAAGTGGACGCAGGCCCAGTTGCGCGATCCGGCGGGCCTACCGATAAGCACCCGCCTGCTGTGTGAGGCCCACCGCCGGCTGATGGATGGTGTGCGCGGCGCCACCAAGCAACCGGGTGAGCTGCGCCGTTCGCAAAACTGGATCGGTGGCGCCCGCCCTGGGCCGGCGGTGTTCGTGCCGCCGCCGCCAGAGCATGTGGCGCCGCTGTTGAGTGATCTGGAACGCTTCATCCACGAGCCCACGCCCAGCTTGCCGCCGCTGGTGCGCATTGCCCTGGTGCATGCCCAGTTCGAGACCATCCACCCCTTTCTGGATGGCAATGGCCGCATCGGGCGGCTGTTGATTGCCGCGTTGGTGGAGCAATGGGGCCTGTTGCCGCAGCCCTTGATGTACCTCAGTGGCTTCCTCAAGCAGCACCAAAGCGAGTATTACCGGCACTTGTCGGCCATCCGCACCCAGGGCGATTGGGAGGGCTGGATCGCCTTCTTTCTGGCGGGTGTCGAGGCGGCAGCCCAGCAGGCCGAGCGCAACATCGTGGCCATCGCCAGCCTGATCCAGGCCGATCGGCGCAGGCTGATGGCCGAGCCCAAGGCGGGCGTGATGGCCTATCGCCTGTTTGAGTTGCTGCCCACCATGCCGCGCCTCACCATCGAGCGCGCCCGCGCCACGCTCGGCACCACCGCACCCACGGCCACGGCGGCCATGCAGTTGTTGGCCCAGTTGGGTGTGGTGTTGGAGATCACCGGGCAAAAGAAAAACCGCTGCTACAGCTACCAGGCCTATGTGGATCTGTTGGCTGGGTGAGGGTGCCAAGATATGCAAGCCATGGCTTGCATCATGGCGAGTGAAAATCTAATATGTCAGCCATGACTGACACTCCCCGCCTGCCCTCCGAACTTGGCGAGCTGCTCCAGCAGCGCCGTGAAGCGCTGGGCCTGAGCAAGAAGGCCACCGCTGAGCGGGCCGGTCGGGTGAGAGAAGTCATCTACCGGCTGGAGGGGGGGCAGGAGGCCTCGGTGTCGTCGCTGCTGGATGTGCTGCGCGCGCTCAAGCTGGTCATGCGCATCGAGCCAGCGGGCCTGCCGACCATGGAAGACATTGCCGCCACCTTCAACCGGGACGAGGACGATGCTGCCTGACAAGGTGCCGTTGCTGGAGGTTGCCATCGGCACACGCGTCTGCCACGTCAAGCACCCGCAGCGGGTGATCCAGCGCATCGCGCAGGGCATGAGCGCGGCGTTGCACCAGGCCCGGTCGGATGACCGCATCCCACGCCAGCTGCTGGCTGACATGGGTGCCGTCTGGCAGACCGGACTGGCCTACGCATGAGGTGTGGCCTGTGCGCCCAGCCTCACGGCAGCGGCGCCACCCGCATCACCCCCGTGCCCGTGGTGATCACCAGCGCATCACCCGATACCGCCAGGCCGTACACCATGCTCGGCAGCGCGCCAGGCAGGGCGCCCTCCTTCAAGCCGTATTGGCCGAACTGCCCCACCACGGTGCTCACCACGCCGGCCGGGGTGATCTTGCGGACCAGGCGGTAGCCGTCGATCACGTACAGGTTGCCCGCCGGGCTGATGGCGATGCTGGTGGGGTTGTTGAAGCGTGCCGCAGTGCCAGTGCCATCGGTGATGGCGCGCTGGCGGTAGCTGCCGGCCAGGGTGGTGACCACGCCGGCCGGCGTGATCTTGCGGATGAGGCTGGCGCCGGTGTCGGCCACGTACACATTGCCCGCGCTGTCGCTGGTGATGCCGCAGGGCTGCGTGAAGATGGCGGCGCTGCCGGTGCCATCCACCACCACCGGGCCGCCAAAAATCTGCGCCCTGGCGCGGGGCGCACTGAAGTCGTCGTTGGCCAGGGAGGGGTCGCCCGCCAGCGCCGTCACTGCCCCGGCGGTGTCCACCTTGAAGATGGCGTTGCTCTGGTTGTCGGCCAGGAACAGGTTGCCGCTGGCATCGGCCGTGATGGCGCAGGCGGAGGTGAAGCTGTTGGTGGAGTTGCGCGCGGCCCAGTCCGACACCACCCCGGCCGCCGTGATCTTGCGCACCAGGCGGGCGGAGTTGTCCACCACGTAGGCATTGCCTTGGCCGTCGGCGGCCAGGGCGGCAGGGCTGGTGAAGCTGGCTTGGGCCACATCACCGTTGGTGAGGCCTGAGGTACCCGTACCGGCATAGGTGGTGACCACGCCTTCGCGGGTGACTTGCCGCACCTTGAAGGCCAGCCGGTCGGCGATCAGGATGCGGCCCGTGCTGGTGGTGGTGATGCCGAGGGCCTGCATGAAGCGCGCCGCGCTGCCCGTGCCATCGGTGGTGCCTTTGGTTTCGCGGCCGCCCGCCAGGATGCTGAGGGCGCCGGTGCCATCGAGCTGGCGCACGGTGTGCTGGTCGACCTCCAGCAGGTACACCTTGCCGTTGCCGGCAGCCAGGGCCCAGGGGCGGGTCACGCGGGCGGTGGCGGCGTCGCCCTCCACCAGGCCACGGTTGCCTGCGCTGCCCGTCACGGTGCTGACCGTGCCGCCGGGGGTGATCTTGCGGATCACGTCGTCTTCCGACACGTACAGGTTGCCGCTGGCGTCCAGCGCCAGGCCTTCGGGCGAACTGAAGCGGGCGTCGGCCAGGGAGCCGTCCACCACGGTGCCATTGCCTTGCACGCCGGCGTAGGTGGTGACCACGCCGGCCGGGGTGACCTTGCGCACCACGCGGTTGCCGTGGTCGGCCACCAGCAAGTCGCCGTCGCTGTTGATCACCAGGGCGGTGAGGTCGCCAAAGCGCGCGGCGGTGCCGCTGTCGTCCAGGTAGCCGTAGCTGCCATCGCCCGCCACGGTGGTGACCACGCCGGCCGGCGTCATTTTGCGCACGTTGTAGTCGTCGGTGAAGTACAGGTTGCCGTTGGCGTCAAAAGCCATGCCGTAGACGGTGCCCAGCTGGGCGCCGGTACCGGTGCCGTCCACCACGCCGTACTGGTAGGCGCTGCCCGCCACGGTGGTGACCACGCCTGCGGGGGTGACCTTGCGCAGCAGGGTGCTGCCCGCGTCGAACACGATCAGGTTGCCCTGGGCGTCGATGGCGATGGCCGATGGGTTGTGGAACGATGCGGCTGTGCCGGTGCCGTCGTTGTTGCCCGAGCTGCCACTGCCGGCAAGGGTGGTGACCACGCCAGCCGGGGTGACCTTGCGGATGAGGTGGTTGCCGCTGTCGGCCACAAACAGGTTGCCGCTGGCGTCCACCGCCACGGCACGCGGGTAGTTGAAGTGGGCGTTGACGCCGGTGCCGTCCACATTGCCTTCGCCGCCAAACTGGCCGGCCAGCGCCGCCAGGGCGGTGAGGTTGCTGCCCCACGAGTCGTTGTTGCCGCTGTCGGTCGTGCTGGAGTTGTCGCTGCCATTGGGGATGCAGGCACTCAACATCAGCAAGCCGGTCAGGGCGGTGGCGGTGGCGGTGGCGCGCAGGCGGCGTTGGCTTCGAGTGGGGAAAGGGGCGAAAGGGGCGAATTTACGCATGGACAACAAGCTCCGTGACATCTGAGGGAGGAAGGGCCGAAAACGCGGCCGCAATCTCCAGTCTCATGTCAGGGGCATGTCCGCCATGGGGGCATCAAGCGGGCGATGCCCGCTCAATTCGCGCCATGCCCCGGGGGGCACTTGTCTCAGGGGCGTCAGCCCAGCTGCGCCATGAAGCGCTTCAGCCGGCTCAGGCCTTCGGACAGATCCTCCCGCGACGCCGCATACGACAGCCGCACATGCGTGCCCCCACTGGCATGGCCAAAGTCCATCCCCGGGGTCAGCGCCACGTGGGCCTCGGCCAGGGCGCGCTGGCAAAACGTCATCGCGTCCAGCCCGGTGGGGCCCACGTCGATGTACACATAGAAGGCGCCATCGGGCTGCACCGGCACGCGCAGGCCGATGTCGGCCAGGCCTTGCAGCACCAGCTGCCGGCGGGCCTGGAACTCGCGCTTGCGCGCTTCGCACACCGCGATGCTCTCGGGCGTGAAGCAGGCCAGCGCGGCCAGCTGCGACGGCGTGGGCGCGCAGATGTAGTAGTTCTGCGCCAGGCGCTCCATGGCGGGCACCAGGGCCTCGGGCACCACGGCCCAGCCCAGGCGCCAGCCCGTCATGCCGAAGTACTTCGAGAAGCTGTTGATCACGCAGGCGCCGTCGTCAGCGGCCAGCACGCTGGGGGCGGCGCTGCCATCGGCCTGGGCATCGGCCAGGTTCAGGTAGATCTCGTCGATGAGGCGCCAGGCCCCGTGCGCCTTCGCCCACTGGCAGATGGCAGCCAGCTCGGTGGGGGGCACCGAGGTGCCCGTGGGGTTCGACGGCGTGGCGATCATCAGCCCGCGCGTGCGGCCTGACCAGTGGCGCTGCACCGCCGCCAGATCCAATTGAAAGCGGCTGGCCGCGTCGGTGGGCACCAGGCGCACGTCGGCGCCAAAGCCCGCCAGGAACTGGCGGTTGCAGGGGTAGGAAGGGTCGCCCACCAGCACCTCGTCGCCCGGGTCCACCAGCGCGGCGGTCAGCAGCAGCAAGGCGGCCGAGGCCCCGGCCGTCACCACGATGCGATCGGGGCTGATGGTCAGGCCATGGGCCTGGGCGTAGAAGCCGGCAATGGCTTCGCGCAGCGCGGGCAGGCCCAGGGCGCCGGTGTAGGGCAGTGCGGCCTGGGTGGCCACGCGGGCCAGCTCGGCGCGCACGGAGGGCGGTGCGCCAAAGTCGGGCTCGCCCAGGTTGAGCCGGATCACGCGATGGCCTTGGGCTTCGAGGGCGGCAGCGTGTTTGCCGAACTCCATGGCCAGGAAGGGGGCGATGGCTTGGGCGCGTTGGGACGTCTTCATGCAAAGCAGTGTAGGGTGGCGGCATGGCCTTTGTGATGGCAGCGCTCACGCCCGCGCAATACGAACAGATCCACCGCGACCACCACGGTGTGATCGCGCGCGCCTGCGTGCCCCAGGCCCGGTGGCAGCCGGCATGGCAGCGCAGGCAGTGGGCTGTGGACGCCGAGCGTGGCATCGCCTTGATGCGGCTGGCCACCCTGGCCCCGCCCGACACGCTGCACCGCTACCTGGTCACCTGCGGTGAATGGGCACTGGTGCTGGAGATGGCGGGCGATGAGGTCGCGCCCATCGATTGGCCCGAGGCGCTGAAGCCCCGCCAGGCCGAGATCGAGCGCGCCGTGGCCGAGGCCTTTGAGGTGCACGGCCTTTACGGCTTGGCGCCGCCCCAGCCTTTTGATGTGCCTCGGCCCAGGTTTCAGGCTGGCGCCACGCCGTTTGTGTTCGAGCGGCTGACGCCTGCGCAGTGCGAGCCCCTGATGGCCCGGGTGCAAGGCCCCATCTTTCAGTTTCAGCCCATGCAGGTGGTGGACCGCGCGCGGGGCGTGACGCTGCTCGACCTGGGTGGCCAGGGCGACCGCCCGGCTGAGCGCGCCGAGTGCCCCACGTTCTACAACCTGTTCTGGGGCGAGCACGTGGTGGCGTTCAGGGGCCACGACCAGATCGCGCAGGACGACCGTGGGTTGTCGGTGGTGCTGACGCTGGTGGGGCTGACCTTGCCTGCGGGCCTGCCTGCCACGGCCGAAGAGGTGCGCGCAGTCATCCAGCAGGCTGTGGCTGCCTGTTGGCAAGGGCGCTTCGGGCGGCCCTTCAGCGCGCGGGTGGTGTTCGATGGCAGCCATGAGTCAGGCGGACCAGCATGACGTTTGTGCTGGAGAAGATTCCCGAACAGGACATGCTCAGGTATGGCCTGAGGGCCATCAACGACCGTGTGGGCAAGGTCAGTGTCGGCAACGACTGGGTCATTGACCGCGACCGGGACGTGTACTTGCGCTTCCTCACGCGTGACCGCGAGTCGCCGCATCTGTGTGACTTCCACCTTTACTGGCAAGGCGAGTGCGTCTGGCTGCGCCTGGCAAAGCATGGGGTGGGCGAGCTGAATGGCGCAGGCAGAACCGAATGGACGTTCTGGGGGTGGACGCCGCCGCCGGCCTTGAAGCCTTCATACCCCGCCATGATCCAGGCCTTGAAGGAGGCGCTGGCGCTGTACAAGGACAACGGGACCTGTTCCTGTATCGCTGAACACACCGCTGTGTTCACGAATTTCTGAGCCTCAAAGGCCCAAAGCGTGAAGGCGGGCCCCTGAACAGGGGCCCGGGGCGCACTGGTCCCATGGTCTGCCGGACATAAACTCAGGCGAACACAACAACACAGGGGCGGGCCACATCGGGTGGCGGCGTGCCTTGTGACGATGCCATTGGGGTGCGGGGCCGAATGTTGCTTGAGCGCAAAGGGTTGAATGCAGCGCATTTGTCTGTGGCGCTGAATCGGTGGAAGCGGTCGGCAAACCAGGCGCGGGTCGCCAGGCTGGTCTCTCTCGTCGCCGCCTTGGTCTTCTTGGGCGCACTGGCCGCATGTCAAAAGTCCACGGAGTCAGCCACAGAGCCCAAGGAAGTTCAGCTGCAGGTGCAGGTACCGGGCATCTCCGACAGCGTGAGGGTGGACCTCATGCCCATCTACAACCCTGTTGAGGTGACCCACAGTTTGCGGGCCCAAAAGGATTGGGCGCGCACGGAGGACAAGCCGGCATGGCGATTGCGCGAGTACCGCCGCGCACGTGCTGATGGCGGTTGGGGCTACGTCAGCTACGAGGCCTTGGGCGAAGCCGACCTCACCCCCATGGGTAACCGCATTGAGTTCGTGTGCCAGGGCGTGCCCCAAGGCGAACCGGTTCTGTGCCAAGGGGGATATCGGCTCGATGCGCACACCTACGTCTGGTATTTCTTTCACCACCGCTGGATGCCGCAATGGGCGGAGATCCATGCGCAGGTCCTTCTGTCAGTCAAACAAAGCCTAAAAGAGGATTAAGCAGTGTCAGCCATTTTTCTCACGGATGCGCAAATCGATGTCATCCGCGGATATGCCAATCGCGCGCCCAATGCCAACGGGAACTTTGAGGATGTCTACCGGGCAATCGGTGCCATGTTGCCTGACGGTAACGTGAAGCGATGGTTCGCTGGCGCTGAGCAAGCCAATGCGGGACGAGGCGCGTTCTCTGAAATGATCCGCGTCTACAGCAAGCGGCAGATGGAACTGCGAGGGATCGCATTCACGCCAGCGTTGATGCAACAGGCGTCCAACGCTGTGGCGATCAATGCGCTCAATGACATCCTTAACCCTGAGCGTCGCCAACAGGACGGCACTTGGCTGTTTCCCACCATCGAGAGCATTGCAAAAAACGATGCCATTGGGGTCGGCCAGGTTCTGTTTGGGTCGTTGGGCAATGACAGCGCCGGGGGCGAGGTCAATGCCGGATGGTCTGGGACCATCCTGTTTTCTGCGTTGGGCTCCAACCAGACAGAACGCCTCACGCGTGCCGGTGGAGCTGACCTGAACGTACTGGACGACTTCAAGAATGTATTGTTCGCCTACGATGCATTTGCAGCGGCCATTGCGGCTGCCAAGTGGGTGCCGGTCGACCAGTTCACCTCGTTTGACGCCCAGTTTCTGACGGACTTTGGGATCGGCAAGGACACTGTTCTCAACACGCCAGTCGCTGACCTGTACCACATTGCGTTCAATAAGCTCAGTGGTCTGTTGTCGGGTGATGCCAAGTCACTTGGCGCCTTGATCGAGTCTGCCGAGCCATGGGTGGTTCTTGACTGGCTGCGATCCTCGTATGAAGGCAAGCGCCAGACTGGAACGACCGAGGCGGGCTTTCTGGCTGCAGCCACTGGCTTCTTTGGCCCAATTGGTGCCGCCAAGTTGCAGTCCACCAATGCGAAGCTGCTGCCGGGCAGCAAGAGTGAGATCCTTGCGCTGGCCAAGCAGGACATGTCGGTGCGCAATGCCTTGCTGGCGCTGTCACCTGTCGCCATCACCTTGCCTAGCTATCGCACAGACCTTTCGCTGAACGACCCAGACACAGATCAGGGTGCGTTGTCGGAGGAATGGCTTGACAAGCGGGCATCGTTCTTGATCTTTGAACGGATGTACCGGGAGGATGGCCAGACCGATGGTGTGTTCGAGATGCCACTCGGTTTGCCTGTGCCCATGGTGGGCGACATCGATTTCCGAGACTACAGCAGTGAAAGTGCCTATCGGTTGAAGATCGATGGCGTCGATATGGGCGTGGCCGAAACCAAAGTTGTGGGGTTCGGCGGTGATGGGGCCAACCAGTTCAGCGGTGGTGCTGGGCAGGACACATTGTTTGGGATGGCTGGCAACGACGTCCTCAAGGCGGGCGCCGAGGACGATCGCCTCGAAGGCGGCGCGGGCGATGACGAGCTGAGCGGCGAGGACGGCAACGACAAGCTCTTCGGTGGCGCCGGAGACGACGTGCTCGACGGTGGCAATGGCCAGGATCAACTGCAAGGGGGCAAGGGAACGGATCGCTACGTATTCTCTGGGCCATATGGATCGGACACGATCAAGGACACCGATGGCCAAGGATCTGTGGTCATTGGCGGCGCCGCCATGACGGGCGGTAAGCGCGAAGAGGGGCGCTCCTACTATTACAACAAGGAGACTGATTCCTACTACTTCTGGAGCGGCAGTACGCTGCGCGTTGTCCGTAAAGGAACCCCTGGGCAAGTGACGATTCAGGACTGGTCCAACGGCCAACTCGGTATCCGCCTGACCGAAGAGGTGCCCAAGCCTCGCCCGGTGGTGGACCCCATCGTGCTGGACCTCGACAGCGATGGCGTCGAGACCGTGGCGTTGACTGGCGCGGTGCACTTCGACCATGCTGGCGACGGCTTTGCGGAGCTGACGGGCTGGGTGGCCCCGGACGACGGCATGCTGGTGCGGGACATCGATGGCAACGGCAGCATCACCTCAGGCAAAGAGTTGTTCGGATCGGAGACCTTGTTGCTCAGCGGCGCGAAGGCGGCCAATGGCTTCCTGGCGTTGGCCGAGCTTGACACCAACCTCGATAAGGTCATCGACGCCAACGACGCTGCCTTCTCTCAGCTGAAGGTCTGGCGAGACCTCAATCAGAATGGCCAATCTGAGGCGGACGAGCTCAAGAGCTTGCCTGACGCCGGTGTGAAGGCCATCCAGACGACGTACACCACATCGTCCATTGTCGACAAGCAGGGCAACGAACACCGCCAAATTGGCTCTTACCTGGCCACGGACGGCAGCACCCGATCGGCAATCGACGTGTGGCTGGCAGCGGACACCGCAGACACCATCGCCGATGTGTCAGGGCTGACCTTGAGCCCCGACGTCGCGAACCTGCCGCAGATCGAAGGCTATGGCAAGTTGCTGCCCCTGCAGTACGCCATGAGCAAGGACGCTGCGCTCAAGTCTCTTGTGTCGACCTTCAGCCAAGGTGCCACGGCCGAGCGAGCCAACCTCGTGCGCGACATCCTGTGGCGTTGGACCGGCGCAGACACCCATGCGGCCAACAGCCGCGGCGGCTACATTGCCGATGCGCGTTGGCTGTACATGGTTGAAGGCTTCATCGGTACGCCCTTCGTGCAGATGGGGGGCATCAACAGTGGGACGCCCAACCCCGGACCTGTGGGCGCAGCAGACATTTACGGCATCAGCCGCCGTCTGTACGAGGTGCTTTACGCGCGACTGGCCGGGGCTTCCTACCTGAAGCCCTTCAATGACGCGATGGAGGTCACCTGGAACGCGACCACTTCGACGTTCGACACCAATGTGCAAGGGGCACTCCCGTTGCTTCGCAACGCCATCGTGGCCAACCGAGATGCGGGGCTCATGCTCTACGGCGACTTCGTGCGCTCGCTGCGTACTTTTGGTCAGCTGACGCCCGATGTGACCGCCGCCCTGATCGGCACGCTGGGCGATCTGGGCCCGGAGATCAGTGGCTTGATCCAGGTGCCCGTGGCCACAGGCTTTGGCCTCGATGCGAGCCTGGCTGCTGGCCAGACTCTGCAAGGGACGGCCCAGGCCGATACCTTGGTGGGCGCCGCAGGCAATGACGCCTTGTTTGGCAACGCGGGTGACGACAGCCTCATCGGCGGCCTGGGCAACGACGTGCTCGACGGCGGGGCAGGCAACGACCGCCTCTTCGGCAACGAAGGCGCCGATACCTATGTCTTCGGCCGTGGCATGGGCCAGGACATCATCGACAACTTTGACCAGAACCAGTTGGGCGTCAACCCGGACCGCATCCTTTTCAATGTGGGGGTGGCACCGCAGGATGTCAGTCTGCAACGCGTGGGCGATGACTTGATTCTCTCGATCAATGGCACGACCGACAAGGTGACCGTGCTCAACTTTTATGCGTTTGCCGAGCGGGGCTTCTTCTCCAACGGCAGTTCGCAGATCGAGTCGGTGCAGTTTGCCGATCAGACCGTCTGGAGTGCGGAGTACATCCGTGGGCGCACGCACGTCGTGACCGAAGGCGACGATCGGCTGACTGGACTGTCTGCGCCTGATGTGGTGAATATGCTGGGCGGCAACGACACGGTGTTCGGGCTGGGCGGTGACGACCAACTCCAGGGTGGCGCCGGCAACGATCAGCTCGCAGGTGGCAGTGGCCAGGACTCGATCACCGGCGGCCTGGGTCAGGACTTCCTGGATGGCGGTGCAGGCAACGACAGCTATTTCATGAACCTGGGGGATGGCCACGACGTCATCCGCGAAGGCGCGGCTTCCGGCGAATGGGATTCGGGCGGCACAGACACCCTGTTCATTGGCAGCGGCGTGCTGCCTGGCAGTGTGAAAATCAGCCGCGACCGCACGGACATCATCCTGGCACTGCCAGGTCAGGTGGTGGGCCAAGAGTACGTGTACGACAGCGTGCGGCTGCAAAACGTGCTCGACAACGACGGAGTCAACACGTACAGCATCGAGCGCGTGGTGTTTGACAACGGTGTGGTGTGGAGCATCGCTGACATCAAGGGGCGCTTGATCAGCGGCAGCGACGCCAACGACCTGCTTGAAGGCTATGGCAGCGCCGACGAACTCGACGGCGCTGGCGGCGACGACACCCTCATTGGCAACGACGGCGCCGACGTGCTGCGTGGCGCTGCTGGCGCTGACCACTTGTATGGTGGCCAAGGCGACGACGACCTCGACGGCGGCATCGGCAACGACACGCTGTCCGGCGGTTCAGGCAACAATTTCTACGCCCTCAAGCCCGGCACGGGCCAGGACTTGGTGGTGCGCAGCTTTGAAGACCTGCTCACCGCCAAGGACACCGTGCTGGTGCCTTACGAGGTGGGGGTGGATGGCGTGGAGGTGCGCCGCGAAGGCGCCGACATCGTCTTCCAGATCAAGGGCACCAACGACAGCATCCGCTTCGTGGGCGTGATGTTGACTGACGGCATCTTCCGCAATTACAGCTTCCAATACGGTGCTGCGGGCGGCGCGACGGTAGACCTGAACCAGTTGCGCGAGGCGCTGTTGCACGGCGGCGCTGGCGCCGATGTGCTGACCGGCTATGCCTCTGATGACCGCCTCACGGGCGGCGAAGGCAACGACTTGCTGGATGGCGCTGGCGGCATCGACACGCTGGAAGGCGGCGAAGGCGATGACACCTTCTGGGTCGACACCACCATGGATGAGATCGTGGAGGCAGCGGGTCAGGGCCATGACGTGGTGCGCGCCACCGCGAGCTACACGTTGTCGGGCAACCTGGAAGACCTGACGCTGGAGGAGTCGGCTGGCGGCGCCTTCGGCGCAGGCAATGCACAGGACAACGTCATCACCGGCAACAGCAGCAGCAATGTCCTCGACGGGGCGGGCGGCACGGACACCCTGGTGGGTGGCCAAGGCGACGACACCTATGTGATCGACACCTATGCCGACCTGATCGTGGAAGACGCTGACGCCGGCTTTGACACCGTGCAGACCAGCCTGAGCTTCAGCCTGGCGAGCCGCCCGGAACTGGAGGGCGTGACCCTGACTGGCGACACCCACGCCTGGGCCACGGGCAACGATACCGACAACCGCCTGCGCGGCAACGACGGCCACAACCGCCTCGATGGCGGCCTCGGTGCCGACGACATGGCCGGCGGCCTGGGCAACGACACCTATGTGCTCGACCAGGCAGGCGACAACGTCTGGGAGGCCAGCGACGAAGGCATCGACACCATCGAGCGTGCCTACGACACGCTCTACATCCTGGACGACAACGTCGAGAACCTCACTTTGCTGGGCAGCGTCTACCGTGGCAATGGCAACGAGCTCGACAACGTCATCACCGGCAACGCGGCCGACAACAACCTGTTGGGCCTGGGCGGCAACGACACCCTGATCGGCGGCGCCGGCAACGACGCGCTGTTCGGCTCGGTGGGCGCCGACTCGCTGATCGGTGGGCAGGGCGACGACTACTACCAGATCGACGACGCGGGCGACGCCATCGTGGAACTGGCTGGCCAGGGCGACGACTTCGTGCGCAGCACCGTCTCCTGGACGCTGGGTGCCAACGTCGAGCGCCTGGCCGTGGACGGCAGTGCCAACCTGACCGTGACCGGCAACGAGCTGGCCAACGGCCTGTGGGGCAACGCCGGCGCCAACGTGCTCACCGGCGGCCGTGGCAACGACTACCTCAGCGGTGGCCAGGGCAGCGACACCTATGTCTTTGCCAAGGGCGACGGCCAGGACAGCATCGACACCACCGATGTGCTGGGCGCCGTCGACACCTTGAGCATCGGTGCGCTGGACTCCGAAGTGCTGGCCTTCCAGTACAGCAACAACCTGTTCTTCAAGATCAAGAACTCGAGCGACCAGATCGGCTTCATCAACTACTACGGTGCCCAGACCACGGTCAACGGGCAGGCCGCAGATGCGAAGATCGACCGCGTGGTCTTCAGCAACGGCGTGGTGTGGGATCAGGCCATGATCCAGACGGTGGTCGACCGGGCCACCAACAACCATTCGCCCACGGTGTCGGGCTCCATTCCTGCGCTCACGGCGCGTCAAGGCAGCCTGTTCACTTACACCGTGCCGGCGGCCACCATCACCGACCCCGACGCCTGGGACTCGGTCACCTACAGCGTCAAGATGGCCGATGGCTCAGCCGTGCCGGCCTGGTTGACCTTCGACCCGACGACCCGTGTGCTGTCCGGCACGCCGGGCGCCGCCAACGTGGGCAAGCTGCAGTTCATCCTCTGGGGCACCGACAACTACAACTACTCGGCTGGCACCTACGTCAACCTGACGGTGAACCCGCCCAACAATGCGCCGGTGCTGGCCAGCGCACTGCCTGACCAGGCCGCTTCCGAAGGCGTGGCGTTCAGCTACACCGTGGCTGCTGCCGCTTTCACCGACCCCGACGCGGGTGACACCCTGAGCTACAGCGCGACACAAGCCGACGGATCGGCCTTGCCCGGCTGGCTGAGCTTCAACGCCGCCACCCGTGCGTTCTCGGGCACACCGGCTGCGGGCTCGGCAGGCAAGGTCAGCGTGCGCGTGACGGCCAAGGACACGGGCAACCTGACGGCGTCGGACAGCTTCGACATCACCATCACGGTGGCCAACCTCAGCAAGACGGGCACTGCCGCCAACGAGGCCCTGGTGGGCGGTGGCGGCAACGACACGCTGAGCGGCGCCGCAGGCAACGACACCTTGACGGGCTACGCTGGCAACGACTTGCTGGACGGTGGCACGGGCAACGACAGCCTGGTGGGCGGCTTGGGCAACGACACCTATGTGGTCGATGCCGCTGGCGACAGCGTGGTGGAGAACCTGGGTGAGGGCACCGACCTGGTCAATGCCTCGGTGACGACCACGTTGAGCGCCAACGTCGAGAACCTCACGCTGACGGGCACGGCGGCCATCAACGGCACGGGCAACGGGCTGGACAACGTGCTGACCGGCAACAGCGCCGTCAACACCCTGACCGGCGGCGTGGGCAACGACACCCTGATCGGTGGCGGCAGCAACGACGTGTTGGTGGGCGGCGTGGGCAACGACACCTATGTGATCGACGTGGCCACCGACACCATCACCGAGAACGCTGGCGAAGGCACGGACACGGTGCTGAGCCCGGTGACTTACTCGATCGCGGCGCTGCCCAACCTGGAAAACATCACGCTGACGGGCACCAGTGCCATCAACGCGACGGGCAACGCACAGCCCAACGTGCTGGTGGGCAACGCGGCCGCCAACACGCTGGATGGCGGCACGGGTGCCGACCAGATGGCCGCCGGCGCCGGCAACGACACCTATGTGGTGGACAACGCTGGCGATGTGGTCACCGAGAACGCGGGCGAAGGCACCGACCTGGTCAACGCTTCGGTGACGACCACGCTGAGCGCCAACGTCGAGAACCTCACGCTGACGGGCACCGCCGCCATCAACGGCACGGGCAATGGCCTCGCCAATGTGCTGACCGGCAACACGGCCGCCAACGCCTTGAGCGGCGGTGATGGCAACGACACCATCAGCGGTGGCGCGGGCGCCGACGCCATGACCGGCGGCCTGGGTGACGACACCTTCGTGGTGGACAACACGGCGGACACCGTCACCGAGGCCTTGAACGAAGGCTTGGATCTGGTGCAGTCGTCGGTCACGTTCACGTTGGGCAACAACGTGGAGAACCTGACCCTCACGGGCACGACGGCCATCAACGGAACGGGCAACGGGCTGGACAACCTGCTGACTGGCAACAGCGCGATCAACACCCTGACGGGCGGCATCGGCAACGACACCCTGAACGGCGGTGTGGGCGCTGA
>JBEEJT010000200.1:0-16659 GCA_041169085.1 Pseudomonadota bacterium | reverse complement strand
ATCTTCTCGATCGGCATCCTGGTCGACGACGCCATCGTGGTGGTCGAGAACATCCACCGCCACATGCACCTCTACCCCAACCGCAAGCTGGTCGACCTGATCCCCGGCGCGGTCGACGAGGTGGGCGGCCCCACCATCCTGGCCACCTTCACCGTGATCGCGGCCCTGCTGCCCATGGCTTTCGTCAGTGGCCTGATGGGCCCGTACATGAGCCCCATCCCCATCAACGCCTCGATGGGCATGGTGATCTCGCTGGCCATCGCCTTCGTGCTGACGCCGTGGATGGCGCAGCGTTGGCTCCAGCCGGTGGACGCGGCCCACGCGGGGCATGGCCACGAGGCGCCATCGGGCCTGAGCGCCAAGCTGATGCCTTTGGCCACGCGCGTGTTCACGCCCTTCATCGACCCGGTCAAGGGCCACGCCAACCGGCTCAAGCTGTGGGGCGGCATCCTGCTGCTCATCGCACTGTCCCTGGTGCCGCCCGTGCAGCAATGGGTGGTGCTCAAGATGCTGCCCTTCGACAACAAGTCCGAGTTCCAGGTCATCCTCGACATGCCGGCGGGCACGCCCATGGAGACCACGGCCGCCGTGCTGCAACGCATGGGCGCCGAGCTGGCCAAGGTGCCTGAAGTGAGCGACTGGCAGACCTATGCCGGCACGGCCGCCCCCATCAACTTCAATGGCCTGGTGCGTCAATATGGCCTGCGCCAAAGCGGCCACATGGGCGACATCCAGGTCAACCTGGTGGGCGCGCACGACCGCCACGACCAGAGTCACGTGATCGCCACCCGGGTGCGCCCCGCGCTGGTCAAGATTGCGCAGGCGGCGGGTGGCCGCGTGAAGGTGGTGGAAGTGCCGCCGGGCCCGCCCGTCATGGCCCCGCTGGTGGCCGAGGTCTACGGCCCCGACGCCGCTTCACGCCTGGCCACGGCCCGCGCCATCCGTGGCGTCATGGCCCAGCAACCCGGCATCGTGGATGTGGACAGCTCCGACATCGCGCCGATGAAGGAAGAGCGCCTGGTGATCGACCGCACGCGCGCCATGAAGCGTGGCGTGGCGCCGGCCCAGATCGTGGGCACGCTGGGCACGGCCCTGCATGGCGACGACATCGGCTTCCTGCACGACGCCTCGACCTACCCTGTGCCTTTGCGCCTGGGCCTGCCCGTGGCCGATTTGCAAGACACGGCGGCCGCGCAGCAGCTGACCGTGCGCAGCGCTGCCGTGGGCGCAGGCCAAGCGGGCAACATGGCCCCAACCAGCGATGGCCTGGTGCCGCTGCGCGACCTGCTGCGCACCGAAGTCGGCGAGGTGGAGCAACCCATCTGGCACAAAGATGGCCTGCCCGTGAACTTCGTCTTCGCCGACATGGCCGCGCAGGTCGACGCCGACGGCCAGCTGCATGGCACCGACAGCCCGCTGTATGGCCTGTTTGCCATGCGCAGCCAGATCCTCGGCCTGGACGTGCCCGGTGGCCCCATCACCGAGCACGCGGTCAGCGCGCCCAGCGACCCGTACCGTGGCATCCAGCTCAAGTGGGACGGCGAGTCGCAGATCACCTACGAGACCTTCCGCGACATGGGCGCCGCCTATGGCGTGGGCCTCATCCTGATCTACCTGCTGGTGGTGGCGCAGTTCGGCAGCTACCGCACGCCGCTGGTCATCATGGCGCCCATTCCTTTGACCATCATCGGCGTCATGCCGGGCCATGCCCTGCTGGGCGCGCCCTTCACCGCCACCTCGATGATCGGCATGATCGCGCTGGCCGGCATCATCGTGCGCAACTCCATCCTGCTGGTCGACTTCATCGAGCTGCAGGTGCGCCAGGGCGTGTCGTTGGGCCAGGCCGTCATCCAGTCGGCGGCCACGCGGGCCCAGCCCATCGCCCTCACGGCCCTGGCGGCCATGGGCGGCGCCTTCTTCATCCTCGACGACCCCATCTTCAACGGCCTGGCCATCTCGCTGATCTTCGGCATCCTGGTCTCGTCGCTGCTGACCCTGGTGGTCATCCCCCTCTTGTACTTCCGCACCTACCGCCACAAGTACGGTGCCTGAACCCCGTCGACAAGGAGCTTCACCATGACATCCTGGCAACTCACCCGTGTCATCGCCGGCACCCTCATCCTGCTGTCGCTCGCGCTGGGCGTGCAGGGCAGCCCGCTGTTTCAAGACGCCCGCTGGCTGTGGTTCACCGTCTTCATCGGCGTGAACCTGGCGCAAAGTGGCCTCACCCGCTGGTGCCTGATGGAGCAGATCCTGCGCAAGCTGGGCCTGCGCGGCGAACAGCCCGCGTGCAGCACCGCCTCATGAGCCATCATCCGGCTGAACCAAGGAAACTGACATGCACATCGTCTGCCCCTCATGCGGCGCCACCAACCGCGTGCCGCCCGAGCGCCTGAGCGAGCAACCCACCTGCGGCCGCTGCGGTGCCGAGGTGGCGCCCGCCCGCCCCATCGAGCGCGACGACCTCAACCTCGACGCCTACCTGGCCCGCACCGAAGCGCCGGTGCTGATCGACTTCTGGGCCACCTGGTGCGGCCCCTGTCGGCAGTTCGCGCCGCACTTCGAAGCGGCGGCCCGCCAGCGGCCCGACCTTCGCTGTGTGAAGGTCGACAGCGACGCCTGCCCCGAGGCCTCGGCGCGCTTCCAGGTCCGCAGCATCCCCACGCTGGTGTTGATGCGCGGTGGGCGCGAAGTGGGGCGCGTGTCCGGCGCGATGCCGGCGGCGCAGCTGCTGCAGTGGGTTGACCAGCAATTGTCGCGAGGGTGATTTGGGTTTCCTATCCCGGTGATCAAGTCAATTGCCGACCCTGACGCCCGCAGGGCAGCGGCAAAAAACTACAGTGCTCCTCAACGTGATCAACACAGCGGTCTCACCGCGCAGGAGCCCCCCATGACAGCCCACAAGACCCCCGCTGGCCAATGCCCCGTCGCCCATGGCGCCAACACCACCTCTGACGCCACGCCCATGGCCTGGTGGCCCAAGGCGCTCAACCTCGACATCCTCCACCAGCACGACACCAAGACCAACCCGCTGGGCCAAGGTTTCAGCTACCGCGAGCAGCTCAAGAAGCTGGACGTGGCCGCCCTCAAGGCCGATGTGTTGGCCCTGCTGACCGACAGCCAGGACTGGTGGCCCGCCGACTGGGGCCACTACGGCGGCCTGATGATCCGCATGGCCTGGCACTCGGCCGGCACCTACCGCATCGCCGATGGCCGGGGCGGTGCAGGCAGTGGCAGCCAGCGCTTCGCGCCGCTCAACTCGTGGCCCGACAACGCCAACCTCGACAAGGCCCGCCGCCTGCTGTGGCCGATCAAGAAGAAGTACGGCAGCCAGATCAGCTGGGCCGACCTGATGATCCTGGCCGGCACCCTGGCGTATGAATCCATGGGCCTCAAAACCTTCGGCTTCGCCTTTGGCCGCGAAGACGTCTGGCACCCCGAGAAGGACATCTACTGGGGCTCGGAAAAGCAATGGCTGGCGCCCACGGGTGCCGAAGGCAGCCGCTACAGCGGCCAGCGTGACCTCGAGAACCCGCTGGCCGCCGTGATGATGGGCCTGATCTACGTGAACCCCGAAGGCTTGGACGGCCAGCCGGACCCGCTCAAGACCGCCCACGACATGCGCGTCACCTTCGCCCGCATGGCCATGGACGACGAAGAGACCGTGGCGCTCACCGCCGGTGGCCACACCGTGGGCAAGGCGCACGGCAATGGCAGCGCCAAGGCCTTGGGCCCCGAGCCGGAAGGCGCCGAACTCAACGAACAAGGCCTGGGCTGGATGAACCACAGCGGCCGGGGCGTGGGCGGCCAGACCGTGACCAGCGGCATCGAAGGCGCCTGGACCACGCACCCCACCCAGTGGGACGACGGCTACTTCCGACTCTTGCTGGGCTGCGAGTGGGCCCTGGCCAAGAGCCCGGCCGGCGCCTGGCAGTGGGAGCCGGTCAACATCCGTGACGAAGACAAGCCCGTCGATGTGGACGACCCCAGCATCCGCCGCAACCCCATCATGACCGACGCCGACATGGCGCTGAAGATGGACCCGGCCTACCGCCAGATCGCCGAGCGCTTCCATGCAGATCCGGCGTACTTCTCGGCCACCTTCGCCCGCGCCTGGTTCAAGCTCACCCACCGCGACATGGGCCCGCGTGCCCGCTACATCGGCCCCGATGTGCCCGCTGAAGTGCTGATCTGGCAAGACCCGGTGCCGGCCGGTCGCAGCGACTATGACGTGGCGGGCCTCAAGGCCGCCATTGTCGATGCGGCCGCCAGCGGCCTGAGCCTGGCCGAGATGGTCAACACCGCCTGGGACAGCGCCCGCACCTTCCGCGGCTCCGACAAGCGCGGTGGCGCCAACGGCGCGCGCATCCGCCTGGCGCCGCAAAAAGACTGGGCCGGCAACGAGCCCGAGCGCCTGGCCAAGGTGCTGGCCGTGCTCGAACCCCTGGCCGCCAAGTTCGGCGCCAGCGTGGCCGACACCATCGTGCTCGCGGGCAACGTGGGCATCGAGCAGGCCGCCGCCGCTGCCGGCGTGAAGGTGGACGTGCCCTTCGCCCCAGGCCGTGGCGACGCCACCCCTGAGCAAACCGATGCCGCCTCGTTCGATGTGCTCGAACCCCTGGCCGATGGCTTCCGCAACTGGCAAAAGCAGCACTACGCCGTGTCACCCGAAGAGCTCTTGCTCGACCGCGCGCAGCTCATGGGCCTCACGGCCGCCGAGATGACGGCGCTGGTGGGCGGCATGCGTGTGCTGGGCACCAACCACGGCGGCAGCGCGCACGGCGTGTTCACCGACCGCGTGGGCACCTTGAGCAACGACTTCTTCGTGCACCTCACCGACATGGGCCTGCGCTGGGTGCCCACCGGCCGCAACAGCTACGACATCGTCGAGCGTGCTTCAGGCGCCAAGCGCTTCAGCGCCACGCGGGTCGATCTGGTCTTCGGCTCGAACTCGGTGCTGCGCTCTTATGCCGAGGTCTACGCCCAGGACGACCAGCGCGAAGCCTTCGTCCACGCCTTCGTGGCCGCCTGGGTCAAGGTGATGAACGCCGACCGCTTCGACCTGGCGTGAGCGCTCAGGCCCGGGCCCACAGCAAGCCCGCCACCACGACGCAGCTGAGTGCAAACAGCCGCTGACTGGTCGCGGGAGACAGGCCCTCTGCCCAGCGGCGGCCGCCCCACATGGCCACGATGGCCCCAGCCGCAAAGGGCAGGGCGGCGGGCCAGTTCAGTTGGCCCTGCCAGGCTCCTGCCCCCACGCCCGAAGCCGCCACCAGGGCGATCACGGCCAGGGAGGTGAGCTGCACCTGGCGCCAGGCCAGGTCGGTGTGGCGTTGCAAGGCGGGCACGATGACAAAGCCACCGCCCACGCCGATCAAGCCGCTCAGGGTGCCCGACACCAAACCGGTGCCGGCCACGGCGCGGGCGCAGGGCGACGTCCAACTCAGGCGCCCACTGTGTGGGTTGACCACGCACGCAGGCGCCTCGGCTGTGGACACGGGTGGCGCGGCACGGGGCCATTGGCGCCAGGCCAGCCACACCATGAGCCCGCCAAAGCCCCACAACAGTGGGCGGCTGGGCAAGCGCTGGCTCAGCCACACGCCCAGCGGGGCACCGAGCATGCCCGCCGCGCCCATGAGCAAGGCCGCCCGCCAGCGCACCTCGCCTGCGCGCAAGCCAGGCAAGGCGCCCGCAGCGGCGGCCAGGCCCACCGCCAGCAAAGCCGTGGGGGCCGCCTGGGACAAGGGCCAGTGCAACACCAGCACCAGCAAGGGCACGGCCAGCACGCCGCCACCCGCGCCCGTCAGCGCCAGCACACCCCCCACCAAGGCCCCGAGCAGCGCGGTGGCCGCTGGGGCGTGCAGGGCGAAGTCAGGCGCCATGGTTCAGCGTCACTGGGGACGCTTGCACGTGGACAAGCCGAACGGCAAGTAAGCCGGGCACCAGCGGGTCAGGCCGGTGAAGATGGGCACGATGCCGATGAAGCCCCAGGGGCCCACGGTGCCGGTGGCGGCCAGGGCCACCAGGGTGACGCCTGCGGCGATGCGTGCGATGCGGTCGATGCCGCCAACGTTGGGGGTCATGGTGCTCTCCTTGGAGGGTGGATGGATCTGGAACAAAACGGAGGCTTCAGCCGGGACAACCGACCGAGCCACCTGCGGCCTGGAACAGCGTCGTGGCGCGCCCGCCCGAGCGGCAGAACGCCACCAGTGGGTGGGGCAGGGCGGCACACGCCTGGTGGTAAGCCGAGGCTTTGGCGCCGGCTTCCATGGGGCTGTGGATGGGGAAGTAGGCATAAGCCATGCCATGGGCGCGAGCTTCTGCCTCGATCTGGGCGCTGGTGGGCTGTTCTGGCCCGCCTTCGCCGTCCGGGCGGTTGTTGATGAGGCCCTTGTAGCCTTGCGCCGCCAGTTTGGCCACGTCGCTCAGGTGGATCTGGCCACACACGGTGAACTCGGGGCACAACGGGGTGAGGGGAACGCTGACGGTCATGTTCAAGCCTTTTCCGGGGACGAAGGGGTGGGGCACAGGCGCGCGTGCAGCACCTGCAAGACAGCCAGCGCGTCTTCGCTGGCCAATCGGTAATGGATGTGTTTGCCACAGCGGCGGGTTTCGACCAGGCCTTCCTGGCGCAACACCCCCAGCTGCTGCGACAGCGACGGCTGGTGGAGCCCCAGGTCGGCTTCCAGCTCGCCCACGCAAAACTCACCCTGGGCCAGCCGGCACAACAGCATCAGGCGGTCGCTGTGGGCCAAGGCCTTGAGCAGCGTGCAGGCCCGCTCGGCCGAAGCCTGAAGGTGCAGCAACTCGGCGTCGGTGAACGCGCCCACGCACATCGCCACAGGCGGCGACGGCGATTCAAGGTGGGCGGGTAACACTTGCATGTGGGAAATTATGTTGACAGACAATCTATAAGTCAATAGATTGAACGCATGAACAGCGCACCGACCCCTCACATCGCCTCTTTCTTTGACGCGGACACCGCCACCTGGACGCACGTCGTCTGGGACGAGGCCGGCGGCCACGCCGCCGTGATCGACCCGGTGCTGGGCTTCCAGCCCGCGAGCGGGCAGGCGTCTCTGGCGCCGCTGCAGCCGGTGCACCAGTTGCTGCGCGAACAGCGCCTCACCCTGGACTGGATCCTGGAGACCCACGCCCACGCCGACCACCTCAGTGCGGCGCCCCAGTTGCAGCGCGAGTGGGGCGGGCGCATCGCCATCGGCCGACACATCACCCAGGTCCAGGCCACCTTCAAGGCACACTTTCAACTCGATGACCTGCCCACCGACGGCCGCCCGTTCGACCACTTGTTCGAAGACGGTGAGCTGTTCCACATTGGCCGGCTCACCGCGCACGCCTGGCATGTGCCGGGCCATACCCCGGCCGACCTGGCCTACCGCATCGGCGACGTCGTCTTCGTGGGCGACACCCTGTTCAGCCCCGCCGTGGGCACCGCACGCTGCGACTTCCCGGGGGGCGATGCCCAGGCCCTCTACCGCTCGGTGCGGCGCCTGTTGAGCCTGCCAGGCGACACGCGCCTCTACCTGTGCCACGACTACCCTGAGGCGGGTGTCGCGCCGCGCAGCGTGACCACCGTGGCCGAACAGCGCGCCGACAACGTCCACGTGCACGATGGTGTCAGCGAGGCCGACTTCGTGGCCATGCGTCAGGCCCGAGACGCCACCCTGGCGCCACCTCGGCTGGTGGTGCCGTCCATCCAGGTCAACGTGCGTGCGGGTTGGTGGCCGGCGCCCGGGCCGGACGGGCAAGTCTTCCTCAAGCAACCCATCCGGCTGCCGGGGTGAACCCAGGGCGGCGTCCCACTTGAGGGACACTGCCCGTCACCACACCCCCATCATCAGGAGAACCCATGAGCGAAGCCCAGGTGAGTGTCCGGCTCAAGCAGCAGCAGGACTACCGCTTTGAAGTGCACTTTGGTGGCGACGTGCCGCCCCTGCTGGCCGACGAGCCACCGCCACTGGGCCACGCCCAGGGGCCTTCGCCCGTGCAACTGCTGGCCGCCGCCGTGGGCAACTGCCTGTCGGATTCCCTGTTGTTCGCCCTGCGCAAGTTCAAGCAAGAGCCCGAACCACTGCGCTGCGAAGTGCTGGCCGAAGTGGGGCGCAACGCCGAGGGGCGCATCCGGGTGCTGGCCATGCAGGCCAGCCTGACCCTGGGCGTGCCGGCGGCCAGCCTGTCGCACCTCGACCGCGTGTTGGCGCAGTTCGAGGCCTATTGCACCGTCACCCAGAGCGTGGGGCAGGGCATCCCCATCACCGTCAACGTCATCGACGCCGACGGTCGGGTGCTCAAATGAGCCCGGCAAGCCGGGCCAGCGGGCTCACTTCGGCGCTTTGAGGCGCGCGGCCACGCGGTCGGCGGCGTCCATGCCGTCCTTCAGCGTTTCCTTGTACATCATGTTCATGAACCGCGACACGTCGGCAGGTGCCTTCTCGGGCGAGCCGCCTTTGGGGGCGGCCGGGTCGAACTCCAGGTAGAGCTGCACCAGCTGCGCCTGAGACTTGTTGCGCACCAGCTCGACCAGTTGCAGGCCCAGCTCCATCGAAGCGGTGGAGCCGGCGGCCGTCACGCGGTTGCCGTCGACCACCACGCGCTTGTCCACCACGTTCACGCCCATCTGCTTGAGCATGGGCTTGAACGGCCAGAAGGTGGTGGCCTTGCGGCCGCGCAGCAGGCCGGCCGCGGCCATGATCAACGAGCCCGTGCCCACGCCGGCCACCAGCTTGGCGTGCTTGGCGGCTTCAGCCAGGTAAGCCATCAGCGCCTGGTCTTCCAGCAGGCCGTACTTGCCCGGCAGCGTGCCCGGCAACACCAGCACGTCCAGTTCCTTGGGCGCGTCGGCGTAGGTTTCGGTCGGGGTCAGCGGCACCAACGACACCGGGTCGGCGGGCTCGTTGGTCACGACCTCCTTGTCGCGCGAAATCAGGTGGACGATCGCGCCACCCAGCGACTGGAACACCGACACCAGGTTGACCACGTCCATGGCGTAGACGCCCGGGTACAAAACGATGCCCACGCGGACGAGCTCGCCGCCCATGAAGGTGTTGAGGTCGTCGATGGTGGCTTGCGCGCGGTCACCCACCACCGCGGGGCGGTTGGCGGCCGTCTGGCCCGGTTTGGCGGCCTGGGCCTTCTGCGCGAAAACCAGGCCTTGCAGGGCGCCCAGACCCGTCAACAGACGGCCAAAGTCACGTCGATTCATCATCTTTGTTCCTCACATCCAGCGTGGCAAACCGGTCGCGGCCGACAGCTTGGCCGACGCACCGTAGGCCCCATTTTGGCGGGTGTGCCTGGCTCGGCGTCGCGAGATGGCGCCTGAACACACGGGGACTATCCCCCAATTGTCCGGAAATGACATGTCCTTGGCAGGCGCGCCCCTCACGTGATACGGAGGGCGTTCAGATACTGCGAGCCAGCGTTTTTCACTTTGGTCCATATCAACACAAGGTTTGGAGAGATCAACATGCGTACGACCTTCCGCTTGCGGCACGTCAGCACAGTCGTGGGCGCGAGCCTGCTGGCTTGCGGCGGCCACGCTTTTGCAGCCACCCTGCTGCAACAAAGCTTCAGTTCCGGCCTGGGTGCCTTCACCTCCGTGGGCACCGTGTCCACCGCGAGCGGCAGCGCCGTGATGACCGGCTCGACGTTCGGTGCCGACGGCGCCATCACGTCCAAGGCCATCAACACCCAGGGCTTCAAGAACATCGTCGTCGAATTCGACCGCAGCACCAAGGGCATGACCCTGGCCGACGGCGGCATCGTCGAATACTCGGTCAACGGTGGCGCTTACGTCCGCCTCGAATCGACCCGCATCACCGCCACGGCCCGCGCCCAGTTCGCCCTGCCTGCCGCGGCTGAAAACGCCAACGTCACCATCCGCTTCCGCGCCAACGCCCTGTTCTCCAGCGAAACCTACACGGTGAACAACGTGTTGGTGAGCGGCACCGAAGGCGGCGCGGTCAACACCGGCAGCGCCCCGGTGATCGGCGACTACGCCCACTTCGAAACCGGCCACGCCCGCCCGATGGCCCTGTCGCCGGACGGCAGCAAGCTGTACGTCGTCAACTCGCCTGACAACCGCGTCGAAGTCTTCGACGTGACCGGCAGCACCCCCGTGCTCAAGGAATCCATCGCCGTGGGCATGCAGCCCATCGCCGTGGCCTTCGCCCCCAATGGCCAGCTGTGGGTGGTCAACCACCTGTCTGACAGCGTGAGCATCGTCGACGTGAGCGCCGCACCGGCCCGCGTGGTCAACACCCTGTGGACGGGCGACGAGCCGGGCGACATCGTGTTCGCCGGCCAAGGCAACAAGTACGCCTTCATCACCGCGGCTCACCGCGGCCAGAACACCCCGTTCAACGACTCGCTGTCGACGCCGCAAACCGGCCGTGCCGACGTGTGGGTCTTCGACGCCAACAACCCTGGCACCCAGGCTGGCGGCAAGCCGGTCAAAGTGGTGAACATGTTCGGCGACTCGCCACGCGCCCTGGCCCGCAGCGCCGACGGCAGCAAGGTCTACGCCGCCATCTTCCACTCGGGCAACAAGACCACCGTGCTGATGGGCGGCCCCTCGTCGCCTCTGGACAAGGCCACCCCGCTGGCCACCACCGGTGGCTCCAAGGCCCCGCAGTCCGGCCTGATCGTCCAGAAGAACGCCAATGGCGACTGGGTGGACGGTGGTGACGCCCGCAACGGCGTGGCCCCCAAGACCTGGAACAACAACGTCAAGATCGACCTGCCCGACTACGACGTCTTCACGATCGACGCCAACGCCGCTGAGCCCAGCGTGACCAGCAAGGCCTCGGGCGTGGGCACCACGATCTACAACATGGCCGTCAACCCGGTCAACGGCAAGGTCTACGTCTCGAACACCGAAGCCCGCAACGTGCACCGCTTCGAAGGTCCGGGCACCATCGCCGAATCGGTCAACGGCCACTTCGTCGAAAGCCGCATCACCGTGGTGGACACCGCCGGTGGCGTGACCCCGCGTCACCTCAACAAGCACATCACCAGCTACGGCAAGGGCCTGGGCACCGCGGCTGAAAAGGCTGCTGCCGTGTCCACCCCGCTGGAAATGGCCGTGACGCCTGACGGCAAGACGCTGTACCTGGCCGCCATGGGTGGCAACAAGATCGCCCGTTACGACACCGCCCAGCTCGAAAACGACAGCTTCACGCCGTCGGCTTCGCAACAGCTGACCGTGTCGGGCGGCCTGCCCACTGGCGTGGTGCTCGACACGGCCCGTGGCCGCGCCTACGTCACCACCCGCCAGGACAACGGCCTGTCCGTGGTCAACCTGAGCAGCTTCTCTGAATCGGCTCACGTCACCATGTACAACCCTGAGCCCACGCAAGTGGTCAAGGGCCGCAAGTTCCTGTACGACGCCCAGTTCTCGTCGAGCCGCGGTGACTCTTCTTGCGCTGGCTGCCACATCTTCGGTGACAAGGACGACCTCGGTTGGGACTTGGGCAACCCGGACGGCAAGCCCGAGAAGAACAACAACAAGTACAGCCCTGTGGTGCCCTTCTTCCTGCGCACCACCATCAACTTCCACCCGATGAAGGGCCCGATGACCACGCAGACCTTCCAGGGCATGGCCAACCACGGCCCGATGCACTGGCGTGGTGACCGTCAAGGCGTCTCGCCTGGCACGACGGTGGAGCAGCGTGCGTTCAAGGACTTCCGCGTGGCCTTCCCCGGCCTGCTGGGTCGCGACGGTGAGCCCAACGAAGACGAGTTGACCGCGTTCGCCGACTTCGCGCTGGCCATCCAGCCGCCGCCCAACCCGGTGCGCAATCTGGACAACACCCTGACGCCTGACCAGCAAGCCGGTTCGGACTTCTACTTCAAGTCCAACGCCGACAACATCGCCACCTGCAACGGCTGCCACGCCATCGACCCGGCCAAGGGCCAGTACGGCACCAATGGCCTGATGACCTATGAAGGCCCGACGATCTCGGAGAACTTCAAGATCGCGCCGGTGCGTGGTGTCTACACCAAGGTGGGCTTCTTCGGCCGCAACCACCCCAGCTACCCGAACGTGGGCGAGCAGATCCGTGGCTTCGGCTACTCGCTCGACGGCGTGCAAGGCAGCGTCAACACCTTCCTGGACGCCCTGGTGTTCGTGACGGTGAGCGCCGAGAACCGCATGAAGCTGGAGAAGTTCACGCTGGCTTCGCCGAGCAACTTCGACCCGATCGTGGGCCAGCAGTTGACGGTCACCCCGACCAACGGCAGCCAGTCTGACGTGGCCGCTCGCCTGAACCTGCTGGTCAGCCGCGCCGAGGTCACCAACCCGCGCCCCGAGTGCGAACTGGTGGCCAAGGGCGTGGTGGGCGGCGCGGCACGCGGCTGGGTCTACCAACGCCTGTCCAAGAGCTTCATTTCTGACCGCAGTGGCGAGCAGTCGGTGAACCTGAGCAGCCTGTTGTCGCTGGGTCGCAGCAACAACTCGCCCATCACCTTCACCTGCGCCCCTCCGGGCAACGGCACCCGCATGGGCATCAGCCGCAAGGCCGATGGCAAGCTCGACGGGGGCGTGTGATTTTCCTCTCCCTCTTCATCTGACCCCTTGAAGTGGATTTGAAGGCCGACGCAAGTCGGCCTTTTTTTCGCCTGCGTCAGCCAGCGTGGGCACAAAAGAAAAAAGACCCGGCACCCCTCAAGGGTGGCGGGTCCATTCGCGGTGGGATGGGTGGGCTGGCTGGCGACGAGTCGGCGGCCGAGGCCCCGCGCTCAGACGGCGACTTTGCCGGTGGCCTGGTCGCGGAACTGGGAGGGCGTGCAACCCGCCCAGCGGCGGAAGGCGCGCGTGAAGTTGGCCGGGTCGCTGTAGCCCAGGCGGGCGGCGATGTCTTCCACCGCGTGGCGGTTCTCGCGCAGCATGGCGCAAGCCTCCTGGTGGCGGCGCTCGTCGAGCACCTGACGGAAGGTCAGGCCGTGGCGGTCGAGGTGGCGGGCCAGCGTGCGCGAGGTGATGCCCAGGCGCTGGGCCACCTGGGCCATGGTGGGGTAGCCTTCGGCGGTCAGGGCCAAGGCGTCGGCGACTTGCTGCACGAAGTTGCCGGCATGTTCAGACAGGCGCACCAGCGCCTCGTCGCAAGCGGCGCGGGCCTGGCGTGCCGCCTCGGGGTGGCCCATGGGCAGGCTCACGCCCAGCGTGTGGGTGGGCAACACCAGCTCGTCGACCTCGCAACCGTAATGCACTGTCGGCAGCCGCGAGGCGTAGCGCTCGAAGGCCGGGTCGTAAGGCAGGTTGAGTCGGATCAACACGCCGGCGGGCGTGGGGGCGCCACTGGTGAGTTGGCGGCCGGAGTAGACCCAGGCTGTCAACATGCTTTCCACGGCAAAGCGGCGCAGCGGCCCCAGGGGCACGCGCTCGATCGCGCGGATGCGCAAGTCACGGTCGTTGCGCAGCATCTCGACTTCAAAGAAGCGCGCATGCAAGCGCCAGTAAGTCACGGCCAGCTCGATGGCGTCGGTCAGCGAACCGGCTGTCATCAGGGCCTGGCCGAACATGCCCAACATGGTGGGCGGCATGTTCAGGCCGTATTCGATGCCCAGGCAGGGGTCGCGGGTGAGTTTGATCGCCGTCATGCACAAGGCGGCGAACTCAGTGCCATACACCTCGCCCTGGTCGCGGTCCAGCAGCCCGGCGGGCAACTTGGCGGTGTCCAGCAACTCGGCCTTGCTCACGCCACGCTCTTCGCACACGTGGGCAACCAGGCGCGCCAGGCTCAGCGGCACGGCGGGCGAGAGCAACCCCTTGAGGGGCGCAAGCGCCGCGCCGGCGGGCCGGGTGGCCGTCGTGGGCACGGTGTCGGCCGCAGGGTAGATCAAACCAGGGGTGGGCATGGCAGGCTAAATGTGTCGGGTCGGAGTGCGACTGCAAAGAATCGTAATCCGATCGCGTCGGCCAGCCACCCCGGCGAAACACGTATGCTGCAGACGTATCGCCATGTCAGATGCAGCGATTGGCTTCGTTTGCGCTCGTTTTGTTTGAGCGCGCCACGCAAAAAGACAGGGTCGCGGAAATTCAGGGGGCTGGGCGGGGCGGCAGGGCGTCGTGCAACTGGCGCGCGTAAGCCGAAGACGCCTTGAACAGCGACATCAAGTTGTGCAGCACGGTGTCCATGGGCGTCTTGCAGCGCTCGTTCACCCAGTGGGTGCCCACCCGGGTGTTGGCGCCCACCAGGCCGATGGCCAGCATCTTGAAGTCCAGGCCGGCTTCCTCCAGGCGTGGGAACAACTGGTGCATGAAGCCCGCCAGCAGTTGCGCGAAATCTTGCGAGGCCTTTTCGGCCAGGTCGTTGACCTCGCGGTCGATGCTCAGCGCGTCGACCAGGGCCACGCGGGCGCGCAGCGGGTCTTCCTGGATGTAGGTCAGGAAGGCGCGCAGGGCGGCCTCGGCCAGCATGTCCGGGTCGGGCTGGCAGGCCGCCAGCGCCAGGATGGTGCGTTGCATGAGGTCGCGGTTGACCGACGCGTAGACCTCACGGAACAGCGCCTTCATGCTGTCAAAGGATTCGTAGAAGTAGCGCGAGGTCAGCTGCGCCTGCTTGCAGACGTCGCGCACGGTGGTGTGGTGAAAGCCTTGCTGGGCGAACACGACCAGGGCGGCTTCGACCAGCTTGGCTTTGCGCTGGCGCTGCCGCTCTTCGGAGTCCACGCCGCCGTATCGGCGACCGCCAGGCCCCGCACTGGCGGGGTTTTCAGGGTTAACCCGGTTTCTGGAAACGGGCATTGTCAGATACCATTTTGAAATTGATTGTTGTCAAAATTGCATGTCTGCCGCCGGGCGCCGAGCGCTCATCCGAGGTGACCTGGGCGATGATGACCCGAGTTTGCGGTCCATCGGCTTGCCTCCGTGGCACATTGTCGGTCCTGCGGCCCACCCTGTGGGTGCATTGACGACATTCAACCCCGAACCCGACGACGGAGACACGTGAGATGAAGAATTTCAAGAACAAGGTTGCGGCCATCACGGGCGCCGCCTCGGGCATGGGCCGCACGCTGGCGCTGGAGCTGGCGCGTCGTGGCTGCCACCTGGCCTTGAGCGACGTCAACGAGCCCGGCCTGGCCGAGACCGCAGCCATGGCGGGCAAGCTGGGCGTGAAGGTCACCACCACCAAGGTGAACGTGGCCAGCCGTGACGAGGTGTTCGCCTGGGCCGACCAGGTCGTGCGCGACCACGGCAAGGTCAACCTGATCTTCAACAACGCCGGCGTGGCCCTGGGTGCTTTCGCCGAGACCGTGGCCCCGAAGGATTTCGAGTGGATCATGGGCATCAACGTCTGGGGCGTGGTCTGGGGCACCCAGGCTTTCCTGCCGCACCTGAAGAAGGCCGGTGAAGGCCACATCGTCAACACGTCCAGCCTGTTCGGCCTGCTGTCCGTGCCCACGCAGGGCACCTACAACGCCAGCAAGTTCGCCGTGCGTGGTTTCACCGAAGCGCTGCGCATGGAGCTCGACATCGAGAAGTGCGGCGTGAGCGTGACTTGCGTGCACCCGGGTGGCATCCGCACCAACATCGCCAAGGACGCCCGCATGGACCACTCGATCGAGAAGGCCACCGGCAACGCCGAAGCCGCGCGCGCCAAGTTCGACAAGCTGCTGAACTTCACCTCGGCTGAAAGCGCCGCGCTGCAGATCCTGCGCGCCGTCGAAGGCAACAAGCGCCGTGTGCTCGTGGGCCTGGACGCCAAGTTCCTCGACAAGCTCGTGCGCTTCTGTGGCTCCTGGTACCAACCTTTCGTGTCGGCCTTCGCCCGTGCCGACATGCTGAAGAAGAGCTGACCCCAACCATGAGCCGCGCCGCCATGTCCGCCACCGCCCCTCAAGCCGCCACGTCGTCCATGGTGCGCCATTACGCGCCCCCGTCTGACTTGGGTGAACGCATCATGGCTGGCGTGCTGCGCCAGGCCTTGAAGGTCACGATGAAGCCCTTCCTGGGCCCGCCGTGGCCGTTCGCCGTGCAACGGGCAGCCATCCACAATGGTTCCCTGCTGATGCCGCAAGACGGCCGCGCACAGGTCAAGGCCGACCGCATCGACCACATCCCGGTCGAGCGCGTGAGCCCCAAGGGCGCGGCGGGCACCCCCCGCCATGCCATCTTGTACTTGCACGGTGGCGCCTTCGTGTCGGGCAGCCCGCGTTCACACCGCAGCGTGACCCGTCGCCTGTCTGCCCTCACGGGCGCACAAGTGCTGGTGCCGCACTACCGTCTGGCGCCTGAGCACCCGTTCCCGGCACAGCTGGAAGACTGCGTGCGTTGCTATCGCCAGTTGCTGGCCGAAGGCTACAGCGCCGACCGCATCGCCATCGCCGGCGACTCGGCTGGCGGCAACCTGACGATGATGACGGCGATCGCCGCCATGCGGGAAGGCCTGCCGGCGCCGGCTTCGCTGGTGATGATGTCGCCCGCGTTCACGCTGCGTCCGCCGGCGGACAACAGCCACCTTGAGCGCATGGACCGCGACCCGATGATCCGCATCGCCTGGGGCGAGATCGTGGAAAAGGTGCTCAAGGTGCCGCACGACCACCCGCTGGCCGACCCGATGGCGCAAGACCTCAGCCGCCTGCCGCCTTCGCTCACCCAGGTGGGCGACGACGAGGTGCTGTACACCAACGCCATCTGGA
>JBEEJT010000199.1:0-3301 GCA_041169085.1 Pseudomonadota bacterium | reverse complement strand
TGGCTACGCGGCACTGGCCGACCGGGACACCAACCCCGATGGCCAACTCACCTCTGCGGACGCCACCTGGCGCGAGCTGAGCGTCTGGGTGGACGGCAACCTCGACGGTGTGGTGGGTGCGGGCGAACTCAAGTCGCTCGACCAGCTGGGCATCGTCTCGCTTGACCTCACCGCCCAGAAGGGCACCGAGATCGACAACGGCAACCTGCTGGGCCTGGTGTCGTCTTACACCACCGCGGACGGCAGCGACCACGCCATGGCCGACGTCTGGTTCGCCAAGTCGTCTGCCACCGCCGAGGCGGCCACGACGTCCGCAGACGCCGCCAGCGTCACGACCAGTGCGGTGTCTGCCGCCCAGGTCAGCTTGTCGGATGTCCTGGCCGCGCCGCAAGACGACGTCCTGGCGGCCGCCACGGGCTCGGTCAGCAGCGCCACCGAGGTCAGCACCCTGACCACGAGCGCCAGCACCGTGTCCACGGTGGCCGACCTGAGCCTGAGCATCGACCGCACCAAGCTGATCGACGACAAGAACAACGACTTGTTGATCTGACGCCCTCGCCCCGGGTGGGCGTCACCTGAGCGGTGGCGCCCCCAAAAGCAACGACCGGATCAGGCCAGCCTGTCCGGTCGTTGTCGCATTCGGCAGCGGAAAAAAGGGGGGAGGCCTCAGCCCGTCATCGCCACGGCAGGGGCTGCGGCCGCGATCGGGCCCTGGGCGCCGGCTTGCGCCACCCGCTCGGCGCACAGGCGCACCAGCTGCACCCGTTGTGCTTCGTCCAGCAGTTGCGCGCCCAGCATCAACAAGGGCAAGCGCTTGTCGATCACCCGTTGCGGCAGGTTGGCAACCAGGTAATCCAGCTGGTCGCGGTAGACATGGGGCAAATGCATCAGCCCATGAAAGCCAAACGTCGGCTTGGTCGGCAACAGCTGTTCGTAAGAGAAGGCGTGGGCCCGCTCGACGTCGGCAAAGCGGCAACCATGGCGGCTTTCCAGCGCCACGCGCAAGGTGCGTGCGATGAACACATCTTCAGGCTCACCCGGGCGCCAGAAATCAGCCATCTCGGCCACGGCCAGCGCCAGCTTGCGCGAGCGCCAGGAAAAGCCCCCGTTGCCCACGTTGAACACAGGCCACTCGGGCCAAACGGCGCCGATGTAGTCACACTCGTAAAAGGCGGGGTCAAAGGCTTGCCCATGGAGCACGAAGCCGTCGAACTGCGCCACCACGAAATGGTCGGTGCGCACCAGGTGAGGCACCGTCTTGATCATCAGCGTGTTGTAGGCGTCGATGTGGCGGATCGTGTCGATGCGGCAGGTGCGCCACTGCGGCCACAACTCGGGCCGGTCGGTGAACACCAACACCTCGTCGAACGGGAACTGCCGAATGCTGTGTTCGATGGCGTTGTGGGCCAGGACATGGCTTTCGGTGTCGGCCAACACCAGCGTCACACCACTAGGCATGGGCGGTCTCGGCCAGGTCGAGCAAGGCCTGCGTGGCCGACGCCCAGTTCATGCGCGCCACCAGGGCCTGGCGGCCCCGCTCGCGTCGGGCGGGGTCCAGGCCTTGCCCACGAGCGCACGCGTCCATGGCTTCCACCAGCTGCCCCAGGTCGGGCTCATGGTAGCGCGCGGGCACCACTTGCCCCGGGGCCAGCTCCCGTGCCCCAGGCTGGCTGGGGATCAGCATCGCCACGTCGGCATTGCAGAAGTCGTCGGTGGCGCCGCCTTGGGTGACGATCACCGGCGTGCCACAGGCTGCGGCTTCGAGCACCGGCAGGTTGAAGCCCTCGGCGCGGTAAGGCGACACATAGGCGTCGGCGATGCCGTAGAGCTGACGCAGGCCCGCCTGGTTGAGGTTGACCGACACCACCGAGATGGCTTGCAGGGTGGCTTCGTCGAACAAGTCGGGGCGGCTGCTGCTGACCTCCTTGAGCACCTGGTCCACCGAGATGCCGTAGAGGTTGCGCTGGTCCTTGAGGATCAGGCGCACCTTGTGCCCCGCCCGCTTGACGGTGGCGAACGCCAGCAACACCAGGTCGATCCCCTTGTTCCAGGTCGACACGCCCAGGTTCAGGAACACCACCTCGTCGTCCTGGTAGCCCAGGTTGTGGCGCACCAGCGTGCGGTCGGCAGGCGCCAGGGGCTGAAAGGTGTCGGCCCGCACGCCATGGGGCACCACCTTCACCTTGTCCGGCGAGAAGCCATATTCGACGATGCGGTCACGCGACCACTGGGTCGGCGTCACGATCAGGTTGTCGCCCTCGGTGTAAGCCTCGAGGCCTCGGCCATCGGTGTTGAAGCTGCCGGCAGACAGGCCCAGCTCGGTCACCATGAAGGTCAACACGGGGCAGGCGGGCGTCGGGCCCGCCTTGAAGGGCGAGCTGATGCGGTAGATCCAGTCCAGCGGGCCGTCGTCCGGCTCGCCCAGGGCGGCGATCTGCTGTTGCTCGGCGTCACTGAAGCCGGCGTCGTGGCCAGCCTTGTTCCAGTGCGCAAAGGCGAAAGGCAAGTCCCGGTGAAAGAGCTGCAATTGCGGGCGCTTGAGCATCTCCAGGATCTGACACTGGTTCACCAGCGCAAAGGAGTGGCTCACGCCGCGCCAGCCTTCGATCAACACACGTTGCATCCCGTCACCTCGCCACGCGCCCAGCGGGCGCCCTCAGCCGAGTGTCTGCCAACGTGGCCGGCGTGATCCCCCAAGAAAGCCGGTGATTCACGCCCCTGATCGGCCTCCAAGCCCGAAGGCTTCAGGGCTCGCCTTGAGGCTGTGCCCAGCGCCACAGGCCACCACCCAGCGAACGCAACTGGGCATTGGCCTGGTAGCCGTCGAACAAGGCGTTCACATAAGCCACCCGCAACGAGAAGTGCTCGCTTTCAGACGACATCAGGTCGAACAGCGAGCGCCTGCCCAACTGTGACCACTGCTGGAAGGTGTAAGACCGCACCAGGTCGCTGTCGCGCACGATTTCGGCGTAGCGCTTGGCGTGCCGAAAGGACGTCTGAGACGTCTCGTGCAGCGACTGCGCGCGCTCCATGCGGGTCAGCAAGAGCTCTTCGTATTGCTGGCGGCTGGCCAGGGTACGGGCCTTGGCCGAATCGGCCGCCGACTTGACCAGGCCGGCGTCGAACAAGGTGTAGTTCACCGTCAGCAAGGCCTGCCAGGACGACGAGCTGATGTCGCCAGACTTCGATTGGCTGCGCACCGCGCTCCACCCCAGCTGGGGCCAACGCCCCGCTTCGATGGACCTGGCGTAGCTCTCCGAGGCCTGGATCTGAGCCTGCACCTGCCGGAGGTCGGCGGCAT
>JBEEJT010000198.1:0-3609 GCA_041169085.1 Pseudomonadota bacterium | reverse complement strand
GCGCCCGAAGGCGACAGCCTGCGCCGCACATACTGGCTCCAGGCACCCGGGGTCGAGCCCAGGTCAACCACCAGGTGACCGGGCCTGATCAGCCCGAGCGTCTCGTCGATCTCCTTGAGCTTGTAGGCCGCGCGAGATCGATAGCCCTCTTTCTGGGCCTGGCGAACGTAAGGATCGTGAATGTGATCGTTCAGCCAGGCCTTGTTGACCTTCTTGCTCTTGGTTTGGACTTTCATGGCTCGATAATAGAGGGATGCCTGCGATTGAACTGACCACTGCCGAACGTCGCGCCTTCCGCGCTGACGCCCACCACCTCGACCCCGTCGTCATGATCGGGGGCGACGGCTTGACGCCCGCTGTCGTCAAAGAAGCCGACGCGGCCTTGAAGGCCCACGGCCTGATCAAGGTCCGCGTGCTCGGCGACGACCGCCAGGCGCGCGAAGACATCTTCGCCCAACTGTGCGACCAACTCAACGCCGCGCCCATTCAGCACATCGGCAAGCTGCTGGTGCTGTGGCGCCCGGTGGCCGAGAAGGTCTCGGTGGCCGACGACAGCAAGAAAGCTGGCGCCGCGCCGCGTGAAGTCAAGATCCTGAAGTTCTCCAAGAGCGGCACCCGCCGCCCGGAGATCAAGAAGGTGAAGGTGATGGGCAACCAGCGCGTGACCGCCGGCGGCCTGATCAAGCGCGCCAAGAAGCGCACCACCAGCACCAAGAAGCCAGGCTGATCAGCCTTGGGGCGCTGCTTGCGCCCCTGTCAAGCGCCAGCCCAGGCTCAGCACCAGCACCGCCTTGAGCCAAAACAGGCTGGCCGACAAGCCATGCAGCGCGCCAAAAGACAGGCGCGTCGGCTGGCCAGCCTTGGCCGCCTCGATGGCCGGGTGCAGCATGCCTTCGTTGAACACCGTCAGGAACAAGGCGCCCAGGATCAACAGCAAGTTGCCGGTCATCACGGTGGTGGTGACGCCCGCTTCAGCCAGGTCACGCACCCGTCGCCGCTCAATGACGAACAGCACGATGGCGAAGGCCGCGCTCAGGCGCGCTTCATGGGTGAAGATGCGCCCTGCCCCGATGCCGGCCTGGACCTTGTCCAGCACGGCAAACAGACTGGGCGCCGCCAGGCCGCCTGCCGCGAGCACCACCCCCGCCCACACACAGGCGAGCCAGGTCTGGAAACGCTGCAAACGTGAGGCGGCAGCACCCATGACTCAGATGTAGCGAACGTCGATGATTTCGTAAGCGCGTTCGCCACCGGGCGCCTGCACCACGGCCACGTCGCCTGCTTCCTTGCCGATCATGGCGCGAGCAATGGGCGACGAAATCGAAATCAGGCCTTGCTTCAAGTCGGCTTCGTCGTCGCCCACGATCTGGTAGGTCACGACGTCACCGGTGGCTTCGAGCTCCATTTCGACCGTGGCGCCAAACACCACCTTGCCGCCGGCATCGAGGTCCGCCGGATCGATGATCTTGGCGGCCGACAGCTTGCCTTCGATCTCGTTGATGCGGCCTTCGATGAAGCCTTGTTTGTCCTTGGCGGCGTCGTACTCGGCGTTTTCCGACAGGTCACCCTGGGCGCGGGCTTCTGCGATGGCCTGGACCACGGCGGGGCGTTCGACGTGCTTGAGGCGGTGCAGTTCGTCTTTCAGCTTCTCGGCGCCGCGCTTGGTGATGGGGATGGTGGACATGTGTCCCTCGTCAACGTCTGTGATGAAAATGGGCAAAGCCGCCACCTGGTCTATGAACACCTGCGCGGTTCGCACGGGTGGTGGCCAGGCGCGGCCTTGTCTGGAATCAAAAATCCCGGGCTGCGTGAGGCAACCCGGGATGGTCTGCACAGTTTAGTGCAGTTTGGCGTGCATCTCCTGCACCGAGTACACCACCAGGTCGTCCTGGTGCTTGAGGGCTTCCACAGCGGCTTCGCAGCCGGCCATGGTGGTGTAGTAGGTGATCCGGTTGGCCAGGGCGGCCTGACGGATGCTGCGGGAGTCGGCGATGGCGGTGCGGGTCTCGTCCACGGTGGTGAACACCAGCTGGATTTCACCGGCCTTGATGGCGTCCGAAATGTGCGGACGGCCATCCTTCACCTTGTTCACCGGCTTGACCGGCACGCCAGCGGCCGCGATGGCAGCAGCAGTGCCCTTGGTCGCCACGACGCTGAAGCCCAGGGCCACCAGCTCGCGGGCCACGGCCACGGCACGTTGCTTGTCGCCGTCCTTGACCGAGATGCACACCGTGCCCTTGGTGGGCAGGCGCGAACCGGCACCCAGCTGCGACTTGAGCATGGCTTCACCGAAGGTGTCGCCCACGCCCATGACTTCGCCGGTCGAACGCATTTCAGGGCCGAGGACGGGGTCCACACCCGGGAACTTGTTGAACGGGAAGACGGCTTCCTTGACGGTGAAGTAAGGCGGCACGACTTCGCGCGGGGCCTTGCCATCGGGCGACTTCTGCGTGGCCAGCTTTTGGCCGGCCATGCAGCGTGCGGCGATCTTGGCCAGGGGCTGGCCGGTGGCCTTCGACACGTACGGCACGGTGCGCGAGGCACGCGGGTTCACTTCCAGCACGTAGACCGTGGCGTCGTTCAGGCCCTTGGTCACGTCGCCCTGGATGGCAAACTGCACGTTCATCAGGCCGACCACGTTGAGGGCCTTGGCCATCTGGGCGGTCTGGCGGCGCAGCTCGTCTTGCAGCTCGGCGCTCAGGGTGTACGGGGGCAGCGAGCAAGCCGAGTCGCCCGAGTGGACGCCAGCTTGTTCGATGTGCTCCATGATGCCGCCGATCATCACATCGGTGCCATCGCTGATGCAGTCGACGTCGACTTCGACCGCGTCGTTCAGGAAGCGGTCCAGCAGCACGGGCGACTTTTCAGACACACGCACGGCTTCACGCATGTAGCGCTCGAGGTCCTTGTCGCCGTGGACGATTTCCATGGCGCGGCCACCCAGCACGTACGAGGGGCGCACCACCAGCGGGTAGCCAATCTCGTTGGCCAGGGTGATGGCGTCTTCTTCGTTGCGGGCCGTGCGGTTGGGCGGCTGCTTGAGGCCCAGCTTGTGCAACAGGGCCTGGAAGCGCTCGCGGTCTTCGGCGATGTCGATGCTGTCAGGCGTGGTGCCGATGATGGGCACGCCGTTGGCTTCCAGATCCAGCGCGAGCTTCAGCGGGGTCTGGCCGCCGTACTGGACGATCACGCCCTTGGGCTGCTCGACGCGGACGATTTCCAGCACGTCTTCCAGGGTCAGGGGCTCGAAATAGAGGCGGTCGGAGGTGTCGTAGTCGGTGGACACGGTCTCCGGGTTGCAGTTGACCATGATGGTCTCGTAGCCGTCTTCGCGCATGGCCATGGCGGCATGGACGCAGCAGTAGTCGAACTCGATGCCCTGGCCGATACGGTTCGGACCACCGCCGATGACCATGATCTTCTCGCGGGACGACGGATTGGCCTCGCACTCCTCCTCGTAGGTCGAGTACATGTAGGCGGTGTGGGTGGCGAACTCGGCGGCGCAGGTGTCCACGCGCTTGAACACCGGCCGGACGTTGAGCGCGTGGCGGTGCATGCGCACGGCGGTTTCCGTGGTGTCGAGCAGCCTGGCCAGGCGCCGGTCGGAGA
>JBEEJT010000197.1:0-7084 GCA_041169085.1 Pseudomonadota bacterium | reverse complement strand
CTGATGCCTGACGTGTTCCAGCGCTCGGTCTGGATTCGCCTGTTGACGTTCTGCCCGCCCATCTTGCTGGGGCTGTGGCTGCTGCCGCGCTTTGGCAGCATGGTGGTGTGGGAATGGATGGTGGCCGCCGCAGGGGTGTGGGGCGCATCGATCATGACCATGTTGCTGTGGATGTCTCACCACCCCATGGCGTTCACCACGGTCGTCGAACTCAACATCGTCGTGGTGTTCGTGTGTGCGTTTGCCCGGTTCTGGCCGGCGGTGCTGATGTGCGCCGGGGTGGTGTTCCTGCACGCGCTGGTGGTGTTCAACGTCGCGGATTTCACGGGGGTGCTGGTGGCCAACACCTCGGTGCTGCTGGGGGCGACGGTGGTGTTCTGTCTGTACGCCAACTACAAGCTGGAGCACGACGAGCGCATGAGCTACCTGCAGGATCGCCGTGAGCAGATCCTCGACTCCCAGTTGCACGACGCGCACCAGTTGCTGACCCTCCAGGCCACCACCGACCCGCTCACCGAGGTGGCCAACCGCCGCTTCTTCGAGTCGCACGTGCAGGACTACTGGCAGCGGGCGCTGGAGTTGCACCACCCGATCTCTCTGCTGCTGCTCGACATCGACCACTTCAAGCGCTTCAACGACCACGCTGGCCACCAAGCTGGCGACCGCTGTCTGGTGGGGGTCACGCAGGCGATTCAGGGTTGCATGCGGCGCACCGGCGACTTGCTGGGGCGCTTGGGTGGCGAAGAGTTCGCGGTGGTCATGCCGGAGGCCAACGAGGCGGCGGCCCTGGCGGCGGCGGAGCGGGTGCGTTCGGCCGTGGAAGCCCGCGCCTTGCCTCACGCCACGTCGCCCACGGCGAAGGTGGTCACGGTCAGCATCGGGGTGGTCACGCTGTGGCCGTCTGAAGGGGTGGTGACCAGCGTGCAGGCGCTTTACGCCCAGGCCGACGACGCGCTCTACGAGGCCAAGCGCACGGGGCGCAACCGGGTGATGGTGGCGCGCCAGGAGCTTTTGCCATGACCGCGCTGGAAGAGTCCCGCGCGCGCTGGATGGCGGCCTGGCTCAAGTGGCGGCCGCCCCAGCTGCATTTCGAGGAGGCACAGGAGTCGCGCTTCATCGAAATGAACCGCGACGCACGCGTGGCGCATTTTTTGCGCAGTGGCGTGGTGGCGTTGCTGGTGTATGACCTGTTCCTGCTGTCGGACAAGCTCATGGCGCCTGACGTTTTCGAGCAGGCCTTGTGGATCCGCCTGGGCTTGTTCACGCCTTTCGCGCTGACCTTGATCGTGTGCTCCTGGGCCTTCCCCGCGCTGGTGCGCTTGTTCCCGGCGTGGTTGCCTGAACTGGTGGTGGCCTTGACGGGGGTGCTGGCGGCGGCGTCCTTGTGTGTGGTGCTGGTGCAGACCACCAGCCCTTGGGGCGTGATGTACCGGGCAGGCCTGATGCCCATCCTCATCTATGGCAACGTGGTGCAGCGCTTTCGGTTTCGCTTTGCGCTGGTGTTCACCTTGTTTGTGCTGGCGGTCTACCTGATCAGCGTTGGCGCGGCCTTCGGGCACGTCAGGCCTTATCCGGAGCTGGAACTGCCGATGGCCTTGCTGATCTTTTCGATCGCGGGCTACACCTTGCTGATCAACTTCCGTCTGGAGCTGGAAGAGCGTCGGCGCTTTGCGCGGACGGAGAGGGCCAAGCAACTGCGCGAACAGCTGCGCAGCTCGCAGTCGCAATTGACCGAGCAGTCTTTGCAAGACGCCTTGACGGGCCTGGCCAACCGCCGTTCGTTCGACGACTGGCTCGACCGCCAGTGGTCGCAGCACCGGCACACCGCCAGGACATTGGCGGTTGCCTTGGTGGACGTGGACCACTTCAAAGCCTACAACGACCGCTACGGCCACCCGGCCGGCGACCAGTGCCTCAAGCTGGTGGCACAGGTGTTGGGGCAGCGCGCAGCTGCACAAGGCGGCTTTGCCGCACGCTGGGGGGGCGAAGAGTTCGTGGTGGTGTGGCCGGACGCCGATGTGCCGCGTGCGCGCCGCCAGGCTGACGAACTGGTGCAGGCGGTGCGGCAGTTGGGCCTGCGGCACGAGGCGTCCGCCACGGCCGAGTGCGTGACCGCGAGCGTCGGTGTGGCGATGGCCAGGCCCGCGCAAGCCAACATGCGGGTGGAGTCCGTGCTGGAGGCCGCAGACGCCGCCCTTTACCGCGCCAAGGAGGCCGGGCGCAACCGCAGCGACATCGACCTGATGGCTTGAGCCTGAAGGGCGTCAGCTGTGCGCGAGGACTTTGAGTGCCTCGGTGGTCCAACGTGCCCACGACTCTTCGTACATGATCCCGGTTTGCAAGATGAGGCGCTGGATGCGGCCCTCACGCGTCAGCGCTTTGCCTTCGGGAAAGTCGCGGGCTTCGATGGCGCGGTAAGCCTGGAGCTTGGCCTGGTGCAACGCCTGCCGGGCTTGCAGTTCGGCTTCCATGCCGAGCGGGCCAATGGCCGCGTCGGCGCGCATGCGGACCATGAGGTCGTCGCGCAGGTCCGGGGGCGGCGAGGGCTCACGCGTCCAGCGCACCAGTTCGGCCTGGCCATCGGGCAACACGCTGTAGAGCTTCTTGCGGGTCTTGCCGCCATCCGGCGCGGCTTCCGAGGCGATCCAGCCAGCGGCTTCCATCCGTGAGAGTTCGCGGTAGATCTGCTGGTGTGTGGCGTGCCAGAAAAAGCCGATCGACTTGTCGAATCGCCGTGCCAGGTCGTAGCCCGAAGAGGGCTTTTCGATCAGCGAGGTGAGCAACGCGTGCGACAAGGACATGCACGTCAGTCTAAGCCAAGGGCTGCGCACTACACTGCGGGCACACCCTTTCAAGCAGGCAGACCCACATGAACAAGCGTGCCCTCTTCGAGCACTTCTTGAGGCATTCGCCCGCCTGGTGTTGGGCTTGGGCCGTGGTGGAGGGTGGCCTGTGGTTCATCGTGCCCGATGTCGGCATCTCCATCGTGGCCGTGCCCAGCCTGGCGCGTGCGCTGTGGTGCAGCCTGTGGGCTGTCGCTGGCGCCATGGTGGGCGGCAGTTTGATGTACGCCTGGGGGCAGGCGTCCCCGGATGTGGCCTTGCAGGCCTTGCTGCAGGTGCCAGCGGTCTACCCGGCCATGGTGCAGGGCGTCACCGAAGCGCTCCAGCGCGAAGGCCTCAGCGCCATGATCTGGGGGCCGGCCAAGGGCATCCCTTACAAGATCTACGCTGAACAGGCGGGCAGCATGGGCCTGCCTTACTGGCAGTTCCTGTGGTTGACGGTGCCGGCTCGCATCGTGCGGTTCATCGTCACCTGCCTGGGCTTTCACTTCGTGGGCAAAGGGGTGGCTCGGGTGTTGGGCGCTCGCGCCTTGCCTTGGGTGTGGGCCCTGTTCTGGGTGGGCAATTACACGGTTTACTGGGGGCTGCACCTCGGGCGTTGACGCGAAGCCCAGGCGCTGGTGACGCCGGCCAAGGCCAGCCAACACAGCGCCAGCAGGTGCAGGCTGCCGTATGCGCCTGTGGCGGCGATGGCGAGGCTGCCGCCGCCTGCGCCCAGGGCGTGGCCGCTGTAGATCGCCGAGGTGTTGAGCGCCAACAAGGCGGTGGCCAGTTCCGGCGAGGCCTGCCCCAGGCGAGCCTGTTGGGCTGCGTTGATGGCAAACGCGCTCAGGCACCAGGGCAGGCACACCGCCCACAGCCACGGCAGGCTCTGGCCCAGGGGCCAGCACACCATGCTCACCGCGATGAGGCCCAAGGTGAGGGACACGCCGGCGGCCGGGCCCAGCCGGTCGATGGCGCGCCCGAGCAAGGCGTTGCCCAGCAAGGCCGCCCCGCCGAAATAGGCCAAGGTGAGGCCGATCTGTTCGGGGCTGGCCTGGTGGGTGGCTTTCAGGTAGGGCGCCAGGTAAGCCAACACGCTCACCTGGGCGGCGCTTTGCCAGCATGACACCAGCACCACGCCCCACAGCGCCGGGCTGGCGGCGATGCGGCGCCAGGCCGACCACCCCAGTGGCGCCAGTTGGACCCCGGCCGGCAAGGCGCGGCCCACCCAGGCCGCTGCCGCCAGCGCCGCAAGCGCGACGGCACCCATGGCCAGGCGCCAGCCCAGCCGCTCGCCGACCCAGGCACTCAGCGGCACCCCGACCACCGTGGCCAGGGCCCAGCCGCCGAACACGAACGTGATGGCCGATGCGCGCTGAGAGGGGGCAGCCAACTGGTTGATGGTGGCCGCGGCTTGCGGTGTGAACAAGCCGGCGGACAAGACCGTGGCCATGCGCAAGGCCAGGAGGCTGTGGGCGTCAGAGGCGAAGGCACACAAGGCGTGACCGACCGCGTACCAAAGCAAGGCCAGGCTCAGCAGCCTGCGGCGTGGCAGCCCGGAGAGCACCGTGGCCAGCACGGGGGCGCTCCCCCCCATGACCACGGCACACCAGGCGATCAACTGGCCACCTTGGGCCACCGTGAGTTGGAGGTCGGCCACGATGTCGTTGAGCGCGCCGTTGACCACCATCACGCCGCAGCCGATGACGAAGTTGCCAGCGAACAGCGACCAGCGGCCGCTTGGGGTGAGGGCGCTCATGACCGGGCTTGCCGTGCTTCAGCCAGGCCCAGGCGCACGCGGTTGGCCACCGTCCAGGCGGTCAGGCAGGCGACCATGGGCATCAACCAGGTCAGCCAGCCGTCAAGCGGCCACCCCAAAGCGGCGGCGGCGCCCACCGCGCCAAAGACCAAGGCCCGGTCGCTCTTGCCCATGGGCCCGTCGTAGCGGCGGCTGGCGCCTACGGTGAGTCCCTGGAGCCCGGCCATTTCGCTGAGCGCGGCCAGCACCACCACGGCACCCAGCACCACGGGGTCGACGCCAGGCAGGTGGGCAAAGGGGAGGAAGAGAGCGGCATCGGCCACGACGTCGGTCAACTCGTTGAGGTAGGCGCCAAGCACGGACTGCTGGCCGTGTTCTCTCGCCAGCATCCCGTCGATGGCGTTGAGCGCCATGCGCAGCAGCATCCACACCGGCACGAGGCCCAGCCAGGCCCACGGTGTCGCTGGCCCGTGCAGGTAGGCGACGTGCAAGCCCAGGCCCAGGGCCAGAGAAACGGCGCAGGCCCCCAAGGTGACCTGGTTGGCGATGACGCCGCGCGCCGCCAGGTGGCGCACCGCAGGCCGCAGCAGCGCCTGAAATCGGGACTTGAACAGGTAAAGCGACATGCGATGCGGCCCCTGGTGCCACCGGAGGCGGGTGTCGGCATGCCCCCCGCAGCACACCTGATGGTCAGCTTGTGTGAGATTGTTAACATTTGATGATATCGATTCAATCAAGCGGGGTGAATCATGGATGGCACGGGCATGCGCCTGGGCTGGACCAGGTGGCTGGCGCGTGGGCTGGGCTGGGCGTTGCAGCTGGGCCTGATGGCGGTCACGCGCTTGTTCACCGGCGTGCGGCCCGCCCGCCGGTCTCACCTGCCGCTCGCCTTGCAAGGCGAAGTGGCTTGCGTTTTTTTTGCCAACCACAACAGCCTGGCCGATTTCATCGTGCTGTGGACGGCCTTGCCGCGCCGCCACCGGCAACGCATCCGGCCCGTGGCGGCGGCTGACCACTGGGGTCGCACCGCCTGGCGACGCTTCCTGGCTCGCGAGGTGTTCCGCGCGGTGTTGATCGAGCGGGGCCGGGGCGCCGATGCCGAAGTGGGTTGGCAAGCCATGGCGGAGGTGTTGCGCCAGGGCGAGTCGCTGATCCTCTTCCCTGAAGGCACCCGCAACACAGGCACGGCGGTGTTGCAGCCGTTTCGCATGGGCTTGTTCAAGCTGGCGCAGGCCTGCCCGCAAGCCTTGCTGGTGCCGGTTTGGCTGGGCAACACACGCCAGGTCTTGCCCAAAGGCGCCATGGTGCCGGCGCCAGGCCTGTGTGGGGTGAGGGTGGGGGCGCCGCTGGCCGTGGTCCCTTCAGAAGCGAGTGCCTTCTTGCGCCGGGCTTAACAGGCCGTGCTGGCCTTGCAGCCCGGTGGCCCTGAAGTCGGCCCCGGGGGGGGCGTTGTGCCCTCAGAAGAGGCCCATGCCGTGGCCCGTGCCGCATGAGCTTCGCGCAAAGCGACCCGCTGTTCTGGGGCCTGCTGGCCGGGCTGTTGGCCTTTTTGTCGGTGGCGACCTTGGTGGGGCTGGTGCTCAAGTGGCGTTTGGCGCCCGGCCAGCCCAGCGCCGCCATCGACAACCTTCACCAGCGCAACCTGGCTTGGTGGTGGATGATCGCCGTCTGTGCGACGGCCTTTCATTTCGGTTTGGCGGGCACCTTGACGCTCGCCGTCTGCCTCTCGTTCCTGGCCTTGCGTGAGTTGACGGCAGCCCTGGCCTGGCGAGATGCCGATCACCGCGCCTTGTTGACGGTGACCTATGTCTTGCTGCCCTTGCAATACCTGTGGGTGGGGCTGGGGGTGGCGTGGGCCGTCTGGGTGTTCTTGCCGCTGGCGGGCATGGTGGTGTTGCCGGCTGTCTTGCTGTTGGCCGGGGTGAGCCGGGGCTGGCTCGACAGCCTGGTGAGGCTGCAATGGCTGGCCTGGATCGGGGTCTACGCCGTGTCTCACTTGCCCGCGCTCTTGCACTTGCGCTTGCCGGGTGACGCGCAGCCGCTGATGTTGCTCATCTATTTCACCTTGGTGGTCCAACTGTCGGACGTGTTCCAGTTCATCTGGGGCAAGTTGATCGGGCGCCGCCCGCTGGCGCCCCAGGTGTCGCCCGGCAAGACGGTCGAAGGTGTGGTGGGAGGCTTTGTGTCGGCCACGGCGGTGGGCGTCATGTTGGCCGACATCACGCCGTTTGAGCCCTGGCAAGCGGCAGGGGTGTCGCTGCTGTTGTGTGCAACGGGCTTGCTGGGCGGCCTGTTGATGTCTGCGGTCAAGCGGGAGCGCGGCCTGAAGGACTGGGGCCAAAGCATCGGCGGGCACGGCGGCGTGATGGACCGGCTGGACTCGGTGGTGTTGTCGGCGCCGGTTTATTACCACCTGGTGAGGGCGACATGGGCAGTGTGAGCGTGGGCACGGTGTTGCTGGTGATCGGGGTGTCGCTCATCGCCTTTGGGGCCCTTGAGG
>JBEEJT010000196.1:0-16164 GCA_041169085.1 Pseudomonadota bacterium | reverse complement strand
CTTCGTCTCGGGTGGGCAGACCGATGCCCTGGCCAAATTCAACCTGCGCAACATGGTTGACTCGAACGGCGCCATCGTGCCCGACGCGGTCAAGGTGTTCGAGCGCTTGTGCAACAGCCTGGGTTTGAGCGGTGGCATGGCGAGCTTGGTGGCGCAGCGCTTGTCTCTGGCGGTGTTGGCCACCCAGGCCATGAGTGACCCGGCCGCCATGGCGCAGATCGGCGGCTCGACGGGCTTGGCCGCAGCCCCTTTGATGCCGCAAAGTTTGGACGACCTGTTGTGGCTCGGGCAAGGCCTCGACGCCGGCCTGCTGGAGCGCCTGCGCCCTTATGTGACGCTGCTGCCGGAGCCTGGCCAGGCGGTCAACATCAACACGGCGTCGAAAGAGGTGCTGGCCGCTGCCGCGGGCCTGGACTCGGGCACGGCGCTGCGCGTGGTGCAGGCGCGCGCGAGCAAGTCGTTTCGCTCGGTCGACGGCATCCGGGCGGTGGTGGGCCCCAATGTGGTGCTGCCCTCCGTCGGCCTGGACGTGGCCTCGAGCTATTTCGAGGCCGAAGGCCGCATCCGCATCGATGATTTCGTCATCGTCCAGCGCAACCTCTTGCACCGCGACGGGCAGACCGTGGACGTCAAAGCGAAAAGCCGCCTGGCGGCCCTCGACACCCGCTGACTGAGGCCTTTGCACCACGATGGCGAAGCTTTACACCACATCGGGGCAGGTATCAATCCTTAAATGGCCGCTGTTTGCCCGCTCCTACAATGTGCGAACCACTATGCTGGAGGCGGCTTGCCTGAACGTGCCACACCCGGTGCCACGGCCCGGCTGCCCCATCCACAGGTTTGACCCCCGCTCATGAGCATCCTCATCATCCAGTTGCCGGCCCGCACCAGGCCCGGCGTGACGCCTTCCGCGGGCGACCCGGCGAGCGCGGTCGGCGGGGAGCGTGAGTTCGCCTATGTGCTCAGCGCCGACGGCATGTCGGTGGCGCGCCAGGGGCGTGCGGCGGCCAACTTGCTGCCCAGGGCCGACACCGTGGTGGCCGTCATGGCCGAAACCGACGTGTCCTGGCACCAGTTGACGGTGCCCAAGGCCCCGGCTTCGCGCATGCGCGCCGCCTTGGCCAGCATGCTGGAAGACGCGGTGCTCGACGACCCGGACGACATCCACCTCGCGGTGGCCCCGCAGTCCAAGGTGGGCGAGCCCACCTGGGTGGCCGTGATGAACCACGCCTGGCTCACCGGCCAGCTCATGGCCCTCGAAAAGGCCAAGATCCGCGTGGAGCGCGTGGTGCCGGCCATGGTGCCCGACGACCCGCCTGTGGCTTATTTCTCGGAACAGCATGGCGGTGAGTCGGTGGACGCCGAAGGCGCGCTGCACATGCTGGTCACCTGGTCTTCGCCTGAGGGCGTGAGCAGCTGGCCTGCGGCTGGTGCCATGTCGCGCGCGCTGCTGCCTGAGCCCTTGCCTGTCCATGCGCGCTGTTTCGCGTCGCCTGCCGTGGCCGCGCCAGCAGAGCGTTGGCTGGGCCATTCGGTCACCGTGCTCACCCCGGCCGAACACGCTTTGCACGCGGCCCGCTCGCTGTGGAACCTGCTGCAGTTCGAGCTCACGCCGCGCTCCAAGGGGCTGCACGCGATCAACGACCAGTGGCGCGCCTTCCTGAGCCCGCAGTGGCGTCCGGCCCGCGTGGGCCTCGTGGTGCTGGCGGTCGCCCAGGTGCTGGGCCTGAACCTCTGGGCCTGGCAACAAAAGCACCTGGTGCAACAAAAAAAGGCCGCCATGGTGGCCTTGCTCAAAGACACCCACCCGCAAATCACCGCCGTGCTCGACGCGCCGGTGCAGATGCAACGCGAAACCGAGGCCTTGCGCGCCGCTGCCGGTCAGCCCGGCGACAACGACCTGGAAGCCCTGATGGGCGCCCTGGCCAGCGCCTGGCCCCAAGACAAGCCCACCGGTGGCCTGCAATACGACGGCACCAGCCTGTCGGTGATGCCGCCCGCTGGCTGGAACCAGCCCGACCTCGATGGCCTGCGTGACCGCCTGAGCGCCGCCGGCTACAGCGTCGACATCGTCGAGGGGCGCATCGTGATGCGCCGACCGGGCCGCGGATGAGCCGCGCGCTCTGCCCCCCACCGCCCCAGATGGATCGCCCATGAGCACCGCCCGCAGTCCCCTCCAAGACGCCCTCCAGGAGCTGCGCCAGAAATGGCGCGCCATGGCCCCGCGTGAGCGCCAATTGGCCTCGGCCGCAGCCTGGCTGCTGGGCCTCACCCTGGTGGTCCTGGTGGGCGTGCGCCCGGCCTGGAAGACGCTGACGCTGGTGCCGGCACAGTTGCGCGAGGCCGACGCCCAACTCGACCAGATGCGCAAACTCGCCGAAGAGTCGCGCCAGCTCAAGACCCGCCCGCCTGTGGCGCCCGCGCAGTCCGAGGCCTCGCTGAAGTCGGCCACCGAGCGGCTGGGTGAAGGCGCGGCGCTGGCCATGCAGGGCGACCGCGCCACGCTCACGCTCACCAAGGTCAAGGGCGAGGCCCTGGCGGCCTGGCTCGACGAAGCCCGCAGCTCGGCGCGCGTCAAGCCGCTGGAAGCCGGCCTGATCCAGATTTCGCCCGGCGTCTATTCGGGCAACGTGACCGTGGGCCTGGGGCCTGGCGTGGGAGGCGGGCGCTGAGCCCGGCAGCCTGATGGCCACATTCGCCTTCCTGAGCCAACGCCCACGCTGGATGCGCGGGGCCACGGCCGTGACCACGCGCTGGCTCGAATCCACCCTGGAGATGGCGCGGTGGGAAAACATGCGCCGCGCCGGCCGCCGCTGGGGCTGGTGGGGCGTGGGCCTGGGCAGCCTGATCGGGGGCGTGGCGTTCGCGCCGGCTGCCTGGTTGGCCAATGGCATCAACGACCTCACGGGCCAGCGCCTGGTGCTGGCCGAAGCGCAAGGCACCATCTGGAGCGGCGACGCCGTGGCCGTGCTCACCGGCGGGCCGGGCAGCCGCGATGCGCGCGCTTTGCCGGGCCGCCTGGCCTGGCGCCTGGGTGCTGGCTTGAACCTCCAGGGGCTGCAACTGCGCTTGTCGCTGCAACAAGACTGCTGCATGCCGGTGCCGGCGGTGCTGGTGATCAAGCCGGGCATCGGGCAGACCCAGGTCGAGCTCAAGGTGCAGCCCCTGGCGGCCGCGCCTGGCGGCAAGCCCGGTGCGTTGCAAGGCTCGGGCGAGGTGGGCCATTGGCCTGCAGCCTGGCTGGGCGGCCTGGGCGCGCCCTGGACAGGCCTCGAACTCAGCGGTGTCTTGCGGGTCCAGGTCAGTGATTTCAGCGTGGCACGGGCCAATGGCCGGGTTCGCCTGATGGGCGGTCTGGTGGTCTCGTTTGACAACGTGAGCTCGCGCATGTCCACGCTCGACACTTTGGGCTCTTACCGCGTGGGCGTGACAGCCGACGCGCAAGGGCTCGCGCAAATCAACCTCTACACCACCGAAGGTGCGCTGCAACTCAGCGGGCAAGGCTCGCTGGGCCTCACCGGGCTGCGCTTTCGGGGTGAGGCTCGCGCCCGCTCTGAAGACGAGCGCGCCGCATTGCAGAACCTCCTGTCCATTTTGGGCCGCTCCATGGGCGACCGCACTGTCATTTCGATCGGATAAGGCATGAAGACCCTTCCCATGTTCCAACGTCCTCGCGCCACGGCCCTCATGGTCGCCCTGGCTCTGAGCTTCGGGCCGGGTGGCGTGTTGCCGGGTGTGGTGGCCTTCGCGGCCACGACGTCGAAGAAAGCACCGAAAGCCGAGAAGCAGCAGGCCAATGTCACGCTGAACTTCATCAACGCCGAGATCGACGGCGTGGCGCGTGCGATGGCCGCCGTGCTCAACCGCCCCATCCTGGTCGACCCGCGCGTGAAGGGCGCGATCACGCTCTACAGCGACCAGCCCATGACCACCCGCGAGGCCTACAAGCAATTCATGGCGGCATTGCGTGGCCAGGGCTTCAGCATCGTTGAGGTGTCGGGGTTGCTCAAGATCGTGCCCGAAGCCGAAGCCAAGCTGCAGACCGGCACGGTGGAAGTGGGCAACGTGGCCCGCAGCGGCGACCAGGTGCTCACGCAGATCTTCCGCGTGCAGTACGAGAACGTGAACAACCTGGTGACGGTGTTGCGCCCGCTCATCAGCCCCAACAACACCATCAACGCCAACACCAGCACCAACACGCTGGTGATCACCGACTACGCCGACAACCTCAAGCGCATCGCGCAGATGATTGCGGCGCTGGACGTGCCGCAGTCGACCGACCTCGAAACCATCCCGCTGCAACATGGCGTGGCCGTGGACATGGCCCCGGTGGTGCAAAAGCTGCTGGACGGTGGCGGTGCCGCCGGCGCGCCTGGTGCTGCAGCGGGTGGCGGCGCCACCACGGTGATGGCCGATTCGCGCTCCAACAGCCTGATGGTGCGGGCCCCGAACCCGGCGCGTCTGGCCATGGTGCGTGGCCTGGTGGCCAAGCTGGACCGTCCGGGCACCAACGGCATCGGTGGCAGCGGCATCTACGTGGTCTACCTGAAGAACTCGGACGCGGTGAAGCTGGCGACCGTGTTGCGCGCCTCGTTCCCGCAAAGCAACAGCAGCGGATCGGGCGGCTCGTCGGTTGGCGCGAGCACCCCGATCACGGCCCCCGGCAGCACCCAGGCGGCGATGTCTGGTGCAGCAGGGGCCTCGTCGCAATCGACTTCGCCGGTGCAGGCGTCCGCCGGGCCTTCGGTGGGCGGCTTCATCCAGGCCGACCCGGCCACCAACTCCCTGATCATCACGTGTTCCGACGCGCTGTATCGCCAGATGCGCGCCGTGATCGACCAACTCGACCAGCGCCGCGCGCAGATCTATGTTGAGGCCATGATCATCGAGGTCAGCGAATCGAAGTTGGCACAGGCCGGCTTCCAGTGGGCCCTGGGGGCTGGCAACAACAACCTCGTGGGCGCGGGCACCAACCTCACATCGGGCACCATGCCGGGCTTGTTCTCGCTGGTGGGGGCTTCGCGCTCGGCGGCCAGTGGCCTCACCGGGTTCAACGTCGGTTTCCTGCACAAGAACGGCGATGGTGAATACAACCTCGGCGCCTTGGCCAGCTTCCTGGAAACCAACGCCGACGGCAACCTGCTGTCCAAGCCGACGATGATCGCCCTGGACAACGAAGAAGCCAAAATCGTGGTGGGCCAGAACGTGCCGTTCGTGTCGGGTCAGTACACCAACGGCGCCTCGTCGAGCTCGGGCACGGTCAACCCCTTCACCACGGTCGAGCGCAAGGACGTGGGCCTCACGCTGCGCGTCAAGCCGCAGGTCGGCGAAGGTGGCACCGTGCGCATGACGGTGTACCAGGAAAAGTCGTCGGTCGACCCCGCAAGCAAGACCGCGTCCACCGGCCTGATCACCAACAAGAGCTCGATCGAAACCACCGTGGTGGTGGACGACGGACAGATCATGGTCCTGGGCGGTTTGCTCAAGGACGAGTTCTCTGATGGCGATTCGAAGGTGCCGCTGTTGGGCGACATCCCGTTGCTGGGGCACTTGTTCAAGTCGCGTAGCCGCTCGCGTGACAAGACCAACCTGATGGTCTTCCTCCGCCCCATCGTGATGCGCACCCAGGACGACGCCAACGCCATCACGCTGGACCGCTACCAGTTCATGCGCCAGCAACAGGTGAGCACGCAACCCGCACCGAGCCATGTGTTGCGTGCGGTCGATGGCACGCCGGTGGTGGAAGAGCTGAAGATGAGCAACGACATGAAGCCGCCCGCCGAACGCGAGGCCGGCAAGGGCAGCAGCACCCGCCTGGTGCCGCAGCCGCGCGGCGAAGACTTCCCCAAGGCCAACATCCCTTTCCGCCAGTGAGGCGGCACCAGCCGAGCTGACCATGGCCACCCGACACCCCCTGCCGTATGCCTTCGCTAAGGCCAACACGCTGCTGCTGGAGATCGACGACGAGCGCAGCACCCTGTGGGCCGCGCCCGAGGTGTCGCGCGCAGCCCTCTCCGAGGTGATCCGCCAGTTCCAGGTGCACAGCATCGAACAGGAGCCGGCCGAATCGCTGGGCAACCGCATCGCGGCGGCTTATGCCGCGGGCGAAGGCAGCGCGGCAGCGGTGGTGGGCGAAGTGGAGAACGCCGTTGACCTGTCGCGCATGATGCAAGACCTGCCGGCGGTGGAAGACCTGCTGGAAGCCAGCAACGACGCGCCCATCATCCGGATGCTCAACGCGCTGCTCACGCAGGCCGCGAAGGACGGCGCCTCCGACATCCACATCGAGCCCTACGAGCGGTCTTCCGCCGTTCGCTTCCGCGTGGACGGCACGCTGCGCGAGGTGGTCGCGCCCAACAAGGCGCTGCACGCCGCGCTGATCTCGCGCCTGAAGATCATGGCTGAGCTCGACATCTCGGAAAAGCGCCTGCCGCAAGACGGCCGCATCAGCCTGCGCATCGGTGGCCGCGCGGTGGACGTGCGGGTGTCCACGCTGCCTTCGGCCCACGGCGAGCGCGCGGTGCTGCGTATCCTGGACAAGGGCGACGCCAACAAGTTCACCCTGCAGTCGCTGGGCATGAGCGGCGAATCGCTCGACCGCTTCCTGAAGCTGCTGCGCCAGCCCCACGGCATCGTGCTGGTGACCGGCCCCACGGGTTCGGGCAAAACCACCACGCTGTACGCGGGCCTGGGCACCGTCGACGCCGCCACGACCAACGTGCTGACCGTGGAAGACCCGGTCGAATACGAGCTGGCGGGCATCGGCCAGACCCAGGTCAACGCCAAGATCGACCTGACCTTTGCCAAGGCCCTGCGCGCCATCCTGCGGCAAGACCCGGACGTCATCATGATCGGTGAAATCCGCGATTTCGAAACCGCGCAGATCGCCGTGCAGGCTTCGCTGACCGGTCACTTGGTGTTGGCCACGCTGCACACCAACGACGCGCCCAGCGCCGTCACCCGCCTGACCGACATGGGCATCGAGCCCTTCCTGTTGTCGTCGTCGCTCCTGGGTGTGCTGGCCCAGCGCCTGGTGCGCAAACTGTGCCCGCACTGCAAGCGCCAGGACCTGCAAGGGCGCTACCACCCGGTGGGCTGCCCCGAGTGCGGCATGAGCGGCTACAAGGGCCGAACCGGTGTCTACGAACTCATGGTGGCCGACGACGAGATCCGTGGCCTGATCCACGAACAGGCGCCAGAGGCCAAGTTGTTCGAAGTGGCGCAGCGCAACGGCATGAAGACCATGCGCGAAGACGGCGACCGCCTGGTGGCCGAAGGCGTCACGTCGCTGGAAGAAGTGCTGCGCGTCACGCGGGAATGAGCTGAGAGACCAACATGCCCGCCTTCCGCTTCGAAGCCCTGGACACCGCCGGCAAGACCGTCAACGGCCTGGTCGATGCCGACAACCCCAAGGCCGCGCGCACCCAATTGCGCGGCAACGGGCTGGTGCCCATCAAGGTCGATGTCGTGACGGCCGGGGGGCAGGGCGAAGGCCAGGGCCTCAACAAGCAGATTTTCGTCAGCAAGGTGTTCAACGCGTCGGCGCTGGCCATCTGGACGCGGCAGCTCTCGGGCCTGGTCGTGGCCGGCCTGCCGCTGGAGCGCGCCCTCACGGCCCTGGCCGACGAAGCCGAAGACCCGCGCCAGCGCGAGCTGGTGTCGCACCTGCGCGCTGAAGTCAACGCCGGCTCGCCCTTTGCCCGGGCGCTGTCGGGCAGCCCGCGCGAGTTCGACGAGGTGTACCGAGGCGTGGTGGCGGCCGGCGAACAAAGCGGCCAGCTGGGCGCGGTGCTCGACAAGCTGGCCAACGACCTGGAAGAGCAGCAGCTGCTCAAGTCCAAGCTGATCGGCGCCACGCTCTACCCCGCCATCGTGTCGGTGTTCGCCATCGTGATCGTGGTGGCCTTGCTGGTGTTCGTGGTGCCGCAGGTGGCCCAGGTGTTCACCAGCTCCAAACGGGCGCTGCCCATGCTGACCCAGTTCATGCTGGGCCTGAGCGCCTTCATGCGCAACTGGGGCTGGCTCATGCTCTTGCTGCTCACGGGCGGCGGCGCTGGCCTGGTGATCGGCCTGCGCGACGAGGGCTTCCGCTTGAAGTTCGATTCGGCCTGGCTGGAGTTGCCCATCATCGGGCGGCTGGCTCGCGGCTACAACGCTGCGCGCTTTGCCGGCACGCTGGCCATGTTGGCGGGTTCGGGCGTGCCCATCCTGAAGGCGCTGCAGGCGGCGGCTGAAACCCTTTCGAACCGCGCCATGCGCGCCGACGCCATGGACGCGCTCGTGCAGGTGCGCGAAGGCGCGCCTTTGGCCTCGGCCCTGGCGGCCAAGAAACGTTTCCCGGGTTTGTTGTCGATGTTCGCCCGCCTGGGTGAGCAGACCGGCCAGTTGCCGCTCATGTTGCAGCGCGCCGCCAACCAGCTGGCGGCCGAGGTGCAACGCAAGGCGCTGGCGATCGCCACCGTCATGGAGCCCCTGCTGATCGTGGTCATGGGCCTGGTGGTGATGCTGATCGTGATGTCGGTGATGATGCCGATCATGCAGATGAACACCTGGGTGAAGTGAGGCTTTGGCCGGGTGGGTGGGGTGAGGGCTCCTCCTTACGGATGAAGACGAAAGTCCGCTTTCCCGTTAATCTTTCACCCATAGCTGTCATCACGTGACGCCGCCTCCCCGGTGGTGTTTCGGCAAATTCGTGAAAGCCGCGCTCCATTTGGGGCGCGGCTTTTTTTTGCCTGGTGGCCACCGGAAAGTGACGGATCGCACGAACTGGCCAGCCGCATCCCGGCTACTCCCAATGACACCTGGCCAGCCAATTGCTTGAATGAAGGTTCCCAGCCTGAAGCATGGAGGCACACATGGGATGCACCGATCTGGTACCTGTGGGACACGGCGGCGAATTCCAAAGCCGCATCCCGATCGCGCACATGCGCTCGGTCTACAGCCTCGACGAGGTGGAAAAGCGGCTGGGCAAGCTGCCCACCCGTGACCACGAAAGCTTGCGCGCCACTTACGAGCGCATGCTGGAAAAGGGCCCCGAGCGCTTCCAGGTCAAGCCCAGCGGCTTGCCCGCCATGGCCCACCTCTATGACGAGTTGCCCAACTTCCACGAGGTGCTCGACGACCTGCGGCGCCAACTGGCCTTGTGTGCCGACAGCCGCGACGCCCTCGAGATCACGCCCATGCTCCTGCTCGGGCCGCCCGGCGTGGGCAAGACCCATTTCGCCCGCGAAGTCGCCCAACTGCTGGGCACCGGACTGGGCTTCGTGTCCATGAGTTCGCTCACCGCAGGCTGGGTCTTGTCGGGCGCCAGCAGCCAATGGAAGGGCGCACGGCCCGGCAAGGTGTTCGAGACCCTGGTGGAAGGGCAGTACGCCAACCCCGTGATGGTGGTCGACGAGATCGACAAGACCGGGGGGGAGCACGCTTACGACCCCCTGGGCTCGCTCTACAGCCTGCTGGAGCACGACACCGCCGAAAGCTTCACCGACGAGTTCGCCGAAGTGAGCGTGGACGCCAGCCAGGTGATCTGGGTGGCCACGGCCAACGACGCGCGCAGCATCCCCGAGCCCATCTTGAACCGCATGAACGTGTTCGAGGTGGACATGCCCGACGAGGACGCCGCACGCAAGATCGCGATGCGCCTCTACCAGCGCATCCGCGATGCCCATGATTGGGGCCGTCGCTTCGACCCCGAGCCCGGCGAAGCCACCTTGTCGGCCCTCGGGCGCCTGGCGCCCCGGGACATGCGCCGTGCCCTGATGACGGCGTTCGGCAACGCCAAGCTCGACGGCCGCAGCGCCATCGAGCCGCGCGATTTGCCTGGCAGCGGGCCTCGCAAGGCGCCCATCGGCTTCGTGCAGTGAGGCGTGCGGGGCGTCGCTATGATGCCCCCATGCCTGCAACGCTCGACGGCCGCCTGGTGGTGGCCATTTCTTCACGCGCCCTTTTCGATTTCGAAGAGGAAAACCGCCTGTTCGAAGGCGCCGACGACCGCGCCTACATGGGGCTGCAACTCGACCGCATCGAGGTGCCCGCCAAGCCGGGCGTGGCCTTCTCGCTGGTCAACAAGCTGCTGAGCTTCAACACGCCGCAACACGCGCGGGTGGAAGTGGTCATCCTGTCGCGCAACGACCCGGCTTCTGGGCTGCGCGTGTTCCGCTCGGTGGCCCACCATGGCCTGGAGATCGAGCGTGGCGTGTTCACCCGTGGCCGCAGCCCCTGGCGTTACCTCAAGCCGCTGCAGGCCCACCTCTTCTTGTCGGCCAACGACGCCGATGTCCGCCAGGCCTTGCAGGCGGGCGTGCCGGCGGCCCGGGTGCTGCCCCACGCGGCCCGTGCTGGCGTGGCCCACCCCCACGAAGTGCGCATCGCGTTCGACGGCGACGCCGTGCTGTTTTCGGACGAGGCCGAGCGGGTCTTCCAGCAAGGCGGGCTCGACGCCTTCCAGCACCACGAAGTCAGTCGCGCCCGCAAGCCCTTGCCCGACGGCCCCTTCAAGCCTTTGCTGCAGGCCTTGCACACCTTGCAGCAGTCGGCCGAACTGGCCGACACGCCCATGCGCATCCGCACCGCGCTGGTCACCGCGCGGGGCGCGCCGTCTCACGAGCGCGCCATCCGCACCCTGATGGATTGGGGCATCGAGGTCGATGAAGCCATGTTCCTGGGGGGCTTGGCCAAAGGCGAGTTCCTGCGCGAGTTCGAGCCCGATTTCTTCTTCGACGACCAGACCGGTCACGTGGAAAACGCCGCACCCCATGTGCCCTCGGGCCACGTGGCCGCAGGCATCAAGAACGACGGGCCCCCCGTGCCCCCGCAGGAGGCCGCATGAGCCAGGACGATCTGGGCGATTTTTTCGCCCTGCCCGCATTCAAGCCCGAAGAAGCGCTGGTGAAGTTGCGCCGCGATCTGCGTGAACTCAAGCTCGCCGAGCGCGGGGCGGGCGAGCCCTGGCGCTATGAACTCAAAGGCTTGGCCGTGGTCGAGCTGGCCCTGGCGCCAGACGGCCCGAAGCTGGCCGTCGCTCAGGCCCGCAAGCCCAGCCAGCGCCCCGAGTGGTCGCGCCAGTCGCTGGCCAGCAGCACCGACGTGCGCAAGTGGCTCGACGGGCTCAAGGCGCAACTGCGGCGCTGGGAAGACGAAGACTGAAGCGGGGTGAGGCCGCTCAGGCGTCGACGTCGCGGCGGCGCATCTTGTCGCGGAACCAGTCCGCGATGCTCAACTCGCGCGGGCCGGGCACCAGTTCAAAGGCTTCGCCTGCGGCCAGCGTGCCGGGCTGACGCACCGACAGGTAAAAGCCGCAGTAGCCCGACTGGGCCATCATCTTGGGCGCTTGCTTGAAGCCCATCACCGCCTGGAACTTGAAGCAGGGCTGGCGCGGCTCGCTGACGGCCAGCACGCAGTCGGGGAAGCGCAGCAAGTCGCCCACGTAGACGTCGCCTTCGAAGAGGCCGGTGAGGGTCAGGTTTTCACCCAGCATGCCGAAGGGCAGGGGCTCGTCCCAAGCCTGTTGCTGCGCTTGTGCGCGCACGGTTTGCCAGAAGGCGTAGTGCTCATGGGGATAGGCGTACACCGCCTTGGCCAGCCCGCCGTGCACCTCGGGGTCGGCCTGGTCGTCGGCCTTCAGCCCCATGGGGCCCACCTGGATGCGCTCGGGGGCTTCCGCGCGGCTCACGCTGCGCTTGCGGATGGCGCTCATGACGGTGCGCCCGCCTTCCACCACCAACGGTTCAGGCTGACCCAGGTTGATGGACAACAGGCGGCAGGGCAAGAGGCTGGTGGGCATGTGGGCAGACCGGTGGGTGGTTGGGCGGCGATGCTGGCCGGTCAGTGTGCCCCAGGACGCCACCGCTTGGCGCTCATCGCCAGCCTGACACTTGTGTGGCCATGGCCTTGAAGCTCACCACACAAGGCTGGCCAGGTTGCCAATCCATTTGCTGGATGGACTTGCGGGTGAGCATGGCCCACAAGTGGGCACCGGGGCCGGCTTCCTGGCCCTGCGGGGTCAGCGATTGATCGAGTTCCACCCCGACGGCCCCGTAAGTGCCGTGCTCACCAGCCAGCATGATCTGGGTCACGCGGCCGCGCAGCAGGTTGCTGGCGGTGTTGTCGGTGGGCGTGTGGCGGTGCAGGTTGATGTCTCGGGCGCGCACCTTCAAGCGCACCTTTTGGCCCACCGCGTGCAACATGGCGGGCACCGTCACGCGTTGGCCGGCCACATCGACTTCGCTGAGCAACCACTGGATGTCGTGGCGCTTGACTTCGCCTTCGAGCACGCTGCCGGCGTGCACGCCTTCGAGGAAGGTGGACAGCGACACGTCGGACAGGATGTGCGGGGTGGGGCCGGCGCCGGCCATGCGGCCTTCGTGGAGGATGACCACCTCGTCGGCCAGGCGGATCACCTCGTTCATGCGCGGGCTCACCAGCACCGTGGGCACCTTGAAGCGCCGGGGCACTTCGGCGAGCAACTCCAGCAGCGCATCGTGTTCCGTGGCGGGCACGTCGGACAGCGGGTCGTCGAGCAGCAGCGCGTGGGGCTGCGACACCAGGGCGCGGCCCAGCGCCACCTTGAAGCGCTGGCTCACGTTGAGCTTGTTGGGGCGCATGGCCAGCAAGCTGCCCAGGTCCAGCCATTGCACGACCTGGTCAAACCGTGGCGAGGCCACCTTGCGCGGCCAACCGGGCAGGCCATAGCGCAGGTTGCCTTGGACGGTGAGGTGGGGGAAGAGGTGGGTCTGGCCGTCGAGCCAGCACAGCTTGCGCTCGTGGGCGGGGCGGTTGATGCGCGCGGCCGAGTCGTAGAGCGCGTCGTTGCCCAGCGCCACGCGCCCGCCCAATGCCGGCGCCAGGCCAGCCGTGGCGCGCAACAAGGCGCTCTTGCCGGCGCCGTGTCGGCCCACCAGGGCACAGACCATGCCGGGTAACACGCGGAACTGGGCGCGGATGTCCAGGCCGGGCCGGGCCAGGCGCAACTCGACGCTCAAGGCGCGGGGCAGTGGTGTGGCCGTGCTCAAGGCGCCCCCACCGGCTTGAGGCGCGCGTGCCAGTGGCGGCGCCAGTGCAGGCGCCCCCATTCGCTGGCCAACACGGCCGCCAGGGCCACGCCCAGCGAGACGGCGGCCAGACGCCAGGCCGAGGTCTCGCCCTTGCTGCCCGACAGCAGCGACTGGACCATGGCCACCGGGGCCGTGATGTCGGCGGTCTGGTGCGGCTGCAGCGTGGCCGCCAGCACCAGGGTGGCGCCGGACTCGCCCCAGGCCGCGGCCAGGCCCAGCGCCATGGCCGAGGCCACGGCGGGCCAGGCCAGGGGCAAGGTGATGGTGAAGAAGGCCCGCATCCGGCTGGCCCCCAACGAGCGGGCCACGGGCAGCAGCATGGGGTCGGTGGCCTCGAAAGCGGGGCGCAGCACGCGCACCATCAGGGGCACCGTCATGCAACTGGCAGCGAGCACCGCCCCGGCGGGGAAGAAGGTCAGGCTGAACCCGGTGGCATCGTGCAGCCATTGGCCCAAGGCGCCGTCACGGCCCAGGCCGGCCAGCAGGGCGAACCCAATCACGGCGGGCGGCAGGCCGATGGGCAGCAGGATCAGCGCGTCGACCAGCACCTTGCCGCGCCATTGCGTGCGCGCCATCAGGATGGCCAGCGTCAGCGCCAGTGGGGTGGCAACCAGCAAGGTGGCCAGGGCCACTTGCAGGCTCAGGAGCAAGGCGGCGGTTTCAAACGGGCTCATGGGCGTGGCGCTCCTTGCGCAGGTCGGCCTTGCCAGCCGGGGCGCACCTGCTTGAAGGCCGACTGGGCCAGCGGCCAGCCCAGCCAGTTCACCAACAGCTTGCCGCCAGGGTGGCGCGAGCGGAACGAGCAGGCCACCTGAGCCTTCAGCAGCAATTTCGGGTCGTCTTGCAGCCACACCTTGCGGCGGTCGCTGGCCAGGCGGCTGGCCAGGGGCACCAACTCATAGGCCGGGCCGTCCGGCGTGGCGGTGGTGCCGCTGCGGTTGAGCTTGGGCAACTGCCCGCGCGTGAGCTCGTCGACCAGCGCGGCCAGTGGCGAGCCGGCGGGCGGCGCGGCCCAGCGCGCGGCGCCCGCCTGGGCCGCCAGCAACACCTGGGTCAGCGCCCGGCCTGCATCGCGCTCGCCGCGGATCCCGGCGAGGTCTTCGGTGGGGCCAAGCAGCCACACGGCGGTGGTGCCCAGCGTCTGCAGGTTGTAGATCAAGCCCTGGCGGTCGAGTTCGGTGGCGCGCGGGTGGCTGAGGAACAGGCCGGTGTCGATCTGGCCGGCTTCCAGCTGGGCCAACACCTGGGCTGTGTCCATTTCCTGCCACTGGGCCTGCCAGCCCAGGTCCTTGCCCATGGCGGCACGCCACTTGGCGGTCAGGCCGCTGGCCACGAACATTGGGTCGACGCCCACGCGGGGGCTTTCGGCGCGAGGCGCCACCGTGCCGGCCAGGGCGCCCAGCGGGTGGGCCCAGGCCCCGGCGGCACCGAGGGCCCAGCTCAGGGCCTGGCGGCGTGAGCCTGCGGACAGGGAGGCGGTCGGTGCGCGAAGGGCGGGGGCGGGCATGTCGATCGGCCGGGAGAAAGAAGACATCGGGCGCAAGCCGACAAGTGTGCACGTTGTCACGCGGTCTTCACCTTGGGGGCGTGCCGGATGTGTATCAGGATACAAAACGTGCCAGGCGAGCCCGCCGGCGCCAGCATGGCGTGACATCTGTCACGCGAGCGCCCGCCCTTTACACGCCAGACCTGCTTCCCCCCTTGCCGGGGGGGGAACCCAAATCCGGGGCAGTGGACTACACTACGCGGTTCCACCGAAGCGTGCCTGCGAGGTGTCGACAGGGCTTGGATGGCTGGCAGAACTTGGCAAAACGCCGCCTCTGCCACCCGCCCCAGCCCTGCCGAGACCTTGTTTTCAACTTCCGGAGATCTCGTCATGTCGAACGCTGTTCAGGTGAATGCACCTGCATACGTCAAGAACGCCAAGCTGATTGCCTGGGTGGCCGAAATGGCCGCTCTGCTGCAGCCCAAGGACATCTACTGGTGCGACGGCACCACCGAAGAGTACGACCGCCTGTGCGCACAGCTGGTCGAAGCCGGTTCGTTCAAGAAGCTCAACCCCGAGCTGCGCCCCAACTCCTACCTGGCCTGGACCCACCCGTCCGACGTGGCCCGCGTGGAAGACCGCACCTACATCTGCTCCGAGCGCAAGGAAGACGCCGGCCCCACCAACAACTGGTGTGACCCCGCCGAGATGCGCGCCAAGCTGCAAACGGGCGAGCAAGCCCTGTTCAAGGGCGCCATGGCCGGCCGCACCCTCTATGTGGTGCCGTTCTCGATGGGCCCTCTGGGTTCGAACATCGCCCACATCGGCGTCGAGCTGTCTGACTCGGCCTACGTGGCCGTGAACATGAAGCTCATGACCCGCATGGGCAAGGGCGTGATCGACGTGCTGGGCACCGACGGCGAGTTCGTGCCGTGCGTGCACACCGTGGGCGCCCCGCTGGCCGCCGGTCAGAAGGACGTGGCCTGGCCTTGCAACCCGGACACCAAGTACATCGTCCACTACCCCGCCACCCGCGAAATCTGGTCCTACGGTTCGGGCTACGGCGGCAACGCGCTGCTGGGCAAGAAGTGCTTCGCCCTGCGCATCGCCTCGACCATGGGCCGCGACCAAGGCTGGCTGGCCGAACACATGCTGCTGCTGGGCGTGACCAACCCGCAAGGCCAGAAGTACCACGTGGCTGCCGCCTTCCCGTCGGCCTGCGGCAAGACCAACTTCTCCATGCTGATCCCGCCCGAGGGCTACAACGGCTGGAAGGTCACCACCATCGGTGACGACATCGCCTGGATCAAGCCCGGACAAGACGGCAAGCTGTACGCCATCAACCCCGAAGCCGGTTACTTCGGCGTGGCCCCTGGCACCAACACGCTGACCAACTACAACTGCATGGAGTCGCTCAACCGCGACGTCATCTTCACCAACGTGGCCCTGACCGATGACGGCGACGTGTGGTGGGAGTCGATGACCGACGAGCTGCCCGCTCACCTGACCGACTGGCAAGGCAACGACTGGACGCCGGCCATCGCCAAGGAAAAGGGCGCCAAGGCCGCTCACCCGAACGCCCGCTTCACCGTGGCCGCCACCAACAACCCCGCGCTGGACAGCGAG
>JBEEJT010000195.1:0-17443 GCA_041169085.1 Pseudomonadota bacterium | reverse complement strand
CGCTGCTGACCAAGCCGCAGCTGCTGATCCTCGACGAGCCGACCTCGGTGCTCACCCCTCAGGCGGTGAGCAAGCTGTTCGTGACACTGCGCCAGCTGGCGGCCGAGGGCTGCGCCATCCTCTACATCAGCCACAAGTTGGACGAGATCCGCGCGTTGTGCCACCACTGCACCGTGCTGCGCGGCGGCAAGGTGACGGGCGAAGTCGACCCGACAAAGGAAACCAACGCCAGCCTCAGTCGCCTGATGATCGGCGCCGAGCCGCCCGAGTTGCAGCGCAAGCCACCCACGCTGGGCGATGTGGCACTGAGCTGCAAGGGCCTGAACGTGCCCAAGATCGACCCCTTCGGCGTGAGCCTGCAGGACGTGGCTTTCGAGCTGCGTGCGGGCGAGATCGTCGGCATCGCCGGGGTGTCGGGCAACGGGCAGCAGGCGCTGATGGCTGTGCTCTCGGGTGAAGACCCGCGCGCGCCGCAAGGCAGCGTCCACCTGTTCGGGCAAGACATCGCCCGGGCCACGCCGCGCCAGCGCCGCCACCTGGGGCTCAACAGCGTGCCCGAAGAGCGGCTGGGGCGCGGGGCCGTGCCCACCATGTCGCTGGCGCAAAACACGCTGCTCACCCGCAACGACGCCATCGGCCCCGGTGGCTGGCTGCGGCTGGCGGGCATCCATGGCATGGCGCGCGAGCTGATCGAGCGCTACAACGTGAAGGCCGGTGGCCCGCAGGCCCTGGCCAAGAGCCTGTCGGGTGGCAACCTGCAAAAGTTCATCATGGGCCGCGAGATCGACGCCCACCCCAAGGTGCTGCTGGTGTCACAGCCCACCTGGGGTGTGGACGTGGGCGCGGCCGCGCAGATCCGCGGTGAGTTGCTGAAACTGCGTGACGCTGGCTGTGCCGTGCTGGTCGTCAGCGAGGAGCTGGACGAATTGTTCGAAGTGAGTGACCGCCTGATGGTGATGGCGCAAGGCCGCCTGTCGCCCAGCGTGCCGGTGGGTGAGGCGACCGTCGAGATGATCGGGGCCTGGATGAGTGGGCTGTGGGGGGGCAAGCATGTTCAAGCTTGAACCCCGCGCCGCACCCTCGAAGGTGCTCACCCTGGCCTCGCCCCTGATCGCCTTGCTGGTGACCGTGGTGGTGGGCGTGGCGCTGTTCGTTGCGCTGGGCAAAGACCCAGTGGCCGGCCTGCGCATGTTCTTCATCGAGCCCCTGAAAAGTGGCTACGCACTGTCTGAGCTGAGCATCAAGGCCACGCCGCTGGTGCTCATCGCCCTGGGCCTGGCGGTGTGCTACCGCGCCAACGTCTGGAACATCGGCGCCGAGGGCCAGTTCGTCATGGGCGCCGTGTTCGCCGGTGGGGTGGCCATGCACGCCACGCCCGAGAGCTCGCCCGCCATCCTGGTGGCGGTGCTGGCGGCCGGCATGGTGGGGGGCATGGTGTGGTCGGGCATCGTGGCGCTGCTGCGTGACCGCTTCAACGCCAGTGAGATCCTGGTCAGCCTGATGCTGGTCTACGTGGCCGAGATGGTGCTGAGCTACCTGGTCTACGGCCCCTGGAAAGACCCCAACGGCTACAACTTCCCGCAGACCATCACCTTCCTGGATGTCACGCGCCTGCCCAAGCTGATCCAAGGCTTTCGGCTCAACATCGGCGTGATCATCGCGGCCGTGGCCGTGGTGGGCTTTGCCGTCTTCTTGTTCCGCACCTTTGCGGGCTTCCAGATGTTGGTGGGCGGGCTGGCCCCGGCGGCGGCGCGCTATGCGGGCTTCTCGTCGCGCCGCGCGCTGTGGACGGCGCTGCTGCTCTCAGGCGCCATGGCCGGGCTGGCCGGTGCGCTGGACGTGGCCGGGCCGCAGGGCCAGCTCACGCCCTTCGTGCCGGTGGGCTATGGCTTCGCGGCCATCATCGTGGCCTTCGTGGGCCGGCTCAACCCGGTGGGCATCGTGTTCTCGGCGGTGCTGATGAGCATGTTCTTCATCGGCGGCGAGCTGGCGCAATCGCGGCTGGGCCTGCCCAAGGCCTTGACCGGCGTCTTCCAGGGCTTGCTGCTGTTCGCCCTGCTGGCCTGCGACACCTTCATCCACCAACGCCTGCGCTGGGTGAGCACCAAATGACCGAAGCTGCAACCGGCCTGTCGGCCGAGACCCTGGCCCTGTTGGTGGCCGCCACGCTCAACGCCGGCACGGTGGTGGGCCTGGCCGCCCTGGGGCTCTTGATCAACGAACGCGCGGGCGTGCTCAACCTGGGCGCCGAAGGCATGATGCTGGTGGCCGCCATCGCGGGCTTTGCCACGGGCGTGAACACCGGCAGCGACTGGCTGGGCTTTGCCGCAGGGGCCCTGGCCGGTGCCGGCATGGCCTTGATGTTCGGGCTGTTGGTGATCTTCCTGAACACCAACCAATACGCCACCGGCCTGGCGCTCAGCCTGTTTGGCACAGGTTTGAGCGCCTTTGCAGGCATCAACTACACCCAGCAGCGCCTGCCCGAACGCCCGCACTTCGAGATCCCCGGCCTGGCCGATCTGCCCTTTGTGGGCCCGGCCTTGTTCAAGCAGCACCCGCTGGTCTACATCACCATCGCGCTGGCCATCGGGCTGACCTGGTTCTTGATGAAGTCGCGTGCCGGCCTGGTGCTGCGTGCGGTGGGTGAATCGCCCGAATCGGCCCATGCCCTGGGCTACCGCGTGCGCCTGATCCGCCTGGGGGCTGTGTGCCTGGGCGGCGCGCTGTGCGGCGTGGCGGGGGCTTACATCTCGCTGGTCTACACCCCGCTGTGGGTCGAGGGCATGGTGGCCGGCAAGGGCTGGATTGCCCTGGCGCTCACCACCTTCGCCACCTGGCGGCCCGCCCGCGTGCTGCTGGGCGCCTACTTGTTTGGCGGGGTGACCATGCTGCAGTTCCAGCTGCAAGGGCAGGGGGTGCAGATCCCCAGCCAGTGGCTGACGATGCTGCCTTATATCGCCACCATCGTGGTGCTGGTGTTGATTTCTCGCAATCCGACGTGGATCCGCATCAACATGCCCGCGTCCCTGGGTAAACCCTTCCATCCCGGCGCCTGAGGCGTCATCATCACTTCACTCACGCAAGCCCGTTCGACCTCACTGGAGAACACATGTCACAAGCATTGTCCAAGCGCTCTTTCATGAAACTCACTTCGCTGGCCACCGTGGCCGCCGCTGCCGCCCTGGTGGGCTGTGGCAAGAAGGAAGAATCCCCGGCCCCCGCCTCGGCCCCCAGCGAAGCCACCTCGGCCGCTGAGGCGCCCAAGGGCCCGCTGAAGATCGCTTTCGCCTACGTCGGCCCCGTGGGCGACGCGGGCTGGACCTTCGCCCACAACGCCGGCCGCCTGGCCATCGAAAAGGAGTTCGGCGACAAGGTGCAGACCTCGATGGTCGAGAAGGTGCCCGAGGGCCCCGAGGCCGAGCGCGTGATCCGCGACCTGGTCGGCCAGGGCAACACGCTGGTGTTCGGCACCACCTTTGGCTACATGGAGCCCATGCTCAAGGTGGCCGCCGACAACCCGAACGTCAAGTTCGAGCACGCCACCGGCTACAAGACCGCGCCCAACATGCGCACCTACGACTCGCGCACCTATGAAGGCGCCTACATGGCTGGCGTGATCGCTGGCGGCATGAGCAAGTCGGGCGTGATCGGTGTGGTGGGCTCGATCCCCATCCCCGAGGTGATCCGCAACATCAACACCTTCACCCTGGGCGCGCAAAGCGTGAACCCCAAGATCAAGACCAAGGTGGTCTGGGTGAACGCCTGGTTCGATCCTCCCAAGGAAACCGAAGGCGCGCAAAGCCTGCTGAACCAGGGCGCCGACGTGCTGTTCCAGAACACCGACTCGCCCGCCGTGCTGCAAACCGCCGAGAAGGCTGGCAAGTACGCCTTTGGCTGGGACTCGGACATGAGCCAGTTCGGCCCCAAGGCCCACCTGGCATCGAGCATCATCAACTGGGGCCCGTACTACGTGAAGGCCGTCAAGGACACGCTGGAAGGCACCTGGAGCACTGGCCAGGCCTGGTGGGGCGTGAAGGAAGGCGCCATCGACATCGTGTCGATCTCCGACAAGGTGCCGGCCGATTTGAAGGACAAGGTTGAGAAGGTCAAGGCCGGTCTGAAGGACGGCAGCTTCGTGATCTGGAAGGGCCCGATCGTGGGGCAGGATGGCAAGGAAGTGCTGGCCAAGGACGCCGTCGCCGACGACAAGTTCCTGGGTGGCATCAACTTCTACGTCAAGGGCGTGGAAGGCTCCATCCCCAGCGCCAAGTGATGCAGCCAGGCGCCACCCGCGCCTGAGCTGACCCGAGGGCCGGTCCCGCCGCAGCCACCGCTGTCAGGCTGGCCGGCCCTGATTGTTTGAACCCGAAGAAAGAACAAGCCATGAGCACGCCCCGCTACCACGTTCCCGCCGATCAACTGCCCGCCTTGCTGCAGGCCATGCCCAAGGCCGAGTTGCACATGCACATCGAAGGCTCGCTGGAGCCCGAGTTGATTTTCGCGCTGGCGCAGCGCAATGGCGTGGCGCTGAGCTACCCCTCGGTCGAGGCGCTGCGCGCGGCCTACGCCTTCACCGATCTGCAAAGCTTCCTGGACATCTACTACGCCGGGGCATCGGTGCTGCTCAAAGAGCAGGACTTCTTCGACATGGCCTGGGCCTACCTGACCCGGGCCAAAGCCGACAACGTCGTGCACACCGAGATGTTTTTCGACCCGCAAACGCACACCGACCGGGGCGTGCCTTTCGAGGTGGTCATCAAGGGCCTGAGCCGGGCCTGCGCACAGGCCAAGGTCGAGCTGGGTGTCAGCGCCAAGCTGATCATGTGCTTCCTGCGCCACCTGTCGGAAGAGGCCGCCTTCGAGACGCTGGAAGCGGCGCTGCCTTACCGCGAGCACTTCATCGGCGTGGGCCTGGATTCGTCCGAGCGCGGCCACCCGCCTGAAAAGTTCGCCCGCGTGTTCGCCAAGTGCGAAGAACTGGGCCTGCTGCGCGTGGCCCATGCCGGCGAAGAAGGCCCGGCCGCCTACATCACCAGCGCCCTCGATGTGCTGCATGCCCAACGCATCGACCACGGCGTGCGCTGCGTCGAAGACCTGGCCGTGGTGCATCGCCTGGCCAAGCTGGGCATGGCGCTGACCGTGTGCCCGCTCTCGAACATCAAACTGTGCGTGTTCAAGACCATGGCCGATCACAACCTCAAGACCCTGCTGCAGCACGGCCTGAAGGTGACGATCAACTCAGACGACCCGGCCTACTTTGGCGGCTACATCAACCAGAACTTCCTGGACACCTTTGCCGGCCTGCCGCTGGATGGCAACGACGCCTACACGCTGGCGCGCAACAGCATCGAGGCCAGCTTCGTGGGCGATGCCGACAAGGCCAAGTGGCTGCAGGCGCTGGACGCGGCCTTCGCGCCGTACACGGTTCACTGAGCCCTCACTGAGCCCTCACTGAAGCGTCACTGCATGGCTTGCCGGAGCACCTCAGCCTCCGGCCCGAAGCCATACGCATCCATCGCCATGTGCCCGTAGGTCACCCCGCTGTGCAGGCGCACGGCCTGGGGGGCCCCGGTGGCAGTGTCGGCATCGGTCTCACCCGCGCCGGCCGCGAAGTAAATGGGCAGCCAGTGGTCGTCGCTGGGGTGCATGGCGCGGGCGTGCGGGGCCAGCTCACCCCATTGGCGCAGGGCGGCCCAGTCGCGCTGCTGGGTCTTGTCCAGCACCCAGGCGCGAAACGCCGCGCATTCGGCCATCTCGGGCGCGTCTTCGGCCGCCGGTTCGTAGAAGAAGCGGCGCAGGTTGTGCGTCAGGCTGCCTGAGCCCACCACCAGCACGCCACGCTCGCGCAGGCCGCGCAAAGCCCGGCCAATGGCCTGGATCTGCTCCGGCTTCATCGTGGGCACCAGCGACAGCGGCACCACTGGCACGTCGGCCTGCGGGTACAGGTGCATCAGCGTGGTCCAGATGCCGTGGTCCAGGCCGCCTTGCGGCGTGCCCTGGATGGGCAGGTCGGCGGCAGTCAGGGCGTCCATCACCTCACGGGCCACGGCGGGCGAGCCCGGGGCGTCGTAGCGCACCTCGTAGAGCGGCGCCGGGAAGCCGCCAAAGTCATGGATGGTCTCGTGCTTCGACGCGCCCAGCACGATGCTGGCCCGCGTGGCCGTGTGCGGCGACATCACCACCACCGCCCGTGGTCGTCCAAAGGTGGCGTCGATGGCGGGGCCCAGGCGCTGCATGAAACGCCCCGCATCGCCAGGCTCCAGGGCGATCATCGGCGAGCCGTGAGACAGGTACAGGGTGGGCAGGGCGGTCATGGTCAAAGCGTCCGTGAAGTCAGGTGCGCAGCCCCTGAGGCGGCCGCGCGGGCAGGAATTGGGGTGAGGCCATCAGCGCCAGCACCAGGGCCAGGGGCACGGTGGCCACATAGCCCACGTGTTTGAAGCCCAGCGCGCCGAGCAGGCCGCCCACGAAGAAGGCCACCACCAGGCTGGTGTGCACGCGCAAGCGGTCGAGGTTGGCCACCACCTTGCGTTCGGCTGGCAAGTGGCCCTGGTTCCAGTACAACACCTTGCCCAGCTCGATGCCGATGTCCGTCACCAGCCCGGTGACGTGGGTGGTGCGGATCTCGGCGTGGGACACCTTGGTGACCATCGCGTTTTGCAGCCCCATCACGAAGCACAGCAGCGACACCGTGACCCCCATGGAGCTGCCGATGAGCTGGTGCATGGCGCCCATCACCCCGAAGATCAGCAGCAGCACCGCTTCGAGGAGCAAGGGCAGGGCGAACACCTGACGTGCGCCTTTCTGACGCCCCCAGTTGATGAGGATGGCCGACGTGGCGGCGCCAGCCACAAACGCCACCAGCGACATGAACCAGTCGATGGCGGCCAACACCTGCCCCAGGGCCAGCGTATCGGCCATGGACGACACCACACCCGTCATGTGCGAGGTGTATTCCTTCACCGCCAGGAAGCCGCCAGCGTTGGTCGCGCCCGCCACGAAGGCCAGCCACAGGCCCAGGTGGACGTTGGCCCGGCGGTTGCGTTCCGGGGCGGTGAGGGTGCGCAGGTACTGAACAGGCATAGGGCAGCGTTCCGGCGTGGAAAAGATCGCACGTGTAAGCTTCCATGATGACGCAGTCGGTGGTGGGCGCAGCCCGGGGCTCAACAAGTTGGCCTCAAGCTTGGCATGTGCCGCCCGGCGCAGCATTCAGAAGGTTTCAATGGCGAACTCAAATTCCGTGCCTGGCGTGAGCGTGAACCTGTGGGCCTGGGCCTGGACCCAAACCGTGCGCGACTTGCGCTCCAGCGCCATGCGCTTCCTGGTTGCGGCGGTCGTGTTGGCGGTGGCGGCCTTGTCGGCGGTGAGTTTCTTTGCGGACCGCATCGAGCGCGGGCTGCAACGCGACGCCGCCCAACTGTTGGGCGCCGACCTCGTGGTCGTGGCCGACCAACCCGTGGCAGACAGCCTGACCACCCAGGCGCAAGGGCTGGGTTTGCGGGCTGCGCACACGGCGGTGTTTTCCAGCATGGCCCGCTTGCCAGACGAGCGCGGCGGCGAAGCGCGCATGGTGGCGCTCAAGGCCGTGAGCCCCAATTACCCTTTGCGTGGCCACCTCATGCTGGGCCAGCGCCAGGCCGACGGCTCGGTGCAGGCCGTGCGCGAGGCGCCGGCCGGTGGGCCGGCCCCCGGCGAAGTCTGGGTCGATGCGGCCTTGCTGGCTGCCCTGGGCGCCCAGGTGGGCGACGAAATCTGGCTGGGCGAATCGCGCTTTCGGATCGCCTCGCTGATCGCTGGCGAACCAGACCGAGGCGCGGGCTTCGGCACCTTCGCGCCACGGGCCATGATTCGCCAGTCGGACCTGGCGGCCACCCAATTGGTGCAGCCCGCCAGCCGCGTCACTTACCGCTTGTTGGTGGCAGGCGCCCCGCGCACCGGCGACGCCGACCAATCCCCGGTGCCTCAGGCCAAGGAGACCTTGACCCCGGCGGTGGCGCTGCAGCGCTTCACCCAGGCGGCGCAAGACCACGCCGATCACGCTCGCGGTGTGCAGGTCGAGACTTTGGAAAAAGGCCGCCCTGAAATGCGCGCCACCATCGACCGCGCCGGCCTGTTCCTGCGCTTGGTCGCCTTGCTGGCCGGCCTGTTGTCGGCGGTGGCGGTGGCCTTGGTCTCGCGCGACTTCGCCCAGCGGCGGCTCAACGATTGCGCCTTGCTGCGCGTGATGGGCGTGTCGCAAGGCCTCATGGCCCGTGCCTACGCGCTGGAGTTCACCTGGATGGGCCTGGGCGCCAGCCTGGTGGGCCTGGCGGTGGGCTGGGCCTGCCACCTGCTGTTCGTGGCCATGTTGGCCCAACTGCTGGTGGTCGACCTGCCGCCGCCGGGCTGGCAGCCTGCGGCGCTGGGCTTGGGGGTGGGCGTGTTGCTCACCTTGGGCTTCGGGCTGCCGCCGGTGCTGCAACTGGCCAGCGTGCCGCCGCTGCGCGTGCTGCGCCAAGACCTGGGCCAGATCCGGCCCTGGTCGGCCCTGGTCTGGCTGCTGGGCTCGGCCGCACTGGGCGGCATGCTGATGATGGTCGCCAACGACCTCAAGTTGGGCGCGATCGCCTTGGGCGGCTTCATCGGGGCGGTGCTCGTTTTCGCCTTGCTGGCCCGCTTGGCGGTTTGGGGGCTCCAGCGCGTGGCCCAGGGCCTGGCCGGCCGTGCGCCCACGTGGTGGACCGTGGGGGCGCGCCAACTCACGGCCCAACCGGGCCACACCGTGGTGCAGGTGAGCGCTTTGGGCGTGGGCCTGCTGGCCCTGATGCTCCTGGTCCTGGTGCGCACCAGCCTGATCGACAGCTGGCGTGCTGCCACGCCCCCCGACGCCCCCAACCGTTTCGTCATCAACATCCAGCCTGCGGAAGTCGAGCCCTTCCAGCGCTTGCTGCACGACAGCGGTGTGGCGCACTTCGACTGGTACCCCATGGCCCGTGGCCGCCTGGTGGCCGTCAACGGCAAACCGGTGAGCGCCAAAGCTTACGAGGGTGACCGGGCCCAGCGCTTGGTGGAGCGTGAGTTCAACCTGTCACACGCGGCCCAGGCGCCCCAACACAACCAGGTCGTGGCGGGTCGCTACGTGGCAGAAGAAGCCGACGCCTTCAGCGTGGAAGAGGGCCTGGCCATGACCTTGCGCCTCAAGATGGGCGACCGGCTGCGCTTTGACATGGCGGGCCACATGGTCGAAGGCCGCATCACCAGCTTGCGCAAGGTGGACTGGACGTCCATGCGCGTCAATTTCTTCGTGATGTCGCCCCAGGCCGCCAAGGCCGACTGGCCGATCACCTACATCACGGCCTTCCGCATGCCTGCAGGTGCCAAGCTCGACCGCCAACTGGCGTCGCAGTTCCCTGGGGTCACGGTCATCGACGTGTCGGTCACCCTGGCGCAAGTCCAGGCGGTGCTGGAGCAGGTGATCACGGCGGTGCAATTTCTTTTCGCCTTCACGCTGGCCACCGGTGTCATCGTGCTCATGGCGGGCCTGATGACGTCACGAGACCGGCGCGCCCGCGAGTGGGCGGTGATGCGTTCGCTGGGCGCCAGCCGCGGCCTGCTCGCGCAAGTGCAGCGCGTGGAGTTGCTCGGCGTGGGCTTGCTGGCGGGCGGGCTGGCGTCGTGCGCAGCCCTGGCCATCGGCTGGGGCCTGGCCACCTGGGTCTTCGAGTTCCCGTGGCTGCCCCCGTGGTGGTGGCCGCTGGCCGGCGCACTCGTGGGGGGCGTCCTGGCGCTGGCCGCTGGCTGGTGGAGCCTGCGGGGCGTCACCGAACGGCCGGTGACCGCCAGCTTGCGGGCGGCCGATTGAGGCGTTTCAGCTCGCCAGGCTGTTGATCAGGCCCATCTCGGCGCTGCCCATGAGCGCTTCGATGTCCATCAAGATCAGCAGGCGGTCGTTCACGTTGGCGATGCCCGTGATGTACGAGGTGTCGATCACGTGGGCGCTCATTTCCGGCGCGGGCTGGATGGCCTGCTCGGCGAGTTGCATCACGTCGCTCACCGAGTCGACCACGGCGCCCACCACGCGGCCACGCACGTTGAGCACGATCACCACGGTGAAGCTGTTGATGTCGACGCCACCCTCGTCGTTGACGCAGTTGAACTTCACCCGCAGGTCAACGATGGGGACGATCACGCCGCGCAGGTTCACCACCCCCTTGAGGTAGGACGGCGCATTCGCGATCTTGGTGGGTTGTTCGTAGGACCGGATTTCCTGAACCTTCAGGATGTCGATCCCGTATTCCTCGCTGCCCAGGCGGAAGGTGAGGTACTCGCGTCCGGCGGGCACGTGGCGAACCTGGCGGTTCACGTTGTTGCGCATGCCGAAAGGCGTGGCGGCTGCGTTGTCACCACGGGGGGCGCTCGAGGTCTGGGGGGTGGCTTGCAGGGTTTCCATGCTCATCCTTGCGGTGCGGTGCGGTGAGGCTTGAGGGCCGGCATTCGCCGGTTCCATTGCATCTATCGGCGCCCGGCGCCGAAACTGAAGTGCTTCAGAAGCTGATGCCGTACCAGCCCAGGCCAAAGCCCGTGCTGTGGCTGCCTTTGGTGGCGTTGGTGTGGCTGTGGGTCAAGTCCAGCCCCAGCTTGTCCGGGATCAGCCAGAAGCGCAGGCCCACCGATTGGCCGGCCGGGCTGTGGTTGTCCCCCAGCACTTCGCTGAACAGCACCCACTCGTCGCGTGGCGTCCAGACCAGGGCCAGGCCATAGGTGGTCGACGTCTTGGCTGGCCCACGCGCGTGTTGTTGCCCGAAGTTGGCGTGAACCGTCCAGAACGGGTTCAGCGGCACCGAGGCGATGCCTGCCCAACTGCCGCCTTGCCAATGCCAGGCGGGCGCTTCGTCCGAAGCATCTCGTTCTTGTGAGCCTGTCCACTTGAGGCCAAAGCGGGCGCCTTCCCACTCCAGCCACTCCGGCGCCCATTTCGCGCCCACAGCGCGCCCCTGCGGGCCGCTGGAGCGGGGGTGAGACCAAACGTACTCGGCCCCGAACTCCAGGCCGCCACCCACACCGCAGGCCGGGCCCACATGGGATTCGTGGCTGCCTTTGCCGTGGGCGCTCCAGGCTTCGAGCTGGCACTCGGCCTGGCCGTTGGTGCCCGCGTCGTCCGTGTCCAGGGGGCGGCCAGCCCAGGCCAAGGGGGCACCACCCAGCAGGGTGATCGCCAACACACTGGCGCGCTGACGTGACGAGAAGGGGGCAAAGTGGCTCATGGTTGTCGGTGCACAGGACAAGATGAGGCCGTTTTCGTCGGGCTCGTCCACATCTTGACTGGCATCAACCCCCATGGCGGTCGTCTTCACGCCAGCGATTCCGCAAGCCCATGAAAAAAGCCCGGCTTGGCCGGGCTTTTGTGCTGCGCAGGCCAGCTGGCCCGCCACCTGAGCAAGGTCAGACGTTGAACAGGAAGTTCAGCACATCGCCATCCTTGACGATGTAGTCCTTGCCTTCGGCGCGCATCTTGCCCGCGTCCTTGGCGCCGGCCTCGCCCTTGTACTGGATGAAATCGTCAAAGGCGATGGTTTGGGCGCGGATGAAGCCGCGCTCGAAGTCGGTGTGGATCACGCCGGCGGCCTGCGGGCCGGTGGCGCCGATGGGCACGGTCCAGGCGCGAACTTCCTTCACGCCAGCGGTGAAGTAGGTTTGCAGGCCCAGCAGCTTGAAGCCGGCGCGGATCAGGCGGTTGAGGCCCGGCTCGTCCTGGCCCATCTCGGCCAGGAACATGGCGCGGTCGTCGTCTTCCATCTCGGCCAGCTCTGCTTCGGTCTTGGCGCAAATGGCCACCACCGGGCCGTTCTGGGCGGCGGCGTATGCCTTCAGGCGGTCCAGCAGCGGGTTGTTCTCGAAACCGTCTTCAGACACGTTGCCCACGAACATGGCCGGCTTGGCGGTGATCAGGCACAGGGGTTTGAGCAGCGCGCGCTCTTCCTTGCTGAAGTCGATGGCGCGCACGGGCTTGACCTGGTCGAGGGCTTCCTTGCACTTTTCCAGGATCTTGCACAGGGCCTGCGACTCCTTGTCGCCGGCGCGGGCCGTCTTCTGGGCGCGGATCAGGGCTTTTTCCACGCTGGAGAGGTCGGCCAGGCACAGTTCGGTCTGGATGACCTCGATGTCGGCGATCGGGTCGACCTTGCCGGCCACGTGGATCACGTTCGGGTCTTCGAAGCAGCGCACCACGTTGACGATGGCGTCGGTTTCGCGGATGTGAGCCAGGAATTGGTTGCCCAGGCCTTCGCCCTTGGAAGCGCCGGCCACCAGGCCAGCGATGTCCACGAACTCGACGATGGCGGGCACCACGCGCTCGGGCTGGACGATCTCGGAGAGCTGCTTGAGGCGGGGGTCGGGCACTTCCACCACGCCCACATTGGGCTCGATGGTGCAGAAGGGGTAGTTTTCAGCCGCGATGCCGGCCTTGGTCAGGGCGTTGAAGAGGGTGGACTTGCCGACGTTGGGCAGACCCACGATGCCGCATTGGAGGCTCATGAGGATTCCTGTGTGCTCAAGGCGCGCCGCCAGTGCGGCCGAATGGCCTGGTCTGATGTCGAAGGCGCCAAACCGCGTATTTTAATTTAATCAAGCCCTTTTGCCGCTTTTCGCTTGCTCCGAGGGGAGCATCCAGAAGGCCAGTTCGGTGAGCAAGGCCTCGCGGGTCACGGGCTTGGTGAGCACGTTGTTCATGCCGGCGGCCAGGCAGGTGTGGCGGTCTTCGTCAAAAGCGTTGGCCGTCAGGCCCAGCACGGGGATGTCCTGCACCGCTTCGCCAGCCACCCCATCGCGGATCAGCCGGGTGGCCTCCAGCCCGTCCATGCCTGGCATCTGCCAGTCCATCAGCACGATGTCCGGGCGGTGGCTTTGCAAGCGGTCGAGGGCCTCGGCGCCGCTTTCGGCTTCGATCACTTCGATGCCCGCCGAGGCCAGCATTTCGGTGGCCAACATCCGGTTGACCAGGTCGTCGTCCACCACCAAGGCCGTCAGGCCGCTCAAGTCTGGCAGCGACAGCGGGTCGCGGGCCGGCATGGCGATCACGTCCTGCAAGATCGGCAGCGGCAGGCAAACGTCGATGCGGGTGCCCACTTCAGGTTGGCTGCGCAGCACCAGGTGGCCGCGCATGAGTTGCACCAGCTCGCGGGTGATGGTCAGGCCCAGGCCCACGCCGCCGTGGTCTCGGGTGCTGCCACTGTCGCGTTGGTAAAACGCTTCGAACACGTGGCGCTGTTCCGGCTCGGACATGCCCGATCCGGTGTCGATCACGCTCCACTGCAGCCAGTCTTCGCCTGGGGGGGCGTCCGGCATGGCGCGCACCGCCAGGCTCACGTGGCCGCTGTGGGTGAACTTCACGGCGTTGGCCAGCAGGTTGATCAGCACCTGGCTCAGGCGCAGCTCATCGCCCAACCGCATCCGCGGCAGGTCGTCGGGCAGGGCCACCAGCAGCTTGAGCCCCTTGATTTCGGCGCGGGCCCGCACCGCAGCGCACACCTTTTGCACCATGGTGCCGAGGTCGATGGGCTGTTCCACCGTCTCCAGCTTGCCGGCCTCGATGCGCGACAACTCCAGCACCTGGTCGATCAGGGCCAGCAAATGCTGCCCGCTGCTTTGCACGGTGGTCAGCAAGGCGCGCTGGCGCGGGTCGGGTTCGTCTGCGCCTTGCTGCACTTCCTGCAGCAGGTCGGCGGCCACCAGCATGGCGTGCAGCGGGGTGCGCAGCTCATGGCTCATGACGGCCAAGAAGCGGCTTTTGGCTTGCGAGGCGCTTTCCGCCGAGTCACGGGCGTGGGCCAGCTCGTTGGTGCGTTGCCCCACCCACTTTTCCAGCGCTTGACGGATGTCGGCCGCGCCCTCGGCGGTGCCGCCAATGATGTCTCGCACACCGCTGGTGAAACGCGTGATGACCAACAGGCAGCCGGCAAACGTGGTTTGCATCAACACGGTGTTGATCAGCAGCGCCCGGATCTGGTCGTGCCAGGGGCCTTCACGCTGCACCCAGCCCAGCCAGACGGCGGGCAGGGCGGCCAGCATCAGCATCATCAGGGTCAGGCGCACCGCCATGCCCCAGGGGTAGGCGAAATGCAGCAGCAAGGTCACCACCGGCAGCCATTGCAGGTTGTTGGCCGTCCAGTAAGGCGATTGGGTGCCGTTGTCCTGCATGACGGCGGCGACGCCACACACCAGGAAATACGCCATCACCATGCCCACCGAAATGCGCTGACAGCTCAGCAGGCTGGCTGGGTCGCGCTTGAGCCGGAAGTACAGGGCCAGGATGGTGAAGGCGATGAGCGGCAAACCCACGATGTCATGGGGCGCGGCCACGCCTGAAAACATTTCAAGCACCCACAACACGGCGACGGCCGTGCTGGTCAACAAACTCAGGCGCATGGCGGTACGCACCTCAATCAGCGACAGGAATTTCGCCGACTCAGCATGCGGGTTGTCCGCCGGCTCGGGCAGCCCGAGCAGGATGCGACGCCATTTGGCCATGTTGTCCCTGTTGTACGTAGATTTGAGGTTGAATTTTCCGCGTTAGATTAACGGATCCCGAGCGATTTGTTGTTTCGGGATTTTGCGGCCTTCGTGGCCTGGTGGTGGTGATTTGAGATGAACATGAAAGCGGATGTGTGCGTGAGCGGCTCGGGCGCTGTCGCCATGAGCCTGGCGCTGTCGCTGGCGGCCAAGGGTTGGAAGGTGGCCTGGGCGCGCGAAGCGCAACGTCACCCCGTGGGCGCGGAAGACGTTCGCACCTACGCATTGAACGCCCGTTCGCAGGCCTTGCTGGAGCGGCTGCGCGTGTGGCCGGCCCTGCAGCCCCACGCCTGCGCGGTCTCGCGCATGGCCATCCATGGCGATGCCGGTGGCGCCCTGTCGTTCTCCGCCTGGCAGCAATGCCAGTCTGAATTGGCCTGGATCGTCGATGCCGGGGCGCTGGAACGTGTGCTGGGCGACGCAATCGGCTTTTCGCCCCTGGTCACCCAAGTGCCGGAACTGGGCCAGGACGCCACACAACCGCACGCGCCCTTGCTGGCCGTGTGTGAGGGCAAACATTCCGCAGCTCGGCAGGCTTTGGGCGTGACGTTCGAGCGCCAGCCCTATGGCCACACTGGTCTGGCCCTGCGCGTGGAAGCCGAACACCCTCACCAGGGCGTGGCCCACCAGTGGTTCCGCAGCCCTGACATTTTGGCGCTGCTGCCGTTCAACCTGCCCTGCGAAGGCCACGGCTACGGTGTGGTGTGGTCCATGCCGCAGGCGCGTGTCGACGCCTTGCTGGCTGAAGGCCCCGACGCCATCGAGCGGGCCCTGAACCAGGCCTTGCAGGCCGCCGGGCCGGAAGCCGCTGCCGGCATCGGCCACCTGCGCCTCAGCGCGGCACCCGCTTCCTGGCCACTGTCGCTGGCCCGCGCTGACCGCTGGTGCGGCGAAGGCTGGGTGTTGGTGGGCGACGCCGCCCACCAGGTTCACCCCCTGTCCGGTCAAGGCCTCAACCTGGGCTTCGGCGACGTCGACACCCTGGTCACCGTGCTCGACGAAGCCCGCCGCGCGGCCCCATGGCGCAGCCCTGGCGACGAGCGCGTGCTCGCCCGATACGTGCGTCAGCGGGCCTTGCCCACCCTGGCCATGCAAACCCTGACCGACACCTTGTTGAACCTTTTTGCCGACCAACGGTCTGTGGTGAAGGACTTGCGCAACCTGGGCCTCACCCTGGTCGATCGTTTTTCGCCACTCAAAGGCTGGTTGGCCAGCCAGGCGATGGACCGTTCGGCCCCTTGAGCTCACCCTTTTCCGGCGTCTGTCGACGCCATTGCTGGAACCCAACATGAACAAGCTGATTCGCAGCGTCGCCCTGGCGGCCTTCTCTTTGCTGGCCACGCACGCTGCCCAGGCGCAAGGCACCGACGTCCCTGCTGCCCAGTTGGCCACGATCAAAGGCAACCTGGCCAAGCGTTTCGCCCGCCTGCCGCCGGTGGAATGGGCCCGCACCACACCTGTCGCCGGTCTCTTCGAGATCAAGGCGGGCCGCGCCGTCTTCTATGTGGACGCCAATGGCGACTACCTCATTGAAGGGCAGATGCTGGACACCAAGGCCCAGCGCAACCTGACCGAAGAGCGCATGGAGGAAATCAACAAGGTGGATTTCGCCAGCCTGCCGCTCAAGGACGCCGTGCCTTACAAGGTGGGCAATGGCCGCCGCAAGATGGTGGTGTTCGCCGACCCCAATTGCGGCTACTGCAAGAAGCTGGAAACCGAATTCAGCCGCCTGCAGGACGTGACCGTCTACACCTTCATGATCCCGATCCTGGGTGGCGATGGCCAGGCCAAGATCGACGCGATCTGGTGCGCCAAAGACAAGACCCAGGCCTGGCGCGACTGGATGATCAACCAGGTCAAGCCGACGCCGGTGGCGAACTGCGCCACGTCGCCTGCCACGCGCAACCTGGAGTTGTCGCAAAAGCTGGGCGTGTCGGGCACCCCGGCGATCGTGTTCGAAGACGGCAGCCGCCAGCCTGGCTACGACCAGGCCGCGAACCTGGAACAGCGCCTGAAGAAGGCGATGTTCAAGCCGGCCTCCTGATCGGGGTGGTCAGCGGGTGAGCGGCGCGACGGGCGCCGTGCCCCCGTTGGTCGGGGGCTCCGCTGCCTGCTGGGGCGGGCGGCTCATCTGCATGTCCATGTAGGTCTTTTCGTTGGCCCGCGTCAGGATGCGCACCGGCAGGTATTGCAGGCTGGGCGCGAACCAGATCTCGGCCGACATGTTGTTGGCGTCGCCCTCCAGACGGCGCGGCCTCACGTGGACCGTGGGCAACTCGCCCATCGGCGTCATCAGTGTTTCTTCCCCGATCACGTCGTAGGCGATGGCTTCGGCCTTTTTCAGCCAGACCATGTTCATGATCACCGAGTTGCCGGGTGTGAGCAGCGCCGGGTTCATCATGAACCGGTAAGCCAAGTGGATGAACTGGCTGGCCGGGTCTTGCATGTCCGGCTGGCGGGGCACCTTGTTGCCATTGGCCAGCGTGACCTCCTGCTCGTCGAGCGTGATGGTCTGCACCGGCGAGCTGCGCGTCAGCAGCCGGTTGAGGTTTTCGTAATGGCGGGGGTAGAGGCCCTCAGGGCGGATCTCACCTTCGCTGCTGAGCTGCCATGAACCCAGCGGCGCGAAGCTCGGCCCCACGCTGGCTTCGACGAAGACCTGGTAGCGGTTTTCCTCACGCAGCCATTCGACCGACGACTGGCCGTAGATCGGGCCTCGGAAATGGCCCTGCATCTTGTAGCTCACGCGAACGGCCTTCGGCCAGACGAAGGTGGGGGCCTTGGGGTCAACCTCGGCGCCGGGCTTGATCAAGGTGCCAGGCATCAGGCTGCCCAGCGGCTTGGACACCACCATGCCGGACGGCGGCGGCTTTTGGCCCGCCAGGTAGGCCTCAGG
>JBEEJT010000194.1:0-29648 GCA_041169085.1 Pseudomonadota bacterium | reverse complement strand
CGCCTGGCGCACCACCATCTCGGGCAGCTCGCCTTCGGCCGGGTCGCGCAGCAGCACCGGGCTGTGAAGGGCCGTGACCTGTTCGGCCGGTGTGCCATTGGGCAGTTGAGGCCACGGTGCGTCCAGCGAATCGACCAGCACGTCTTCGGCAGCTTGCAGCGCTACTGCTTCTTCGGCATTCAGGCACCGGAATCGGATGGTGTCGCCCGGACGCAGCTGGCCCAGCTTCCAGCGCTCGGCGGCCACCACCACGGCGGGGCAGACGAAGCCGCCCAGGCTCGGCCCGTCGGGGCCGAGGATCACCGGCATGTCGCCGGTGAAGTCGATGGCGCCGATGGCGTAGGCGTTGTCGTGGATGTTGGACGGGTGCAGGCCGGCCTCACCGCCGTCGTGCCGCGCCCACTGGGGCTTGGGCCCGATCAGGCGCACGCCGGTGCGGCTGGAGTTGTAGTGCACCTGCCAGTCGGTGGCGAAGAACATCGTCACGTCGTCAGCCGTGAAGAAGTCGGGCGCGCCGTGCGGGCCATACAGCACGCCCACATCCCAATGGTGGCCGATGGTGGGTTGCAGTGCGGGGGGCGTGCTGCGGCCGGCCAGGCCTTGGTCCACAGCCGCTTGCGGGGCCATCAGGTGCACCATGTCGCCCACGCGCAGGGTGCGGCCGGCGTGGCCGCCAAACTGCCCCAGGGTGAAGGTGCTGCGGCTGCCCAGGTACAGGGGCACGTCGATGCCACCGCCCACGGCAATCGCCAGGCGGCAGCCGGTGTCCGACAAGCGGCCCACGGCCAGCACGCCGCCAGCGGGCACGGCGATGGCCTGCCACATGGGCACGGCCACGCCATCGAGCGTGACGGGTGCGGGCGCACCGGTCACGGCCACCACGGCCGCGGTGTGGAAGCGCAGCGTGGGGCCGGCCATGGTGCATTCGAGTGCGGCGGCATCGGCCGAGTTGCCCACCAGGGTGTTGGCCACGCGGTGCCCATAGGCGTCCATCGGGCCTGAGGGCGGCACGCCCACATCCCAATGGCCCAGGCGCGCAGGCCAGTCTTGCACGGTGGTTTGCACGCCACCGTCCAGCACCTCGAAGGCCTGGGGCACGTGGGTCAGCGTGCCCAGAAAGCGCGTGGTCTGGCGGCCCTGCTGGAAGGTGGGCTCGGCCAGGATCTGGCGCAGGTAGGCCAGGTTGGTCTCGATGCCGGCGATGCGGGTGTCGGCCAGGGCCTGCTGCAGCCGGGCCAGCGCCTGCTCGCGCGTGGGCGCGGTGACGATGAGCTTGGCCAGCATGGGGTCGTAGTGGGCGCTGACCTCGGTGCCACGCTCGACCCAGGTGTCCACGCGCAGGGGGTGGCCGGGGCCCGCTTGGGCGTGTTCGGGCCAGCGCACCTCGGTGAGCACGCCGGTGCTGGGCTGGAAGTTGCGCGCCGGGTCTTCGGCGTACAGGCGCACCTGGATGGACGCGCCGCTCAAGGTGGGCTGCAGGGTGTGCAGCGGGGGCAGGTCGCCCGCGGCCAGTTGCACCATCCAGGCCACCAGGTCGACGCCACTGACCTGTTCGGTCACGCCGTGTTCCACTTGCAGGCGGGTGTTGACCTCAAGGAAGTAGAAGGCGCCGGTGTCGGCGTCGTAGACAAACTCGACCGTGCCCGCGTTGCGGTAGCTGACCTGTTGGGCCATCTTCACGGCGGTGGCGTGCAGCTCGGCGCGCTGCGCGTCGCTCAGGCCCGGGGCGGGCGTTTCTTCGACCACCTTCTGGTTGCGGCGCTGGGCCGAGCAGTCGCGCTCGCCCAGGGCGATCACCTGGCCCTGGCCGTCGCCAAACACCTGCACCTCGATGTGGCGGGCCTGTTCGACGAACTTCTCCAAAAACAGGCCGGCGTCTTTGAAGTTGGCGCTGGCCAGGCGCTGCACGGCGCCAAAGGCCTCGGCCAGTTCGGCGTCGTTGCGCACCAGGCGCATGCCGATGCCACCGCCGCCCGCCGTGCTCTTGAGCATCACGGGGTAGCCGATGCGCGCGGCCTCTTGCGTGGCGTGGGCCGCGTCGGTCAGCAGGCCCGAGCCGGGCAGCAGGGGCACCTTGCAGGCTTGGGCCAGCTCGCGCGCCGTGTGCTTGAGGCCAAAGGCCTGCATGTGCTGCGGCGCCGGCCCGATGAAGGCGATGCCCGCGTCTACACAGGCCTGGGCAAAGCCCGCGTTCTCAGACAGGAAGCCATAGCCCGGGTGGATGGCCTGGGCGCCGCATTGCCGGGCGATGGCCAGGATGGTGTCTTGCCGCAGGTAACTGTCGGCGGCCAGGGCGGGGCCGATGCAGTAGGCCTCGTCGGCTTCGCGCACATGCAGCGAAGCCACGTCGGCCTCGGAGTACACGGCCACGCTGGTCACGCCCAATTTTTTGAGCGTGCGGATGATGCGGCAGGCGATGGCGCCGCGGTTGGCGATCAGGACCTTGGTGAACATGGCGTCAGGCTCCGTCCCAGATCAGGAATTCGACGGGCGTGGGGTTGTAGGCGTTGCAGGGGTTGTTGAGTTGCGGGCAGTTGGACACCAGCATCCACAGGTCCATCTCGGCGCGCAGCTCCACGTACTTGCCGGGCGCCGACACGCCATCGGCAAAGGTCAGCCCGCCTTCGGGCGTGACGGGCACGTTCATGAAGAAGTTGATGTTGGGCACCAGGTCGCGCTTGCTCAGGCCCGCATCCACCTGGGTCATGGCCAGCAGGTAGTTGTCGCGGCACGAGTGCATGAACTTCTTTTGCAAGGCGTAGCGCACGGTGTTGCTTTCAGCAGCGCAGGCGCCGCCCAGCGTGTCGTGGCGGCCGCAGGTGTCGGCCACGATGGTGAGCATGGGCCGGCCTTCGTTGCTCATCAGCACCGAGCCCGTGCTCAGGTAGATGCCGCCTTGCGCCAGCAGCGTGTCGGTGGCGCTGTAATGCTCGGCCACGTCGTGGCGGCTGTAGAAGATGATGTCCACGGCCTGGTTGCCCTCCAGGTCGAGGATGCGCAGGGTCTGGCCCTGCTTGATCTCGGTCAGCCAGGGCTCGCCTGCGGGCTGGCGGTGGCGCAGCGTGGCGGTGGCGGCATCCAGCGTGCTGGACTTGAGCGTGCTGGCCAGGGTGGGGGTGTCGGTCATGGGGTGTCCTTCCGGGTCATCCAGGTGCTTCAGCACAGGACCAGCACGTCGCTGTTGTGGTGGGCGCGCGCGCACTCGGGGCGGAAGTTGCGGCAGAAGTCGTCGGCCGGCGCGGGGCCCTTGCGCCAGGCGGCGATGCCCACCTTGGCCGGGGCATAGCTAGGGCGTGGGTCCAGCGGGTGGGGCGCGGTGCTGATGGCCACGATCACGTCCATGTCCAGGCGCAGCTCCACCATGGCGCCGGCTGGGCAGTGGCCTTCGTGGAAGTGGAAGCGGCCGACCTCGTCCACGCTGACCTTGCTGAACAGGTTGACCGGGGCGATCAGGTCGCGCGCACCCAGGCCGTGCTTGCCGATCTCGATCAGCAGGCCATCCTTGCCGCTGCGATGCATGCCGTTGCGGGCGGCTTCAAAGCGCTTGTCGCCGTACTTGGCGGCCATGCGGCGTGCGTCCAGCAGCCCACCAAAGGGGTCGTGCCAGCCTGAAGTGTCTTCGGTGACCGAGGCCATGGCGCGGCCCATGTCGCTCATCAGCACGTGGCCGCGTTGGTAGTGGGCCGTGTGCTGGGCCTTGAGGCTGTCGGGCATGTTGTAGCGCTCCAGCTTGTCTTGGGCGGCATACAGCACCACCGAGCAGTTGGCTTGGGCGTCCAGCGCCACGAAGCGCAGGGCCATGCCCCGGCTCAGGCGCCAGCTCCAGTGGCCCCCTCCGGGCACCACCTCGCTGAACACCACGCGGTCTGCGGGCAGTTCGGGCGCGAAACGTTGCCAGTGCGGGTGGGCGTCCACCGGTTGCGTGGCGGGCGGGTTGTCAAGCAGGTGCTGGGCGTGTTCAGACATGGGATCTCCCGGCTGGCGTCCACAGGGGCGCCAGGTCACAAGGCTCAAGGGTTCAAAGCAAAGGGATCAGGCTTCGGCGGTGCGCGAAAGCTGCTCCAGCAAGTCGAGGTCGGTTTTCATGCCCGAGGTCTCGCGGATGCGGTCCAGGATCTCGCGCTTGAGCTGCAGGAACTCGGGCGCGTGCTTCATGTCCTGGGTGCGCTGGGCGGGCAGGGGCACGTTGTAGATGGTGTCGATGCGGCCAGGCCGTGGGGCCATCAGCACGATGCGCTGGCCCAGGTAGATGGCCTCTTCCACGTCGTGGGTGACGAAGACGATGGTGGCCTTCTCCAGGCGGTGCACGTGCAGGATCAGGTCGTGCATGACCTCGCGGGTCTGGGCGTCCAGCGCACCGAAGGGCTCGTCCATCAGCAAGATCTCGGGGCGGCTCATCAGCGCCCGCGCGATGGCCACGCGCTGCTGCATGCCGCCCGAAAGCTGGTTGGGCCAGGCATCGGCCACATGGCCCAGGCCCATCAGGCGCAGCAAGGCATCGGCGCGGCCGGCGGCGGCCTCGACATCGGCGCTGGTCCGGTCTTGGGTGTGCACCTGCAGCTGGCGGCAGAACTTGATGTTCTCACGCACCGACATCCACGGGTACAGGCTGTAGTGCTGGAACACCATGGCCCGCTCCGGGCCCGGGCCGCGCACCGCCTGGCCATCGACCTGCAGCGCGCCGCCGGTGTGGTGCTCCAGGCCACCGATGGTGCGCAACAGCGTGGACTTGCCACAGCCCGAGGCGCCCACGAAGGTCACGAACTCGTTGGGCTGGATCTGCAGGCTCACGTCCTGCAGCGCGTCGTGTGCGGCGCCTTCGTAGCGCTTGTACAGGCGTTGCACATCGATCTTGGGGCTCGCCTTGCTCATGTCAGCCTTTCAGATAGAGCCAGGGGAAGGCCTTGCGGTGGGCGAAGCGGAAGAGCTGGTCCGTGATCAGGCCGATCAGGCCGATCAGGATGATCCCCGCGAAGATCTTGTCGGTCTGCAAGAAGCGCTGGGCCTTGAGGATGGCGTAGCCCAGGCCCGAGTTGGCGGCCACCAGTTCGGCCACCACCAGGTAGGTCCAGGCCCAGCCCATGGTCACGCGCATGGTGTCCATCAGGGCGGGGGCGGCAGAGGGGAACACCACCTTTTCGACCAGCTCTCGGCGTGTCGCCCCCATGGTCTGTGCGGCCTCGATCTGGGCCAGGGGCACGCGGCGCACGTCTTCGGCCACCATCAGCACCATCTGGAAGAAGGTGCCGATGAAGATGATGGCCACCTTCGACGATTCATCGATGCCCACCCACAGCATCACCAGCGGGATGAAGGCCACGGCCGGCATGTAGCGCACGAAGTCGGTGAGGGGCTCGAGCAGTGCCTGCACCACGCGGAAGGTGCCGATCATCAGGCCCAAGGGCAGGGCGATCACCGCCGACAGCAGGAAGCCCCCCACCACGCGGCCCACGCTGACCACGATGTCGCCCGCCAGGTCGGCTGCAGACCACCAGTCTGCTGCACGCGACCACACCTGGGCCGGCGACGGCAGGAAGACCGCGTCGGCACCGGCCACCGAGGTGGCCAGCCACCAGGCCAGCAGCGGCAGCACCAGCCCGATCAGGGCCAGCACCGCGTAGGCTTGAGAGGGGATGCTGCCGCGTACCGTCCACCACCGCTGGGGTGGCGTGCCGACAGGTTGGGGGGCGATCGCCATGCCAGGCTCACTTCTTCAGGGCGTCGGCCAGCAGCGAGGCGTCGATGGCCTTGCTGACGTCCGGTGTGCCTTCGATCAGCTTGTTGTCGGTGAGGAACTTGACCACCGTCGGCGCCACGCCCAGCAGCGACAGGGGCTGCGAGGCCGGGCCCATGGCTTCCTGGTTGAGCTTGGCGTCGAAGAAGCGGGTGCCCGGCAGGAAGACCTTGTACTCATCAGGCTTGAGGCTCACCACCTTGCTCATGATGGCCGCGGCCTCATCGGGCTTGGCCTGGATGAAGGCCACCGTGTCGAACCAGGCCTGGATCATGCCGACCAGGTCTTTGCGCTTGGCCTTGATGGCCTTGTCCTGCGCCACCAGCAGGTCGGGGATCAGGCCAGGCAGCTCTTTCGAGGTGAACAGCGCCTTGCCCTTGCCCGTGCTTTCGATCTGGTGGATCCAGGGGTTCCACACCACGGCGGCGTCCACACGGCCGCTCATGAAGGCGGCTGCGGCATCACCGGCGGCCAGGTTCACGAGCTTGATGTCCGACACCTTCATGCCGTTCTTGGCCAGCGCGTTGACCAGCACGAAGTGCGACACGCTGAACTGCTCCAGCGCCACCGACTTGCCCTTGAGGTCTTTGAACGACTTGATCTTGGGGCTGACCACCAGCGCGTCGTTGCCGGCCGAGTTGTCGTTGGTCAGCACCACCTTCAGCGGCAGGCCCTTGGCCAGCGGGCCCATGGTGTCCGACCAGGTCTGCGAATTGGCGTCGAGCTGCCCGGCCGACAAGGCCGAGATCGAATCGGTGTAGTTGGCGAACCAGACGAGCTTGACGTCGGCGCCATGCTTCTTGAAGAAGCCCTTTTGCTCGGCCACGTACCAGGCCACCCAGCCCGGCCAGTCCGACACGCCGACCTTGACTTCGGCTTGAGCAGGGGCGGAGGCGAAGAGGGCGGCGATCGACAAGGCGCCTGCGATGGCGGCCGAAGCGGCCCGTGCGGCGTGGCGTTGGCTGAACAAACTCATGTGGGCTCCAGGCTGGGGGGACGATGAACAGGAGACACCTCTGCGACGAAGTGAACCTCCCGGGCTTTTGTCCCGCCGTGGAGCCTGAACGCCCTGTGGGCGTTTGAGGCCGGTTGCTCTCGGACCAGCCACAGGCTTGCGCGCCTGCCGGAACCCTAGCGACCATCAAGACACCGGATCTGGTATCTCCTGTTGTATACCAGAGCGAGAAGCGTGCCAGGGCGCAAGCTCGTCAATGCATGTCAATGGTGCATTTTTGGTGGGTTGCGCACCAAAATGGTTCTCATGCGCCAGGGGCGATCGCGCCGCTCGGCGCTTCGGTTAAAGTGCGGCGCTTCAACCGCCGTCGGCCATGGACCAACCCAACAACCCCCTGCAAGGGGCCACCTTGCAGCACATCGTCGAATGCCTGTCCGACCACTACGGCTGGGCAGAGTTGGGGCACATGATCCCCATCCGCTGTTTCACCCACGACCCCAGCGTGGCGTCCAGCCTGAAGTTCTTGCGGCGCACCCCATGGGCCCGGGCCAAGGTGGAGGCGCTGTACGTCGAGACCTGGCGGCGTGCTCGCGGCCTTTGACGCAGCAGCTGCGCCTCAACTCAGGGTGAGCACTTCGCAGCCGCGCTCGGTGACGGCCACCATGTGTTCCCATTGCGCCGACAGCGATTGGTCCTGGGTGACCACCGTCCAGCCGTCGTCGAGCTCGCGGACATCGGCGCCACCCGCGTTGACCATGGGCTCGATGGTGAAGATCATCCCCACCTGGAGCCGCGTGCCCTGACCTGGGCGACCGAAGTGCAGCACTTCCGGCGCGTCATGGTAGACGCGTCCGATGCCGTGCCCGCAGTATTCGCGCACCACGCTGAACCCCTGGTGGTGGGCCACCGATTCGATGGCGTGGCCGATGTCGCCCAGGGTGCCACCGGGCCGCACTTGAGCGATCCCCGCCATCATGGCGGCGCGGCTGGTGTCGACCAGGCGCCGGGCCAGCGGGCTGACCTCGCCCACCGTGTACATCCGGCTGGTGTCACCGAACCAGCCGTCCTTGTTCACCGCCACATCGATGTTGACGATGTCGCCGGACTGGAGCACCTGCTGCGCTGAAGGGATGCCGTGGCACACCACCTGGTTCACCGAGGTCAGGATGGTCTTGGGGTAGCCGTGGTAGCCCAGGTTGGCGGGCGTCACCTTTTGCTTGCGCACGATGTGCTCATGGCACAGGCGGTCGAGCTCTTCGGTGGTCACGCCAGGCACCACGTGGGCCGCCACCATGTCGAGCACCTCAGCGGCCAGGCGGGCCGCTTCGCGCGCCTTGGCGATGCCCTGCGGGCTGTGGAACTTGATCGAGCGGGCCATCAGTGCGGGCCCCGAGGCTTGGCGCGGCGCTTGGCCTGGGCCGGGCTCACCAGCGTGGCGATGTCCAGCCCGCCTGCCAGCTCGGCTTGCACCAACAACTGGCAGATCTCGCGGTGGTTGAGGTCCGGGTGCAACTCGGCGAGCATCCCCACCCGCATCCAGTGCTCCGCCTGGGCGTTGATGGACCGGCTCATGGCGTTGCCCGCCACACGCAGGTTCTCGTGCATTGGCTCTGAAATCTTGACGATGCCCATGGTGAAGCGTGGGGGAGGGTGATATGCAAAGGGTATATGTTTCGCATATCCCTGTTGGCGTCGGGCCTGCCTCCCACCCAGACGGGGTGACCCCGGCGCGGTCGGCCTTGCCTAGAATCGCCACCTGGCTCGCGGCCGACGGTGTGTCGGTTGTTGCCTGATGAAAATTCCGGGGGAAGCATGCGAGAACGCATCTGGGGCTGTGGCCTGTCTTTGGCCTTGCTGTTGAGTGCCTGTGGTGGCGGTGGTGGTGACTCAAGCGCCGAAAGCCGACCGAGCGGCACTGGCGCCGTCGTCTCTTTCTCGCCTTCGCCCGTGAAGGCCAACGTGGCCTTTGGCACGTCGGCCACGGTCAACGTGCTGGCGACCGTCCTGGACCCATCGGCGTTCACCCAGCGCGTGTACGTGGTCATCGAAGACACCGCCCAGGTCCTGTCGCCGGCGGTGGAGATCAGCGAAACGCCTGAGCGCAACATCGTGGCCACGCTGCACACCTTGCCCACGCTGGGCGCAGGTCGCCACCAGGGCACCTTGCAGGTGCACCTGTGCTTGAACCTGCAATGCAGCAGCGAAGTGCGCAGCTCGCCGCTGCCCTTGCCCTACGACATCGAGGTGGCCGAAGGCGCGCTCACGGCCCAGCCATCGACCACTGGCGCCGTGTCCATCCATGAAGGTGAGCTGTCGCTGGCCAACCTGCTCTCCGTGGCTGTCAGCGGCCCGTCTGGCAACTGGCTGGCCACGACGCAAGACAGCTGGCTGAGCCTCACGCGTGCTGCGGGCACTTCGTCGGGCTCGTTCGACGTGGGCATCGATGCCCGCGGCCTCACCGAAGGCCGCTACCAGGGGGCGATCAAGGTGAGTGCCGACAACGGCCAGACCATCGACGTGCCCGTGTCGCTCAGCGTCTTGCCCAAGGCCTTTGCCCTGTTGTCGGGTGTGCCCACGTTCTCGGCGATCAACGGCGCGCCCATCGACCCGGCCAGCTTCTCCTTCCAGGTCAACAACCTCGCCCCCTTCGCTTGGGAAGCCGCCAGCAGTGCAGCCTGGCTGCCATTGGCCACCACCACGGGCACGGGCACCGTCGCCATGCTCACCTTGCAGCCCGATCCTTCTCTGGCTGACCTTGCCAGTGGCGCGCACACCGCCGACGTGACGCTGCGCTCCAGTGGCGTGCCCGACCTGGTGGTGTCCACCCAGCTCAACCTGAGCAAGGCCAGCCTGACGGGCAACTTGACGCCGGTCACCTTCGGTGGGCCCAAGGGGCGCGACATGAACGAGGTCGACGTCAACACCCTGCGCCTCAACACCGGCCCCAACAGCTGGCCTTATGCCTTGGCCGGCGTGCCCGCCTGGCTGACCGTCACGCCCCCGGTGGGCTTCGTCGACCAGGACGGGGTGGCAGTGCGGATGTCGCTCAACACGGCCGGCGTCACACCCGGCTCCAAGACGGCCGTGGTGTCGATGCGGGCGCGGGTCAATGGCGATTACGTGTCGGCGACCCGGACGGTGAACATCAACGCCGACCAACGCCGCTTGCTGGCGTCGGAATGGGCGATCGCGCTGGCGGATTCGGCGGCGGGCCGTGTGTTGACCCGCACGGTGCAGATCCGCGATGGCTTCGGTGGCGCGCTGGACTGGCAGGCCACCTCAGACGCCCCGTGACTGCAGGTCACCGCCACCGGCAACACCGAAGGGCAGACGCAGCTTGAGTTGCGGGCCGACCCGCTCGCCTTGCCGCCAGAAGACTGGAGCCAGGCCACGGTCAAGGTCACCACGAGCACGCCTGGCGTCGAGCCGGCCGTGATCCGCGTGGGCATGTGGCACGGCGCTGTGCCCAGGCCCCAGCCAGCCAGCCGGCTGGTGGGCTACACCAACATGGTGGCCGACAAGTTGCGGCCCTATGTCTACGCCAACAACAACGGCCCATTCGTCGACGTCTACAACGCCTACACGGGCATGCCGCTGGGCAAGATCGACGGCTTCTCCGGCAACCTGGGTGACATGGCGGTCTCTGCAGACGGCAGCCGCCTGTATGCGTTGATCGGTGGCGCCATGCAGCTGGCCGTGTTCAACCTCGCCACCAACAAGCACGAGGGCGTCTGGCAGATGTCGACCGATGTGAGCCGGTCGAACACCATGCCGCGTGGCATGCAGGCCGTGCGCACCAACGGCGTGGACCTGGTGATCCTGGCCAACGGCGAGGTCTACCATGCCAGCGGCCGCTACCTTGCGAAGTTCAACTTGACGGCGCCCTTCGCGGTGTCACAAGACGGCCGCAAGATCTACGACGTCGACACGCGCCACGACATCGACTATTCCGAAATGGCTGGCGGGCTCTTTTTCGTGTCCTCGTCCAGGTATTTCACCGACGGGCCCTTCGGGCTGCCGCCTGCACGCATCGCCCTCAGCCGCGACGGCAACAAGCTGTACAAGGCCGCGCCAGGTGGCCACGCCACTTATTGCAACGTGGTGGACCTGACGACCCGCAAGGAGTTGGTGCAATTGAGCTACCCCGACACGCCAAGGTACGTGGCCGTGGCGCCCGATGGGCGGGTGATCTGCGGGGGCACGGGCGAGTCGTTGGGCCAGTCCAACCTGATCGACTTTGCCTTGTTCAACCCTGAAGGCGGCTTGCTTGGTTCCTTCGATCTCGCCACCAAGAGCCAGCCCGTGAACGACGTGGTCTTGACCCCGGACGGCCTGGTGGCGGTGTTGCGCGCCCAGGCCGGCCTGTTGGCCTTCGTGCACCTGACGCCCTGACGGGGCGTCAGATGATGCTGCCCACGTCCTGACGCACGATGCGGTCGAGCGCACGCTCCACCACGGCCGCGATCGTCATGGAAGGGTTGCAGGCGCACGTGGTGCCCGGCATCAGGGCGCCGTCGAGCACATACAAGCCTTTCTGACCCTTCACGCGCCCTTCCAGGTCGCACACCACGCCGATGTTGGCGCCACCCAGCGAGTGCCAGGTCGAGTTGACGATGTCGTTGGTGTTGATCAGCTTGCCCGTGGGCCCAACGATGGCCGTGAGACGCTCCTTGATGCGCTTGGCGATCGCCGCGTCGCCCGTCTTCGGCCACTTCAGTTCGACCTTGTCGGTGAGTGCGTTGTAGACGAACTTGCCGCGCCCAGCGCTCACGCCATAGCCCACCAGCATGGTCGCGTGGCCCGTGCCCACTTCGGTCGTCGAGAGCTGGGTGGCAGCCGGCAGCATGGCCGACGGCAAGATGGTGTCGCTGCTGCTGGCGTTCTTGGACAGCGGCGGGATCGACGCCTGGATCACGGTGTTGGCCAGTTGAGGGTTGTCCCATTCGCGGCTGCCATAGACCACCGGGCCGCCTTGAGGGGCGCCCAGGTTGAGGCTCTGGTCCGACCACACGTAAATCTGGTCGCCATTGGTGCCGTAGCCTTCGCCCAGGCCGTCGGGCAGGCCCGTGATGTCGCCACGCGCCCGCGCCCGCACCAGCAGCTTGACGGTGTTCACCGTGCCCGCCGACATGATCAAGGTCTTGGTGGTGATGACCTTGTGTTCCAACACGGTCCCGGCCTCGTCGGTGCGGTCCACATACACCGTCCACTGGCCATTGGCCGCACGCGCGACACGGGTCACGTTGTGCAAGGCGGCCACGGTCACATTGCCCGTTTCCATCGCCTGCTTGAGGTAGGTCACGTCCACCGACGACTTGCCGCCGTTGTTCACGCCCAGTGCGCCGTCGCCATTGGTGTACGAGGGCTTCATCTCCCCGCGCAACTCGGCCAGGGCATAGCGCCAGTCGATGGGCATGTTGATCTTTTCCACATCGAAGCCTGCGGCCTGCGTGCGTTGCGCGAACACACGGGCGGCCAGGTAGTTCGGCGAATTGATCAGTTCGTCCGGCGCCGTTTGCAGGTTGAGCATGCGGGCCACGCGTGGGTAGAACACCCGGGCCATCTCGGCGTAGTCGATGCCGGCAGGGAAGGCGGCTGAGAACAGCGCCTCGGTGGGTTGCATCGACATGCCTTGGTAGACCAGAGAGCCGCCGCCCACGCAAGACGGCGTGACGGCCGTGATGCCTTGGCCACTCACGGGCTCCAGCAAACCCGCGTAGGGGTTGATGCCGATCCGCTTGCCAAAGAGCTCAGGCCACATGTTGTAGAACATGACCCGCTTGTCGATGGATGAGGCGTGCGGGAAGGTCTCCGCATTCGGGCCGGTGGGCCACCAGCGGCCACGCTCCAGCACCAACACCTTCACCCCGGCCTGGCCCAGGCGCAACGCCGACACGCCCCCCCCAAAACCAGAGCCGATCACCACCACGCGCTCGGTCGAAGGCGTGGTGGGCACGGTGGCGGCCCTGGCAGCGCCGCTCACGCTTGCGGTGGACACGGCCGCTGCCGCGTTGCCCAGGAATTGCCGCCGATTCAACTTGCTCATCCAATGCTCCTTGCAGATGGCCCACTTGTCCTGGGCGCCTCGGCGAGTGTAGAGATCGGGCCCGAGGAAGAAATAGCCTGATCGCCCAAGCATTAACCGCGTTGACCAAAGCGGGGGTAAGCCCGATGATCCGCCCATGCCCGACGTGCCCGTGTCCACCACCGCCCAGGCCGATCGTGCCGACCTTGCCTTGCTGGGGCGCCTCTACCGCACCATGCTGGATGCCGCAGCGCCCAGCCTGGTCCTGCCGGCCCACCTGCCCGCACCGCCCACCGCACCTGGCGCGCGCACCGTGGTCGTTGGCGTGGGCAAGGCGGCCGCGGCCATGGCCCAAGCGGTTCGAGCCCATTGGCCTGGGCCCTTGCAAGGTGTGGTGGTGGTCCCTGCCGGTGCGGCCCTGCCCCTGAGCGACATCGACGTGCTCGAAGCGAGCCACCCCGTGCCCGACGAGCGCAGCGTGGCGGCGGGCCAGCGCCTGCTGCAGGCCGTGCAAGGCCTGGGCCCGCAAGACCTCGTCATCGCATTGGTCTCGGGCGGAGGGTCGGCGCTGTGTGCCGTGCCGGCGCCAGGGGTGAGCCTGGCCGACAAGCAGGCCATCACCCGGGCCTTGTTGCGCAGCGGGGCCACCATCCACGAGATCAACACCGTGCGCAAGCACCTGTCGGCGATCAAGGGCGGGCGCTTGGCCCAGGCCGCCTGGCCGGCGCGTGTGGTGTCACTCGTCTTGTCCGATGTGCCGGGCGACGACCCGGCCTTGGTCGCCTCTGCGCCCACCTTGCCCGACCCCAGCTCCTGTGCCGACGCGCTCGGGGTGCTCACCCGCCATGGCGTGGCGCTGCCCGAGGCCGTGCGTGAAGGCTGGCGCTCCGGCGCGCTGGAGTCGCCCAAGCCCGACCAGGCCGACATGGGTGCGCGCCTGAGCCATCGCCTCGTGGCTTGCGCACAGGATGGCCTCGAAGCGGCTGCCCGTTGTGCGCAAGCGGCGGGTTGGTCTGCGCACATCCTGTCCGACGCCATGCAGGGCGAGGCCCGCGACCTGGCGCTGGCGCACGCCGCGATGGCGCTGCAAGTGCGTCGTCGCGCCCAACCTTGGGCCGCCCCGTGTGTGCTTTTGTCGGGCGGCGAGGCCACGGTGAGCGTGCGGGGGGCGGGCCAGGGTGGGCGCAACACCGAGTTCGCCCTGGCGCTGGCTTTGGCCCTCCAGGGTGAGCCGGGCATCTGCGCCTGGTCAGCCGGCAGCGACGGCCTCGACGGCACGGGCGACGCGGCAGGTGCCTGGGTGTCGCCCGACACGCTGGTGCGCGCGGCCGCCCTGGGCCTCAACGCCCGCCAGGCGCTGGCCGACAACGACAGCTTCAGCTTCTTTCATGCGCTGGGCGACACCGTGGTCACCGGGCCCACCCACACCAACATCAACGACTTCAGGGCCGTGCTCATCCGCTGAGGGCCGGGGGCGTCAGTGTGGGCGTTGCGCCTTGTAGATGCCCACGTGGCCTGACACCACGAAGGCCAGGCCACAGGCCAGTGCCGCAGGCAGGGCCAAGGAGGCGCCAAACAGCTCCACAGCCATCAGCGTGCACGCCACCGGGGTCTTGGCTGCGCCCGCGAACACCGCCACCAGGCCCAAGGCCGACAAGCTGCCGGCTGGCATGTGCAGCGGCGCTTCGAGGCTCATGCCGAGCGCCGCCCCCAGGTACAGCAGTGGCGTGACCTCGCCACCTTTGAAGCCGCAAGCCAGGCACCACCAGGTTGCCAGCGCCTTGAGCGCAAAAGCCCAGGTGCCCAACTCGCCTCGCAACGCGCCGGCGATGCCCGCCGTGCCCAGCCCTGTGTAGGCCCAGCCGTCGGTCCACACCACCACCAGGGCGAACACGAGGCCGCCACTCGCCGCGCGCCACCGCGCGTCAGGCACCCAACGCTTGAGCGCATCGCCACCTCGGTGCGCCGCTTGGGCGAACAACCAGGCCGCCAGGCCGCAAGCCACGCCAGCCACGGCGACCGCCACCAGCGTGTGGGGGCTCCAGTCGGCCCAGGCGGCCACGGCGGTGCGTTCATGGCTCACGCCCCAGGCCGCCGTCACCTGGTCCGCTGCGAAGGCCGCCACCAGGCAGGGCCACAAGGCCTCATGGGCCAGGCGGCCTCGCGTCAAGACTTCCAAGGCGAACACCGCGCCCGCCAACGGGGTGCCAAACACCGAACCGAAGCCGGCCGCCACCCCGGCCTGCAGGACGATGCGGCGGCGGTGGGCGTCGAGCCGGAACCAGTGGGTGAGTTGGTCCGCCAGGGCGCCCCCCATTTGCACCGCCGTGCCCTCGCGTCCCACCGAGGCGCCAAACCAGTGCGACACCCATGTGGCGATCAACACCAGTGGCGCCATGCGGGCGGGCACCACCTGGCTGGGCTGGTGGATCTCGTCGATCAACAGGTTGTTGCCCGCTTCCACCTCTCGGCCCCATGCGCGGTAGGCCCAGGCCGTCAGGGCCCCGGCCAGCGGCAAGCCCCAGATCAGGGCGTGGTGGGCCGCAAAGTGGGCTGAAACGGCATGCAACACGCTCAGGAACAAGGCCGAGGCGCTGCCCGCCATGGCCGCCACCATCAAGGCCAATGCCGTGTGGCGCAGCAACTCAGGCCAGATGGACCAAGGCGAGGCGGCGGGCGAAGGCGGTGTGGCAGGTGCGGTCATGCCGGAGGTGTTGGCGGGCTGAGGGCATTGTAAAAGTCTGCATGCTGGCGAGGTTGTGGCCACGGCGCTGGTGCGCGAGCGGTGTCGCCCGTTATGCTTGCGCGATCTGAATTGCAAAAGGTGTACCGCAATGAGCATGAAGCGATCGGCCTGTGTGTGGGCCATCACCATGGCCTTGGCCCACGCCAGCGGCTTCCAGGTGGCCCAGGCCGCCACGGTGTCGGCCGATGCCGTCGCCGCGGCCCAACGCCATGAAAACGTGGACGCGCAGCGCCAGCACATCCTGGCCACGCTGCAGCGCGCCGATGTGGCGCAGGCCCTGGCCGACCGTGGCGTCAACCTCGACGCCGCCCGCGCTCGTGTGCAGGCCTTGAACGACGATGAAGTCTTGGCCGTGGCTGACCGCATCGACCAATTGCCCGCCGGAGGCTCCGACATCCTGGGCACCATCGTCTTCCTGTTCCTGGTGTTGCTGGTGACCGACATCCTCGGCTTCACCAAGGTGTTCCCCTTCACCCGTTCCATCCGCTGAAGGCGGCTGATGCTGGGCCTGGCTTTTCGCCGGGCCGGCGCCGCGCTGGCGGGGGCTGGCTTGGTGCTGGCCGTGTCTGGTTGCGCCGACTTGCGGCAATGGCAAGGCGGCACGCCCCAGACCGACGCCTTGGTGGCGGCCCAGCCCACTGACCCCGCCGCGGGGCCGCGTTCGGCCCTGCTGGCTCGTGTGCCGTTTTTCGCTCAGGAAGAGGCGCAATGCGGGCCCGCAGCCCTGGCCACCGTGTTGGTGGACCTGGGGTTGCCCGTCACCCCGAAAGACTTGCTGGACCAGGTGTTCACCCCGGCAAGAGAGGGCAGTTTCCAAGTCGAGATGTTGGCTGCGGCCCGCCGTCGTGGCGCCTTGGCCGTGCGTGTGGGGCCGCGCTTGCCGGCGGCCTTGCGCGAAGTGGCGGCCGGCAGACCGGTGGTCGTTTTGCTCAACCCTGCTTTGGCGTTCTGGCCCCGCTGGCATTACGCCGTGCTCGTAGGTTATGACCTCGATGCGGCCACCGTGACCCTGAGGTCGGGGGGAGAGGCAGCGGCAGTCTGGCCACTGCGCACCTTCGAGTACGCCTGGTCCCGGAGTGCCTTCTGGGGCATGGTGGTGACCCCCGCCACCCAGCCACCGGCCACCGCCAGCCGCGACGACCTGGCCGATGCCGTGACCGCCTGGGCTCGGCTGCAGCCTGCAGAGGCAGCCCGCCCGGCCTATGACGCGGCCCTGGCCTTGTGGCCACGCGACACCGCCTTGCGCTTGGGCCTGGCCCAGACCTGGGCAGACCAGCGCGCCTGGCCGCAAGCCGTGGCGGCCTTGGAGCAGGCGGTGGCCGACGGCGGCGGAGCGGTGGCCTTGAACAACCTGGCCATGGTGTGGTGGCAGGCCGGCCAAGCCGAGCGCGCCCGTGAGGTGGCGGCCCAGGCGGTGCAACGTGCGCGCACCCATGAGCCCCGCTGGCTTGGCGTCACCGAAGACACCTGGCGGCAGGTTCAGGCCTCGCCCCCCTAACTTGTTTGCGGGCCTTCCCCCTTAGGCGGGATGCCCGGGCTGGGCGGTTTCCCTAGGATGGTGACATGTGATGCAGATCACGTTTTCCGGAGCTCGCCATGTCCTACCCTTACGAAGCCTTTGCCCTGGCGCTGGCGGCCGTCAGCCTGGTGGGCCTGTTGTGGGCCACCTTCTGGCCCCGCCGTTCGACCCGTGCCGACCAGCCCACCCATTGGGATGTGGTTTACGTCGACGACGACGGCGTCTTGCTGTTCACCCTGGTGCGTGTGCTGGACTTGCAGCCAGACGCGCACCGCATGGTGGGTTGGTGTTCGCGCACCGGCACCCAGCGGGTGTTCAAGCTCAGCAAGATCCTGAAGGCCACCGATGTGGCCACCGGTGAGCGCGTGCGCCTGCCGGTCAGCGCACACCTCAACCCGGAAAGCCTGCCTCGCCACGAACGTCAGCGCTTCGCCCTGTGGTCGCCCGGGGCGCGGAGCTGACGCCGTGTGGTGCAGGGGCCGACTCGGGTCGGCCCCTTGGCCATTTTGGGTGGCGCTGAAGCCGCCTCAATCCAGCATCAGCAAGCTGGCGTTGCCGCCTGCCGCGGCGGTGTTCACCGACACACAACGCTCCCGCAACAAGGCCACCTGAGGCCAGGCGCCCGCCAGCAGCCAGCCACTCGGCAAGCCCAGCACGGGCACGATGGGGCCGGGGCGTTGGGCCATGCGTTGGGCCCAACGGGTCTGCTCTTCGGCCGCACCGTGCACCATTACCGCGCCCAGCGGGCAGCTGTTGAGCGCCACTTCACCCACCCATGACACGCGTTGCTGCGCCGAGGTCGGCAAAGCCGCCCACAGCGGGCGCAGCGCTTCGCGGTCGGGCCACAGCGCCGTGCCGTCGCAAGCCAGCACCGTGATCAGCTGGTGGATGAATTCCTCGTGCCGGCGTGCCACACAGGCCACGGCCTCACGCGGGCGGATGTCGTAAGCGTTGCGCTCGCCCGTGGCCCCCGGCAAGGTGGTGTGCAAGCCCACCACCGACTGCGCCTGGCTGGCGCGCGCGTGTTCGCGCAAGGCCCAGGCGTGGGGCAAGGGGGCCGTCTCCAGCCAGCTTTGCAGCTCACGCAAGGGCAGCAAGTGGGTGGGGGGCGGCCGGTGCGCTTGCAGCAGGCGCCGCAGCGTGTCGTCGCTCACGCTCACGTCGGCGCGGGCGCGCAAGAGGCGGTGCAGGTACAGCGGACCGCCAGCCTTCGGGCCCGTGCCCGAGAGGCCTTCGCCGCCAAAGGGCTGCACGCCCACCACGGCGCCCACCATGCTGCGGTTGATGTAGAGGTTGCCCACCCGTGAGGCGGCGGTGATGGTGTCCAGCGTCTCGTCGATGCGGCTGTGTGCGCCCATGGTGAGGCCCCAGCCCGTGTCCCCGATGTGGCGCAGCAGCTCGGGGAGCTGGTCGCGCTCGAAGCGCACCACGTGCAGCACCGGCCCGAACACCTCGCGCTGGAGTTGGCCTGCGTGTTGCAGCTCGATCACCGTGGGCGGGATGTAGCGCTCGGCTTCGGTTGGCGGCACCGCCTTCATGGTGTGCGGGTACTGGTGCACAGCCAGGCCTTGCGCTCGCATCTGTTCGATGTGGGTGCGCACCCCTTGGGCCGCCTCGGCGTCGATCAAGGGGCCCATGTCGTGGGCCAGCGCCACCGTGGGGCCCACCTGCCAGGTCTGCATGGCCCCCAGCAACATGGTCAACACGTGGTCGGCCACATCGGTTTGCAGGCACAACAGCCGCAGGGCCGAACAGCGCTGGCCTGCGCTGTCGAAGGCCGAGGTCATCACGTCTTGCACCACTTGTTCGGGCAGCGCAGACGAGTCCACCACCATGGTGTTGAGCCCGCCTGTTTCCGCGATCAAGGTGAGTGGGCGACCGGTGGCGTCCACGCGGGCGGCCAGGCTGGCCTGGATGTGTCGCGCCACGGCGGTGGAGCCGGTGAACAACACCCCTTGGATGCCGGCTTGTTGCACCAGCGAGGCGCCCACGGTGTCGCCTTGGCCAGGCAAGAGCTGCAAGGCGTCGGGGCTCACCCCGGCCTCGTGCAGGATGGCGGTGGCCCAGGCGGCCAGCTGGGGCGTTTGTTCGGCGGGCTTGGCCAGCACGGTCTGCCCGGCGGCCAGGGCGGCGGCCACCTGGCCCGTGAAGATGGCCAGCGGGAAGTTCCACGGGCTGATGGCCACCCAGGTGCCTGGGTCGGCCGCGGTGTGCGACAGGTCGTGGCGGGCCTGGGCCGCGTAGTAGCGCAGGAAATCGATCGCTTCACGCACCTCGCCCAGGGCGTTGGACCAGGACTTGCCCGCCTCGTGCACCAGCCAGGCCATGGCTTGGGTGTGGCGCGCCGCCATGAGGTCGGCCGCGGCTTCGAGCCGGCTGGCGCGCTCTGCTGCCGGCAGGGCTGCCCAGTGCGGTGCGGCCGTCAAGGCCCTTTGGGCGGCGGCGGCGATGGCGGCCACCGGCGTTTCGGTGGGGCCCAGCAGCGGGGCTGGTCGTTCGGCGAGCGCTTCGTGCAAGGTCGCCAAGGTGGCTTCGTCGTGCAGGTCCAGGCCGCTGGCGTTGCGGCGGGCGCGGCCGAACAGGTCACCGGGCAGGGGGATGTGGGCGTGGGGCAGGCCCACCGTGGTTTGTCGCTCGGCCTGCCGGCGCACCTGTTCGGCGGGGTCGGCCACCAGCGTGTCGAGCGGCACGGTGGCGTCGGCCACGCGGTTGACGAAGCTGCTGTTGGCGCCGTTTTCCAGCAGTCGGCGCACCAGATAGGCGAGCAGCGTGTCGTGCGAGCCCACGGGGGCGTAGATGCGGCAGGGGCGGGGCGTGCCTTCGGTGTCGCCACCGACGATGGGCTCGAACAGGGGTTCGCCCATGCCGTGCAGGCATTGGAACTCGTATTGGCCGGGCGTGAAGTCGCTGCCTGCAGCGCTCAGGATGGCGGCCACCGTCTGCGCGTTGTGGGTGGCGAACTGCGGGAAGAGCACGTCGGTCAAGGCCAGCATGCGCCGGGCGCAGGCCAGGTAAGCCACGTCGGTGTGCACTTTGCGGGTGTAGACCGGGTAATCAGCCTGGCCTTCTTGTTGCGCACGCTTGATTTCGCTGTCCCAATACGCGCCTTTGACCAGCCGGACCATGATGCGGTGGCCAGTCTCGCGTGCCAGCATAGCCAGGTGGTCGATGACCGCCGGGCAGCGCTTTTGGTAGGCCTGCACCACGAAGCCCAGGCCGCTCCAGCCGGTGAGGGCCGGGTCGGTGCAGAGCCGCTCGAACAGGTCCAGCGAGAGTTCGAGCCGTTCCGATTCTTCGGCGTCGATGTGCAGGCCGATGCCTTGGTCGCGTGCCATGCTGGCCAGGCGGCGCAAGCGAGGGTAGAGCTCGTCTTGCACGCGGTCGCGTTGCCAGCGGGTGTAGCGGGGGTGCAAGGCCGAGAGCTTCACGGAGATGCTGGGCCGCAGGTGCATGCCCGGCGGCAGGCGGCTGGCCACGGCGCCGATGGCTTCGATGGCCCGTTCGTACGCCAGGGTGTAGCGCTGGGCGTCGGCGTCGGTGAGCGCAGCTTCGCCCAACATGTCGTAGCTGTGCAGGAAGCCCTGGGCTTCCCGCTCGCGGGCCTGGCGCAAGGCGTCGCCGATGGTCTCGCCGATCACGAAGGTTTCGCCCAAGAGGCGCATGGCGATGTCCACAGCCTTGCGGATCAGCGCTTCGCCACCCTTGACCGCGACACGGCGCAAGGCGTTGCTCAGACCCCGTTCGGCGTGCACGCCCACCAGCCGGCCCGTCAGCATGAGGCCCCAGGTGGCGGCGTTGACGAACATCGAGGGGCTGTGGCCCAGGTGGGCCACCCAGTTGCCGTCGGCCACCTTGTCGCGGATCAGGGCGTCGCGGGTGGCTTCGTCGGGGATGCGCAACAAGGCCTCGGCCAGGCACATGAGGGCCACGCCTTCTTGCGAAGACAGCGCAAATTCCTGCATCAGGGCCTGAACCAGGCCTTCGCGGCCGTGGCCGTGGGGCCGCTCGCGCAAGCGGGTGCTGAGTGCCAGGGCGCGTTCGCGGGTGGATGCCTGCCAGGCCGGGGGCCAGGTGGCGCAGGAGAGCAGGGCCGCCACGCACACGGGTTCCGGTGCGCGGGTCAGGGCCCGGATGGCGGCTCGCGAGGCCGCCAGGCGGGAAGGGTCGATCGTCATGCGCTCACCTTACGGGATGCCCCATGGCGCATCAAGTGAAAAGAGTCAGTCGGCCCAGGGGATTGTGGACATCCACATGGCGCATTGTGGTGTGCGGCACATGTGGATGGGTGGTCCGCCGCCACTTGCTCAAGGGTGTTCCTTGCCTATGATCGGGCGATGTCCTTGCCCGCCCCCCGTTTGCCCGATGCCGACCCCTCTCACCCGCCTGGCCCGAATGGCTCAGGGCGGGCGCAGCCGTCTGCCGAAGGGGCGCAGGCCGGCGTTCGGCGGGCCCGTCGGTGGCTGCCCTGGTTGTTGGGGGCCGGGGCCTTGGGCGGGGCCTGGCACTGGACGCTGTCGTCGTGGTTGCCTGGCTGGCTGCCGGGCCAGGTGCAACCGGTGCTGGCCCAGGAGTTGGGCACACCCGTCACCTGGGAGCGGCTGGACATCCACCCCTGGACCTTGGAAATCAAGCTGCATGGCTTGCGGGTGGGCGAGGGCGCCGAGCCCTTGTTCAAATTGCGCAGCCTGACCGTGCAGCCCTCGTGGGAAGTGATCTGGCGCTGGGCGCCGGTGCTCAGGCGGGTCACGCTGGTCGGGCCCGAGGTGAACGTGGCCCGAGTGGGGCCGGGGCGGTTCAATTTTTCGCCCATCGTTGAGCACTGGCAGCGGCGTCACCCACCTCAGCCTGACACCGGCGGCGAGCCCGCGCGCTTTGCGGTGTTCAACATCGGCATCCAGGAGGGGGCCGTGCGCTGGCGCGACGAGGTGTTGAAGCAACGGCACGTGGTCGACCAGTTGCAAGTCGGCGTGCCTTTCGTGTCCAACTTGCCCAGTTTCGTCGACGTCGAAATGGAGCCGGCGCTGTCTGCGCGGGTGGACGGCAGCACCTTGCGGGTCGATGGCGAAACCTTGCCTTTCCAGCAGGGGCGCCGGTCGCAGGTTCATTTGCGCTGGTCTGACATCAGCGTGCCCCAGGTGTTCGAGGCCGCGCAACCCTTTTTGCCCGCGGCCTGGCGCCCGGAAGTGCCGGGCGGGCAGTTGTCGGCAGACCTGACGGTGCGCTTCGAAGCGCGCACCGCGCCCGAAGTGCCCCGCCTGGGCGTGACGGGCCAGGTGGCCATCGATGGCCTGGCCATGCGTTGGGCTCGCCTGCCGGTGGCCTTGCCGCCCATGCCAGGCGCCCCTGGTGCCCCAGGTGCCGCCCCAGGGGCTTCGGCGACCTTGGGCTGGCAGCGTCTGGTGTTCGCGGGCATCGATGCCCAGCCCCTGACGCAACAGGCGCACTTGGGCACGGTGGGGCTCGAAGGCTTGAAGGTGGCGGTGTCGCCAGCGGCATCGGCTTCCGGCGTGGCTGCCCCCGTGGGGGCGACGCCCAAGCCGTCCGCTGCGGCGCCAGACCAGCCCCAAGCCCCAGGCACCCCTGCGGCTGCGCCCAAGCCCTGGGCCTGGTCGGTGGGCGAGGTCAAGCTGCAGGCCGACGAGCTGACCGTGCAGCCCTGGGCCTTGCCTGCGGGCGTCAAGCCGCTGCCTCGCATCGAAGGCTTGCAGGCGCTGGTGAAAGGGCTGTCGGCCGACAGCCGGGCTCGGCCTGCCGACTGGCAGCTGGCTTGGCGTGATTCGGCCGGCGGTCAGTTGCATGGCCAAGGCCACGTTCGCGTGGCCCAAGCGGAGGCCGATGCCAAGCTGAACTGGCAAGGCTGGTCCATCGCCGACTGGAGCCAGGTGGGCGGCCGCTTGGCGGGCGCACCCGTGCGGGTGGACGACGGACAATTCGCAGGCCAATTGCAGCTGAGCTGGGGCAAGCCCGGGCTGACCTGGCAAAACGGGCAGATGCAGGTGGCCAAGCTGTGGGTGAGCCCGGCATCGCAAGCCGTGGGCGTCAAGGCCCCGGGGCCCAACCGCCTCGCCTGGGCCGGGCTGGACGTGCAGGGCTTGCAAGGCGCGTGGCCGGTGGCCCCAGCGGCAGCCCCCTCGACCCCGGCGCCTCGCCCGGAGGTTCGGGTGGCGCGCGTGGCGCTGCAGGGCCTCGATGCCGTGGTGGTGCGCGAGGCGGGCAACCGCTGGTTTGGCCTGTCTTTGGGCGAGGCGGCTGCCGGGCCCTCGGCGCGTTCGTCGGCGCCAGCCGCGTCGGTCAACGCGCCGGCCAACGCTTCGGCGGGGGCGCTGCCGCCCCGCTTCGTGTTGGGCGCCTGGTCGTGCGCGGCCTGCAAGGTGCAACTCGACGACCGCAGCGTGAGCCCGGTCACCCGGTTGAGCCTGGGGCCCTTGCAGGCGCAGGTCAGCGGTCTGGACACCGGCCAGACGACCCAGCCCGTGAACTTTGAGCTCGACACGCGGGCGCTGGACAGCGGCCGTTTGCAGGCGCAAGGCCAGTTCCACGCCCAGCCCCTGTCCTTGGACGCCCGGGTGCGCTCCAGCCGCATCGAGCTCAAGGCATTGCAGCCTTACCTCGACCCCTATGTGAACGTGGTGCTGCAAGGCGCTGAGCCCGAGTTCGACGGTCAACTGCACTGGGCGGCGGCGACGGCCAAGCGGGCTCAGCAGGTGCGCTACAGCGGCCGCCTGGGCGTGCGCGACCTGCACCTGCAAGACCGCGTCAACGCGGCCGATTTCCTGAGTTGGCGCTGGTTCGGTCTGGACGGTGCCCAAGTGGCCTTGGACGGCACCCAAGTGGACGCGCGCCTGGGCCACATCCAGCTGCAAGACTTCTACGGCCGCATCATCGTCAACCCCGACGGGCACCTCAACCTCGCCAGCGTGATGCGCAGCGAGCGCGGCGGGGCCACGACCTCGGTCACCACGCCTCAGGCGGCGAGCGCCGTCGCGTCGGCGGTGGGGGCGGCGTCGGCCGTGGGCGGGCCTGCCACCACCGGGGAAGCGGGCAAGGCCGTGGCCCAGGCGGACACGCCTGCGGCGCCGGCGCCCAAGTTGTCGTGGCGGCGCGTGACCCTCAGTGGCGGTCGGGTCGATTTCACCGACCATTTCATCCAGCCCAACTATTCGGCCCGCCTGACCCAGGTTCAAGGCCAGGTGTCGGCGGTGTCTTCACAGCAAAGCGAGCCGGCTGACCTGAGCATCTCCGGTGCCGTGGACGACGCCGCCCCTTTGCGCATCCAAGGCAAGGTTCAGCCCCTGGGCCCGCAGCTGTATTCCGACATCGAGGCGTCTGCCAAGGGCATCGAGCTGTCGCGCTTGACGCCTTACGCAGCGCGCTATGCCGGCTACGGCATCGACAAGGGCACCTTGTCGGTCAACGTGCACTACAAGATCGACCAGGGCAAGCTCGACGCGAGCAACCGTGTCTTCCTCGACCAGCTGACTTTCGGGGACGCCAGCCACAGCCCGGACGCCATCCAGTTGCCGATCCAGTTCGCCGTGTCGCTGTTGAAAAACGCACGTGGCGAGATCGACCTCAACCTGCCGGTCAGCGGTTCGATCAACGACCCCAAGTTCTCGATCGGGGGCATCGTCTGGCAGGTCGTGGTCAACCTCATCACCAAGGCCGTGACCGCGCCGTTCGCGCTGCTGGCGGGCGACGGCGGCGAAGATTGGGGGCACGTGCCCTTCGCTGCGGGCAGCGCCGACCTCAACGAAGCGGCTCGCCGTCGCCTGGAAGGGCTGGCCAAGAGCCTGGCGGACCGGCCCGCACTCAAGCTCGAAGCCACCGGCCACGCGGAAGTGGCGCTGGACACGCTGGCGCTGCGCCAGCAGCACCTGGACCGCTTGATGCGGGCCGCCAAGGCGCGCGCCACTGGCCAGGCTTTGGCCGAGGTGCAGGTGGCAGCGGCCGAGGCCGACACCTGGCTGGCGGCCGCCTACAAGGCCGCCGACCTCCCCACCAAGCCGCGCAACGCCCTGGGCATGGCCAAGACCATCCCGCCTGCTGAAATGCGCTCGCTTTTGATGGCCGCGGCGCCGGTCAACGAGGCCGCGCTGCGCGAGCTGGCCAACGCCCGTGCCGACCAGGTGAAGGCCTTCCTGGCCGCCCGCATCGCGCCGGAGCGGGTGTTGCTCACGGCGTCGCTGGTGGACCAGGGCAGTGCGCAGACCGCCGCGGGCGAAACCGCCATGCCGCCCGCGCGGGTGCAGATGGTGTTGCGCTGAACGCGGGCAACGGTTGCCCCAAAGAAAAACCCCCTGCGCGAGGCAGGGGGTTTCAGGGGGTCTCGCGCAAGGCGAGGTGACGACAGCGAATTCTGGGTGGGGCGGAGGATTTCTCCGCACGAAACGGGTCTTTTCCCCGTCTCACTGGTCCGCTGCGTTTCATTAGAATTGCCATGATTGTGGGGGTCGCCCAGGTTGCTGTGCTGAATCTCTCCTGAATTTCTCCTGAATTCAGGTGCGCAAGCCGCCCCCCACCCACGGACGTCTTCGCTTTGCCGTACAGCACCTTCCGCTTCGACGTTTTCGAGCTTCGCCCCCACGAGCGCGTGCTGTACCGCGACCAAGCGCCCACGTCCCTGGGCGCGCGCGCCGTCGACGTGCTGACCGTGTTGGTCATGGCCCAAGGGCGGCTGGTGGGCAAGGCCGAGTTGCTGGAAAAGGTCTGGCCTGGCCTGGTGGTCGAAGAAAACAACCTGCAAGTCCAGATTTCCGCCCTGCGCAAACAACTGGGCGCGTCCGCCATCGCCACGGTGCCTGGCCGCGGTTACCGGTTTTGCCTGCCCGTGCGGGTCAACCTGCGCGCCGACGAGGACCTCACCCCACAGCTGGCGCACGCTTGGCCCACCGACGCGTCACCCCCGCCTGCGCGCGTCGGGCTCAAGCCTGGGCTGATCCCGGCGGTGGGCGCGCTGGTCGGGCGCGAGGGCGATTTGCTCGCCATTGGCGCCCTGGGGCGCAGCCCGCTCATCACCCTCGTGGGGCCGGCGGGCATCGGCAAGACCACGCTGTGCCTGGCCCTGGCCAGCAAGCTGGCCGATCAGTCGGCCGATGGCGCGGTCTGGGTTGACCTCACCAGCGTGGCCGACCCCAGCCTGGTGAGCAGCACCGTCCTGCAATCGGTGGGCATCAGCCCAGGTTCCCCCGACCCGATCGACACGCTCGTGCAGGCGCTGGCGGGGCACGAGTTGCTGCTCGTCATCGACAACGCCGAACATTTGCAAGAGGCCGTTGCCCGCATGGTCCGCGCCATCTTGCGTGGTGCGCCGCGCATCCGCATGTTGGTGACCAGCCAGTTGCCCTTGCGGGTCGAGGGCGAGCGCATTTATCGCCTGGGGCCACTCAAGTTGCCCCAGCCGGGCGAAGCCGACGAGGTGGCTCGCCAACACGGGGCCGTTGCCTTGTTTGTCGACGAGGTGAAGGCCTTGCACCGGCCTTTCGAGGCCGATGGCGATGCCCTGGCACGGGTGGTGCGCATCTGCCGTCGGCTCGACGGCTTGCCGCTGGCCATCAAGCTGGCCGCAGCCCGGGTGCCGGTGCTCGGCCTGCAAGGCGTGGAAGAGCGCCTCGACGAGCGCTTCAAGTTGCTGCAAACGCGGGCGGGCACCGCAGCCACCCGACAGCAAACCTTGCTGGCGGCACTCGACTGGAGCCACGACCTGCTCTCCGAGGCCGAGCGCGCCGTGTTCCGCCGCCTGGCCGTGGCGTCCGGCAGCTTCAGCATCGAGTTGGCGCGGCGCCTCGCGGGCGACCTCGACATGGACGAATGGGGCGTCATCGACCTGTTGGCCGACCTGGTGGACCGCTCTCTGGTGATCGCCGAAGGCGACGAGTGGCCACGCTACCGCTTGCTCGACTCCATGCGTGACTACGCGGGCTTGAAGCTGGCCGACGCCGGTGAAGCGCACGACACCTGCCTGCGCCACGCCCGAGCCATGGCGGATCGCCTGGACCGTGCTTACGACGCCTATTGGCGTGAGCCGGATGGCCAGTGGCTCGCGCAATATGGCCCCGACCTCGACAACGTGCGCAAAGCGCTCGAATGGGCCTCGCGCCACGACGGCGCGCTGGCCGTGCAATTGGCCGGCGCCGCAGCCCCGCTGTTCCAGCTCATGGGCTTTCACTCCGAAGGCCGCCGCCGTTTTGCGGCGGTGCGGCCCCAGGCTGAGCTGGGCCCGGCCGGGGCGGTGCAGGCGCGCTTCTGGCTGGAGTTGGCGCGCAGCCATTGGGGCATCGACATGGCCGGCATGCGAGCCTTGGGCGAACGGGCCCTGGCCATTTACCGCCAGGAGCGCGACGCGAGGGGCGTGTTCATGGCCTTGCGTTGTGTGGCGGGCAGTGCGTTGCTGCCTGAGCGCGACGCCTGGCCCTTGTTGACCGAGATGGCCGCGCTGGAGCAGCCCAACTGGCCCGCCAGGCTGGCCACCCAGCGCCAGCTGGCCGAAATCAGCGTGCTCATGGCCTGTGACCGCATGGCCGATGCCCGCCGTGTCTGCCAGACCTTGCTGGTGCGTGCCCAGTCGGCCGGGCTGGAGGGCGTGGCCCGCTCCGCCATGCGCGACATCGCTTCGGCCAGCTTGGGCATGGGTGACCTCGACACGGCGCTGGACACCTGCCAGGCCTTGCTTGCGGGCACGAAGTCGCGCCGCGACCCCTTCCTCATCCACGCCCAGGCGATCGTGGGCTGCATCGCCATCGTGCGCCGTGACGTCGAGGGCGCGCGCCGCGCCCTCAGCGAGATGGTCTCTGCCTCCGCCCTGCGCGGGTGGGACTGGCTGGGCCACTACACGCCCTTGCTCGCCTTGCTGGCGGGCCTGGAGCGCCGCATGGAAGCGGCTGCCCGCTTGCTGGGGCGCGCCAAGGCCGTGGGCGCCGGGCAGGCGCAAGACGTGCTCAGCGTTTACGCCCTGAGCCGGGCCACGTCGTTGGTGCAAGACGCCATGCCGGCTGACGAGCTGGCCCAACTCGAGGCCGAAGGCCGGGACATGTCCGGCGAAGCGGTGGCCTCCTGGGCCCTGGGGCACGCCTTGCCGCCAAGCGCGGTGCACCCGGTCTGGGTGGGGCCTGACGCAGGCTGACCCACGAAGCGGCTGCTGCCGTGACAAATGGCACACCCCCGAGGCTCAAGTTGCCGGTGACCTGGTCGACATCGGCTAACAGGAGGTCTCCTCATGAGTGCCATTTCATCCATCGCAGTTTCGGGTGTACAGGCTGCCTCCAGGCGCATGGACGCCGCGGCCCACAACATCGCCAATGTGCAGACGCCGCACTTTCAGCGTCAGGAAGTCCGCCAGAGTCAGGAAGCCTCTGGCGTCATGACCACGGTGGGCCAGTCGCCGGAGATCGGTCCGGACCTGGCCAAAGACCTCGTCGAGCAGAAATCGGCCAGTTATCAGTACAAGGCCAACCTGCGCACCGTGCAAACCGAAGACCAGATGCTGGGCAGCTTGCTCGATGTGAAGGCCTGAGCCCGTCGGGGCTGCCGCCATTGTGGACAATGGGTGCCTGGTCGCCGCCTGGCGAGCCCTCGCTTCGTCACCTTGTCCACCACGCCACCACCGCTCGCTGCGCGGCGCCTGATCGCCCACCTCGACATGGACGCCTTCTACGCGTCCGTCGAGTTGCTGCGCTACCCGGAACTGCGCGGCCAACCCGTGGTGATCGGCGGTGGGCGCCGCCACCAGCCTGAGCTGCAAGCCGACGGTTCCCGCGTTTTCGCCCGCCTGCGAGACTACGCGGGGCGCGGCGTCATCACCACCTCCACCTACCCGGCACGCGCACTGGGCGTGCATTCGGGCATGGGCCTCATGAAGGCCGCCGCCCTGGCGCCTGACGCCGTGCTGCTGCCGGTGGATTTCGACCAGTACCGCCACCATTCGCGCCTGTTCAAAGCAGCCGTGCGCGCCATCGCGCCCTGTGTTGAAGACCGCGGCATCGATGAGATCTACATCGACCTCACCGACGTGCCCGGGGCGCAGGCGCGCCGCGACGACGACCCCTGGTGGGGGGCCCGCGACCTGGCCGTGCGCCTCAAGCAGGCCGTGAAGGACGCCACGGGCTTGACCTGCTCCATCGGCGTCACGCCCAACAAGCTGTTGGCCAAGCTGTGCTCCGACCTCGACAAGCCCGACGGCATCACCCTGCTGGACGCCGCCGACATCCCGACCCGCATCTGGCCGCTGCCGGCAGGGCGCATCAATGGCATCGGCCCCAAGGCGCAGGCCCGGCTGGCGGCCTTGGGCATCGCCACGGTGGGAGAGTTGGCCGCCACGCCGGTCGACACCTTGATCGATGCCTTTGGCCAGCAAACGGGCATGTGGATGCACCACGCGGCCCACGGTCGGGACGACAGGCCGGTGGTCACCTGGAGCGAGCCCAAGTCCATCAGCCGCGAAACCACCTTCGAGCGCGACCTGCATCCCCGCCGCGACCGCGACGCGCTGTCGGATATTTTCACGGCGCTGTGCGCACGCGTGGCGCAGGACCTGCAGCGCAAGGGTTACCTCGGCCGCACCATCGGCATCAAGCTGCGCTTCGAGGACTTCAGCACCGTGACCCGCGACCTCACGCTCCCCGGACCCACCGCCGATCCGGCCGCCATCCGCCGCGCAGCGGGGGACTGCCTGCG
>JBEEJT010000193.1:0-8465 GCA_041169085.1 Pseudomonadota bacterium | reverse complement strand
CCGCGCAGCCAGGAAGTTGAAGCCCATGCCCGCCAGCGAGCCCAAGGCCACGCCCAGGCTGGGGTGCTGGTGCACGAAAGGGATGGTGGCCACGGCCAGCGCGTAGCTGCCGTAGTTGACGGCCCCCCCCACGGCCATCGACGAGAAATAGCTCAGGTACTCCCGCCACAAGGGCTGGGCCTCGCTGCCTTCACTGCGGGCCGTGGCGCGGGCCGCGCCAAACGTGATCAGCCGGTTGAAGCCCCAGGTGAAGGTGGCCGCCGCCCAAAAAGAGACCGCTCGGCCGCCGTAATGCCCCAGCGCGGGCTGGGTCAGCCACAGCACGCCCACGTCCACCCCCAGCGCCAGCACGCCCGACACGGCAAACCACAGCAAGGCCTGGTGGCGAGCGAAGACAGCCCGCCAGCCTGCAGGCTGGGGAGACACAAAGGGGGGTTCGCCTGTGGGGCGCGACACGGTCATGGCGGCCGGATTCTAGGCCCCGCCGCTCACCGGCCGCGCTGCCCCGCTCACATTGAGCGCGACCATTGCACCCAGAACACGCGGCCCGGCAGCGGCAAGTCGTTGCGCCAGGCCACCTTGGGCACGCCGTCTGCGGCGTACAAACTGGGCTCGCGCGCGTCGGCGTTGAACAGGTTGCGCACCGACAGGGCCACGCCCCAGGGACGGCTGGCGCGCGGCGTGCGCAAGGTCACGTCCACGGTGGTGTAGTCCGGCACCGGGCTGCGGGTGTCGCCTGCGGCACGTTGCCGTCCCGCCACCATGTTGGCCTGTGCGCTGAGCAGCCAGTCACCTGGCGTGGTCCAGTCGGCGCGACCGTGCAGGTGGTGGCGTGGCGCGTAACCGGCGTCGTGGCCCGAAGCCACGTCGACCGAGCGCTGCCAGGCGTGGTGCCCGGACACGGTCAGCCGCGGGCTGACCACCTGCCGCACTTCCAGCTCGAACCCCTGGCCTTGCTGCCTGCCGGCGTTGGTGTAGGTCTGCGGGTTGCCCACGGGCACGATGAGGTCGTCGGCGTTGTAGCGGAAGGCGCTGAACTGCAACAGGGTGCTGGGCTGAACTTGCCACGACACGGCCGCTTCCAGCGTGCGGATCTTTTCCGGCTTCAGCGCGGGGTTGCCGATCAGCACCGGGTTGTTGATGCTGTAGAGCTCGGTGAAGGACGGTGCCCGAAAGGCTTGGCCGTAGAGCACCTTGGCCGTCACGTCCAGGCTGGCGTCCCAGACCAGCGCAAGGCGGGGGTTGGAGGTGCCGCCCACGTCGGAGTAGAGGTCGCGGCGCAAGCCTGCGGTGAGCGTCCAGTCGCGAGCCATGCGCCATTCGTCCTGCACAAAGGCGTAGTGCACGCGGCGACGGTGGGGCATCAGGAAGGCGTCAACGCCCGGGACTTCGACCACGTCCCCATTGCCCAGCCTGGTGGGCGGGCGGTCGGCGTGCAAGACGAAGTTCTTGAACTCCTGCGTCTTGTACAAGTTGAGGTCATCCAGACCCAGGCCCAGCTTCAAGGTGTGGCGCGCCAGCCCGACATAGGTGGCGTGCATGGCCCCACGCCAGGATGCTTCCCAGGTGTTGGGCGCACCGTACATGCCATTGGGGAACTCGCCACCGAAGGCCCCTGCGGGAAACAGCAACAGGGCGCGTGGGTACTCGGTGATGAAGTTCATCCAGCTCAAGCTGCCACTCCAGCGCCAGGCCGGTGCCAGGTCCACGTCGTTGACGGTGAACTGGGCGTAACTGCGCCGCGTCTTGCCGTAGCTGACCGGGTCGAGCGCCCCCGCCACCCCGGTGATGATGCCAGACTGGTCCCCCTGGATGAACCCGCCGCGCAACCTGGCCTTGTCCCAGCTCAGGTCGACTTGCGCGACGTAGTTGTCTCGACGGGCGTTGGTCTTGCCTGGCGCCAGGCTGGCCTGAGTGCCAAAGAGCGTGTCCAGGTCATTCTGGGCATCGGACTCGATGGCCTTGCGCTGGCCTTGCGTGTTGCTGGCTTCCAGCGAAGCCGCCACCGTCCAGGGGCCCCACTTGGTGCTGTGTTGCACCCAGCCTGCGCGGGTGACCAGGTTGCCGGCCCGCAGCCCCACCTGGGTGCCATCGATGTCTGCGGCGGATTTGGTGATGATGTTGATCACGCCGGAATAGGCGTCCGCGCCATGCAGCGCCGAGCCCGGGCCTCGGATCACCTCGATGCGCGCCACGTTTTCCAGCGGGTAACCCGACCACGTGTTGCCCCGGTTGCCCAGGAACATGGTGGTCAGCGGCATGCCATTGAGCAACACCAGGGTCTCGGGGTTGAACTGGCTGTACAGGCCACGGAAGAGGAACAAGGGGTTGTAGCCCTGGTTGTTGTAGCTCACGTGCACGCCGGGCACGGTCTCCAACACCTCGGTGATGTCGGTGGCCCCGATCCGCTGGATGTCTTCTGCGGTGATGACGGTGGCCACGGCGGGCGCGCGGCGCAAGGGCTGCTCGCTGCCGGTGGCGATGCTGACCGAAGGCTGGTAGCGCACCGACTCACCCAGGCTGGCCAAGCCTTCGTCCTCCGACTCCGGGTTGGCCCAGGCGGTGTGGGCCATGGCCAGCCCCAGGGTCAGGCAACAGGCCACGTGCAAGCGCCTGTGAAAGGTGGTGGGCGGCAAGGTCATGCGTTCATGGAAGAGAGTGTTGGAGCCCTGTTTCTTGTGGCGCCGTGGTGACCCAGTTCAGGTCCAGCAAACGGCCCATCTTGGTGAGCAAGTCGTTGCAGTCAAAGGGCTTGGAGATGAAATCGGAAGCGCCGGCCCCTTGCGCTTCCTCGCGGTGCTGCGTGGAAGCATTGGCAGTGATGGCGATGATGGGCAAAGCGCGGGTGGCCGGGTCTTCGCGCAGGCGCTTCATGGCCTGCAGGCCATCGAGCACGGGCATCGTCAAGTCCATCAGCACCAGGTCTGGCGCCACCGCCTTCACCTGGTCCAGGGCCTCTTGACCATGGATGGCTTCGACCGTGTCAAACCCCAGCGGTTGCAGCATGGCGATCAACACCTGGCGGTTGGCCAGCACGTCGTCGGCGATCAGGATGCGGCGGCGTGGGCCTGCGTAACCGGTGATGTGGCCCGGGCGACTCGCCGCAGGCACCGCCACCGGGCCGCTGCCACACACGGGCAAGTCCAGTTCGAACCAGAAGCAACTGCCCCGCCCTTCTCGGCTGACCAACTGCAACTCACCGCCCATCAATCGCACCAGCGAGCGGCTGATGGCCAAGCCCAGGCCCGTGCCGGCCGACCGGCTGCGCGAATCACCGGCTTGCTCGAAAGGCTCGAAGATGCGTGCCTGGTCCGACGGGGCGATGCCCGGCCCGGTGTCGTCGACCTCGAAGCGCAGGCGAGCCGTGTCTGCCGGCGAGCTGGCCGCCACCACCCGCACCTTGAGCAAGACCTGGCCTTGTGCCGTGAACTTCAGGGCGTTGCCCAGCAGGTTCAACAACACCTGGCGCAGGCGCCCTTCGTCCACCATCACGTGGGCAGGCACGTTGTCGTCGCTCAACACCAGGAAGGTCAAGCGCTTCTCGGCCGCCTTGATGCGCAACACATCGTCGAGCATGGCCACCAATCGGGTCAACTGGCATGCGACCGGCGCCAGCTCGGTCTTGCCCGCCTCGATGCGCGACAAGTCCAGGATGTCGACGATGAGCTTGAGCAGGTGGTCGCCGCTGTCGTAGATCGTGCGCAGGATGTGTTGCTGCCGTGAGTTGAGGCTGCGGTCCATCTGCATGATCTGCGCGTAGCCCATGATGGCGTTGAGCGGCGTGCGCAACTCGTGGCTCATGCGCGCCAGGAAGTCGGTCTTGGCCTGGCTGGCGACTTCGGCGCGCTCCTTGGCGTGCTGCAACTCGATGGTGCGGTCTCGCACCAGTTCCTCCAGGTGATCGCGGTGGCGTTGCAGCTCTTCGCCACGCTCCTGCAAGGCGGCCATCATCTGGTTGAAGGCCTGAGACATGTGCTGCAAGTCGCTGGGGCCACGCGGCTCGGTGCGCACGTCGACCTCGCCTTGCTCGGCCCGGCGCATGGCACGCGACAAGTCGTTGAGCGGACGCGTCAGCCGCGCGCTGACCAGACGCATGAGGCCCAGGAACAACACCGCGATCACCAGCGACGACAAGACGTTGACCATGAAGATGTTGGTCCGCGTCTGGGTGAGGGTCGCCTTGCTGAGCACCACCTGCACCTGCCCCATGCGCTCCGACTTGATCTCGGTGACGTCGTAAGGCGAGGTGTTGTCCGCCATGAACCACACATCGGCGGCAAAGCGCCAGGTGTCCGACCCTTCGTCCAGCAAATAGGGGTCTTCGCGCTGCTCAGGCGACGCCTCCTGGGCCGGAGCCGCCGTGGGCACCGCCGGGCCCTTGGCCACCAACAGGCGCCCGTCGGCCAGGTACACCTCCACCCGCAGCACATCCGGGAAGGCCAGCGTGGTGCGGACGGCTTCACCCGCGTTCTCGGCCGTGCTGGTCAGCAAGGCCAGACGGCTTTGCTGCGCCAGGCTGGCCGTCACGCGCAAGCCTTGCTGCATCAGGTTGAGGCGCGTCAGGCGACTCGCCTGCCAGGCGCTGGCCACCGAGGCCAGCAAGGTCGTGCACAACACCCCCAGCACCACGGCCAGGCTGAGTTGCTGCTGGAAGGACAAGGCGCCCAGCCAGCGGCCGGGCGAGCGGGCGGTCATGGCGATGCGTGCTGGTTTCATTTCATTGCTCCGGCAAGGCCAGGTGGATGCGTTGCCCGGACGCCCGCAGGTCCAGCCCCAAGTGCTCGGCCGTGCGCGTGTTGACGGCCATCAGCACCTGCCTCAAAGGTTGCAGCCCGCGCGGGGTCGGGGCACCACTGCCGTGCGTGCTCAACAAGGCTTGCACCGTGGTGCCCAGGTGCCGCCCCAATTCAAGGTTGTCGGGATACAGGGCGAACAGCGCGCCCCTGCGCACATGCGCCAGGTTGCTCGAGAACACCACCAGCCCCTGGTCCCATGCCTCGCGCAACAGCCAGGGCAGCACGGTGGTGTCGTCCACCGTCGAGGTGTCCTGGGGCAACCACAAGGCGTCGCGTTTGGGGTTGAGCGAGCCCAAGAGCTCCTGGTAGCGGCGCCAGGCTGCTTTCAGGTCTTCGGCCTCGACCGTGAGCAACTCCAGGCCGTGGCTGCGTGCGGCTTCACGGGCCAGGCGAATGAGCCACTCGCTTTGCTTCGGGTCGTAGACCACCACCACGCGACGCACCTGGGGCGCCAGCCCCTTGAGCCGCGCAAACAGCAAGGCCGGGTCCGGTGCCAGGCTTTGCACCCAAAAGGACTGGGCGTCGGCCTCCGGCACCGACAACACCCCGCCCACCAGCACCAGCCCTTGCCGGTCAAGGCTGTTGGCGACTTTGAGCCCGCCGCGCCCCAAAGCCACCAGCGCGCGGGGGCGTCGGTGGCGGAGTTCGTCCACCACCGCGCTGGCCGCGGCCGCGTCGGTGGGGATGGCCACGTGCGACACGCGGCCACGGCTGCGCTCGTCGATGCCTTGCAAGATCGAGGCAAAAGCGCTGCGGTAAGGTTCGGCGATGTCCGGGTAGGCGACGGCGATCGAGCCGCCCGTGTCTTCGGCGTCGAGGGCGGACGACTGCGCAGGCGCGAAGCCCCAGCCCAGCGCCATGGCCAGCACCCACTGGCTCCCCCACCGCAAGCACCTGGTCAAACCAGGCAGCCGAACAACCACCAAGCCCACTCCTTGGCGCGGCATCGGGGCAGAAACAGCCCGCCGGCACCAGCGCGTGCGGGAAATGTAGCGGATCTGTCCGCTTTGGCCATAGTGATGTGCCCTCCCTGGCACGGCCTTCTGCTTGGACCGCCACAGTTCTCGCGCCAGCCGCTTGCGCCATCGCAAGGCCCTGCCCCGCCCGATGCCCTAGGCTGGCGCCCCATGAACACCGACACCCTGAACGCACCGCCCGCCAGCGCCACCCCAGCTGTGTCGCCCACGCCCGCCTGGCAAGGCCCGTGTGCCCCCGGCCTGGCCTGGAGCGACGCCCTGAGCCTGGCCATGCCGGCGATGGACGACACCCACGAAGAATTCGTAGCGCTGCTGGCCGCCGTGCAACAAGCGAGCGACGCGGCGTTGCTCGGCCATTGGCGCGCCCTGGTCGCCCACACCCGCGAGCACTTCGCCCGCGAAGACGCCTGGATGGCCGCCACGGGCTTCGCGCCCGGCTCTTGCCACATGACCCAACACAAAGTTGTGCTGCAAGTGCTGGAAGAAGGCCTGGCAGCCGGTGAGGCCGGCCAGTTGGCACCGATCCGCCAGATGGCCTACGAATTGACCATCTGGTTTCCTCACCACGCCGCCTCCATGGACGCCGGCCTGGCTTTGCACCTCAAGAGCGTGGGCTTCGACCCGCTCACCGGCCAGGTCCAGCGGCCGGACGCCCTGCCCCAAGAGGCCCTCCACGGCTGTGGCGGGTCTTGTCATGAATCGGGAAACCCCGAAACCACCTGAACGGGCCAACCTGAAAGTCAGGGGTGCATGGCGCGACACACACGGGAAAGCCCGGCAGCAAGTGGGCTTTTTTCCCACGCGGCGCTCAGTAGAGTGGGTTCGGACGGCACACGCGCTGTGGCGTCAACACATTGGACCCAACACCTGGAGAAGACGAATGCGTACCCTGAACGCTCAAGAACTGACCGCTGTCGCTGGTGGCCAAAAGGCTGCCGCCAACCCCGCCACCCGCCTGAACGCCATCCTCGCCGCTCTGGCCGCCAAGGGCGTGACCTTCGCCCTCGATGGCACCAACCTGACCATCACCACCCCCAAGGGCAGCAAGACCGTCACCCTGCCGGCCGACCTGGCCGCCAAGCTGGCCGCCATGACGGCCCCCGCCCCGGCTGCTGCCTGAGCTGGCTGTCGTCGCGCCGCCTGACCAGAGGCCGCGCCCCAGCCCAAGAAAGGGCGCCTGCGATCCAGGCGCTTTTTTCATGGGCGTCGCGCTTGCGAAAGTGAGCGCACTTCCCTCTCTCTGAGGGATCACCCTGTCGGTTGACCTTGGCATACACTGCCGTCCGGACGTGCTTGCTTTCTGCACGGTTTCAGATCGCCCACCGCACACGACTCAAGGAGCTTGCATGCGTACCCTGACCACCCAAGAAACCCGCGCCGCTGCCGGCGGCACCCTCTGCCTGCCTTCGCTGTTCAGCCTGCTGCTGTGCGCCAAGATCAGCCTGCCCAAGCTGCCCCGCCACAGCTGCACCACGCCGACCGTGCCCAAGTGTGACCCGAAGCCCCGCTGCGGCACCGACCCGGTCACCGATCCCGGCACCGACGACGGCGAGATCAGCTGATCGTCAGGCTCGGGCGCCAGGAGCGCCCCGGCCACCAGCAAAAAAGCCCAGCAACGCTGGGCTTTTTTCATGGGCGCTCAGGCCTGGCCTCTCGGCCAGGCGTTCAGGCCAGGCGCTCTCGGATGGCGCGTTCGATGCCTGCGGCATCCAGGCCCATCAACGACAACAGCTTGGCGGGGTCACCGTGTTCGGAGAAAGTGTCGGGCAGGCCCAGCATCAACATGGGTTTGGCCAGACCCGCAGCGGCCAGTGCCTCGGCGACGGCCGCGCCAGCGCCACCCTGCACACAGCCCTCTTCCACCGTCACCAACAAATCGTGGTCGGCGGCGAGTTGCTTGACCAGGGCCACATCCAGTGGCTTGATGAAGCGCATGTTGACCACGGTGGCGTCCAGCGCCTCAGCGGCCTGCAACGCCGGGTAGAGCAAGGTGCCAAAGGCCAGGATCGCCACCCGGCTCTGGCCCGTGCGGCGCACTTCGCCCACGCCCCAGGGCAAGGGCTCCAGGCCTGCGGGCACCGCCACCCCAGCGCCCGAGCCACGGGGGTAGCGCACGGCCACCGGGTGGTTCTGGGCGTAAGCGGCACTCAAGGCCTGGCGCGTCTCGGCTTCGTCGGCCGGCGCGATCAGGCTCATGTTGGGGATGCAGCGGCAAAACGCGATGTCGTAGGAGCCGTTGTGGGTGGCCCCGTCGGCGCCCACGATGCCGGCGCGGTCCAGCGCGAACACCACGGGCAGGTTCTGGATCGCCACGTCGTGGATGAGCTGGTCATACGCACGCTGCAGAAAGGTTGAATAAATGGCCACCACCGGCTTCAGGCCCTCGCAGGCCAGGCCGGCGGCGAAGGTCACGGCGTGCTGCTCGGCAATGCCGACATCGAAGTAGCGCCCCGGGAACTTCTGGTGAAACTCCACCATGCCCGAGCCCTCGCGCATGGCCGGGGTGATGCCCACCAGGCGCGCATCCTGCTCGGCCATGTCGCACAGCCAGCGGCCAAACACCTGCGTGAAGCTGGGGCGCGTCACGGGTGCGGGCGCGGGCAATCCCTGGGCCGGATCGAACTTGCCGGGGCCGTGGTAGTTGATCGGGTCGGCCTCGGCAAAGGCATAGCCCTTGCCCTTCTTGGTCACC
>JBEEJT010000192.1:0-16192 GCA_041169085.1 Pseudomonadota bacterium | reverse complement strand
TCGCCGACCTGCGCAACGTCGTGGCGGGCGATCCTTCGCCCGACGGCAAGGGCGTGCTCGCCATCCAGCGCGGCATCGAGGTCGGTCAGGTGTTCTACCTCGGCACCAAGTACTCGAAGGCGATGAACGCCACGTACCTGGACGAGAACGGCAAGCCGCAGGTCTTCGAGATGGGCTGCTACGGCATCGGCGTCACCCGCATCCTGGGCGCGGCCATCGAGCAGCAGCACGACGAGCGCGGCATCATCTGGCCGGAAAGCATCGCCCCGTTCACCGTGGTGATCTGCCCGGTGGGCTACGACCGCTCCGAAGCCGTGAAGGCCGCTGCCGATCAGCTGTACGCTGACCTGCTGGCCAAGGGCGTGGACGTGATCCTCGACGACCGTGGCGAACGCCCGGGCGCGATGTTCGCCGACTGGGAGCTGATCGGCGCCCCGCACCGCGTGGTGTTCGGCGACAAGGGCCTGAAGGAAGGTGTGGCCGAGTACCAAGGCCGCCGTGATGCCGAAGCCACCAAGGTGCCGGCCGGCGACGTGTTGGCCCATGTGCTGGGTCAGCTGAAGGCTTGAGCCAGGCGGGGCGAGCGATGCAGCGCAGTCAGGCTCAAGCGCCAACAGGGACGAGGGTGAAGGCCCGCGCCCTGGCGTGTGCCGTGGCGCTGGCCTTGGGCTTGGCCGCGCAGGCCAGGGCCGGCGGGCAGGTGGAAGAGCCGCTGGCCGATGCGGTGCGGGGGGCCTTGTCTGCCGCGATCGCGCAGAAGGCCCCGCCCACGCCTGTCTTCGCAGACCCCAACCAGCGCTTGGTGTTCGAGCGCTGGGCCCATGTGTCTGACGACAAGCTGGTGCGCAAGAAGCCCGAAGAGCTGGTTCGCCGCGAGTTTTTGCAGACCGTTTGGTACGAGGCCAAGCGTGCGGGCCTGGACCCGGGCCTGGTGATGGGCCTCATCGAGGTGGAGAGCGGCTTTCGCAAGTACGCGATCTCGTCGGTGGGGGCCCGTGGCTACATGCAGGTCATGCCATTCTGGACCCGCAGCATCGGCAATGGCGACGCCTCGTCGCTGTTCCACATGCAGACCAATTTGCGTTTTGGTTGTGTGATCTTGCGCCACTACCTCGACGTCGAGAAGGGCAACTTGTTCCTCGCGCTGGGCCGCTACAACGGCAGCCGGGGCAAGGCCCCTTACCCCAACGCCGTCACCGCAGCCTGGAGGCGTTGGACGGTGCCTGCTTTGACTGTGGCGGCCGCAGGGGAACCCACAGGCGTGGTGCAGACGGCCGCGCGCTGAGCCCGCCCAGGCTGGCGGTGTCAGGCGGACGAGTTCACAGCCCGGCCCAGCTTTGCGGGCGCGCCGATTCGAAACCCACCAGCGAGAGCACGCGCTCGACCGTGTCGTCGATCAGGGCGTCGATGGTTTGGGGTCGGTGGTAGAAGGCCGGCAGAGGTGGGAACACGATGCCGCCCATCTCGGTGACGGCGGTCATGTTGCGCAGGTGGGCCAGGTTGAAAGGCGTTTCGCGCACCATGAGCACCAGTTTGCGGCGCTCCTTGAGTGTGACGTCTGCGGCACGGGTGAGCAGGTTGTCGCCAAAGCCGTGGGCCACGGCCGCCAGCGTTTTCATGGAGCAAGGCGCGATGACCATCGCGTCGGTCATGAAGCTGCCGCTGGCGATGCAGGCACCCACGTCGCCCGGGGCATGAGCCTGGGTGGCCAGCGCTTCGAGTGCGCTGCGGTCCAGGCCCAGTTCATGGTGGACGTTGAGGATGCCGGCAGGGGTGGCCACCAGGTGGGTGGCCACGTTGAGCTCACGGGCACGCTGCAACAGGCGCACGCCATAGGCGGCGCCCGAGGCACCGGTGATGCCCACGATGAGGCGGGCAGGGCGTGCAGCGGTGCCGGGTTGCGTCACTGGGCAGCGAGGGTGGTTTGCAACTCACCAGCCTGGTACATCTCCATCATGATGTCCGAGCCACCAATGAACTCGCCATTGACGTAGAGCTGCGGGATGGTGGGCCAGTTGGCGTATTCCTTGATGCCCTGGCGGATCTCGTCGTCTTCCAGCACGTTGACGGTCTTCAGGTCAGACACGCCGCAGGCCTTGAGGATCTGCACGGCGCGGCCCGAAAAACCACATTGCGGGAAAGAGGCGGTGCCCTTCATGAAGAGCACCACTTTGTTGCCCTTCACCAGGTCGTCGATGCGTTGTTGAACGTCGCTCATGGTCAAACCAGTCTTCAGAAATCAGGATGACCGGTTTATAGCAGGGTCGCGGCCTGCTTGCGGGGCTCAGAAGGAATAGCCCACTGAGACCTTCACGTTGGGGCGGATGCGCAGGTCGCGCACGACCTCGTCGAAGCTGCGCTCGCTGGAGGCCGTCTGGCCCAGTGGTGTGTTGCGGGCGTTCTGGATCGACACGACGCCGAGGTCGGCGTTGAGGCGCCAGCTGCTGGCGCTGCGCTGGTCGCCCGTCAGGCGGCTGCTGAAGCTGGCCCCAAGGTAGGGCAGGGCGGTGTTGGCGGCAGGGTCGCAGGGCAGCAGGCTGCTGGCGCTGGACAGCACACCGGACGCGCTCAGGCGGCTGTAGCTGGAGCCCAGGCCGCCGTAGCGGTCGGTGTGGGTCTGCCACCAGTTGCCGGTTTCGCTGCGCACGAGCCCAGCCGAAGCGCGCAGGCTGCTGTCGGGCGTGTGGAGCTGGGTGCCCAGCAAGAGCGAGCGCGTGGGCTCACCGTTGCCACTGCCGCTGGCGGTGATGAGGGCGGTGGGGCCAAATGCCTGGAGACGGGTCTGCACGCGGCTCCACATGCTGCGCAAAGAGCCGCCCACGCGTTGCCAGGTCTGGAGGCTCCAGCGGGGCGTTGCGCCGGCAGCAGGGGCCTCTTCCGGGGCCTGCGAGACGGCGGCGGCGTCGGCAGGTTCAGGCAAAGGGGCCAGGCTGGGCGCGTCGGCCAGACTGCGCAGGTCGACGTCGTTGGCCAGGTCGGGCTTGGCCAGGGTGCGCTGGGGCGGCAAGGCGCCCAGGCCGCTCAGGCTGGCAGCGAGTTCTTCCTGGGTGGGTTCGGCCGGTGAGCTGACCTTGGTCGGCTCGGCTTGGGCCCAGGCCGCGCCCCACGCGCTCAATGCCACGGCAGCGGCCACGGCACGGATCGCAGCGGCTGGCGATCTGGCGAACTGGCGCGTTGAGGTGACGTGGCTGGCGTGGTGCATGGGGCTCTCCTGTCGATGTCTTCGATGCTAGGCATCTGTTTTCGGCAGGGGGGTTGCAGTTGTGAACGCTCGTGAAACCATTTTCACCCATTGCAAAGAGATGGGGGTCAGCAGAAATGCGGATCAGGTTTCCGGCAATTTGCCCGCTGTGCACCGCAGCACGCCGCCCAGGTCGCGCCGGTGGCCCACCGCCGTCAGGCCGGCGTCGTGCATGAGTTGGGCGACGGGGGCGGCCTGGTCCCACCCGTGCTCCAACACCAGCCAGCCACCAGGGTGGAGGTGGTCCGGGGCTTGTCGGCACAAGGTGCGCAGGTCGGCGAGGCCGTCGGCGCCAGCGGTGAGCGCCGAGATGGGCTCGTGGGTGAGTGCCGCCAGGTGGGGGTCGCCTTCGGCGATGTAAGGCGGGTTGCTGACGATGAGGTCGAAACGCTCGCCCGCCAGCGGGCTGAGCCAATGGCCGGCCACGCACCGCACGGTCAGGCCCAGCGCCTGGGCGTTGGCCAGCACCGTGTTCAGGGCGCCTTCGCTGGCGTCGGTGGCTGTGACCTGCAGCGGACCGCCGTGGGCCGCAAGGGCCAAGGCGATGGCGCCGCTGCCGGTGCCCAGGTCGACCACGCTCAAGGGGGCGTCGGGGTGGGGCCGTTGGGTGCGCAGCTCTCGCACGATGTCCAGCGCCCAGTCGACCAGGGTCTCGGTGTCGGGGCGAGGCACCAGCACCTGGGGGGACACCCGGAGGTGCAAGCCGAAGAATTCCTTTTCACCCAGGATGTACGCCAGGGGCTCGCCGGCCACGCGGCGGGCCAGCCAGTCGCGCCAACGGTCGCTTTGCTGGGCGCCCAGGCGTTCGTCGTCGTGGGCCAGCAGCCAGGCACGCTGGCGCTGCAACAGGTGGCCCAGGGTGAGGTGGGCGTCCACGCGCTCCAGGCCCTGGGCGCGGGCCAGGTCAAGCGCTTCGCGGATGGTCAGGTCAACGGGGAGAGGGGGCATGCGGTCACCCGTTTGTCGGCGGCAGGGCCGGGTCAGACCCCGGAGGCGGCTTCGAGTTCCGCCAACTGTTCGGCGGCCTGGGCGGTGACCAGCGCGGCCACCACGTCGTCGAGTTCACCTTCCATCACGGCGCCCAGCTTGTAAAGCGTGAGGTTGATGCGGTGGTCGGTGAGGCGGCCCTGGGGGAAGTTGTAGGTGCGGATGCGGTCGGAGCGGTCGCCCGTGCCCACCAGGCTCTTGCGGGTGGCGGCCTCTTTGGCCTGGCGCGCGATGCGCTCCTGGTCGCGGATGCGGGCGCCCAGCACGGCCAGGGCCTTGGCCTTGTTGCGGTGCTGGCTGCGGTCGTCCTGGCACTCGGCCACGATGCCGGTGGGGATGTGCGTGATGCGCACCGCCGAGTCCGTCTTGTTGATGTGCTGGCCACCGGCGCCGCTGGCACGGTAGGTGTCGATGCGCAGGTCGGCCGGGTTGATGGCCACTTCTTCGGTTTCGTCGGGCTCGGGCAGCACGGCCACCGTGCAGGCGCTGGTGTGGATGCGGCCTTGCGATTCGGTGGCAGGCACGCGCTGCACGCGGTGGCCGCCGGATTCGAACTTGAGGCGGCCGTAGACGCCCGCGCCGTCGATGCGGAAGACGACTTCCTTGTAGCCGCCCAGGTCACTGTCGTTGGCCGACATGACTTCCACCTGCCAGCCTTGGCGCTCGGCATAGCGGGTGTACATGCGGGCGAGGTCGCCGGCGAACAAGGCGGATTCGTCGCCACCCGTGCCGGCGCGGATTTCCAGGAAGGCCGGGCGGGCGTCGTCCGGGTCTTTGGGCAGCAGGGCGGTTTGCAAGGCGGCCGACAGTTGCACCAGGTCGGCTTCGGCCTCGGCGATCTCGTCTTGGGCCATGGCCTTGAGCTCGGCGTCGCCCGAGGCGTCTTGCAGCATCTGGCGGGCGGTGGCCAGGTCGTCTTCGCGCTGGGTGTGGCGGCGCGCCAGGGTCACCACGTCGCTCACTTCGGCGTGTTCGCGCGACAGGTCGCGGAAGCGCTTGTGGTCACCGGCGACCACGGGGTCGGCCAGGGCCAAATCCAGCTCTTTCAGGCGGTGGGCCAGGCGGTCGAGCGAAGAAGCCAGGGCGGGCGCCAGCGCGGCGCTCACGTGGGTTCCTCGTTGCGCGGGCCTTTGTGGCGGCCACCGGCTTCACCTTGGCCCGGCTGGCCTGGCAACTCGCCACGCAAGAACAGGCGCGACAGCGTGGCGGCCACTTGCGGGCGGTGCTGGGTGTCGGCGGCGTGGAGTTCGGCCATGGCGCCGTGCAGCATCTTTTGTGTGAGGCCCTTGCTGAGGGCTTCCATCACGGCTTCGATGTCTTCGCCCTTGGCCAGCAGCTTGCGGGCGCGGGCCAATTCGGTTTGACGCCAGGCATCGGCCTGGCCATGCAAGGCCTGGATGAGCGGCACGGTGGTGCGCTGGTCCAGCCAGTGCACAAAGCCTTGCACGCCGGTTTCGATGATGGCCTCGGCCTGGGCGACGGCAGCCTGGCGTTTTTCGCCGGCGGTCTGCACCACGGCCGACAGGTCGTCGACGGTGTAGAGGTAGATGTCGTCGAGGCGGGCGACTTCGGGCTCGATGTCGCGCGGCACGGCCAGGTCGACCATGAAGATGGGGCGGCGCTTGCGGGCCTTGAGCGCGCGCTCGACCGCACCCAGCCCGATGATGGGCACCGAGCTGGCGGTGCAGCTGACCACGATGTCGAATTCGTGCAGGCGGTCGGGCAGGTCGGCCAGGCGCATGGCCTGGGCGCCCAGGTGGGTGGCGAGCTTCTCGCCACGCTCCAGCGTGCGGTTGGCCACGGCCATGGCGCGCGGGTTGCGGGCGGCAAAGTGCGTGGCGGTGAGCTCGATCATTTCGCCTGCGCCCACGAACAGGATGCGGGTGCGGCCCAGGTCTTCGAACAGCTGGCCGGCCAGGCGCACCGCGGCGGCGGCCATGGAAATCGAGTGCGCGCCGATTTCGGTGGATGTGCGCACCTCTTTGGCGACGGCAAAGCTGCGCTGGAACAGCTGGTGCAGGGTGGTGCCCAGGGTGCCGGCGGCGTCGGCTTCGCGCACGGCCTGCTTCATCTGGCCCAGGATCTGGGGCTCGCCCAGCACCATGGAATCGAGCCCGCTGGCCACGCGGAAGGCGTGGCGTGCGGCATGGCCGCCTTCGAGCACGTAGGTGTGGCGCATGAGCTCGTCGCGGCCCACGTTGCCCACGCCCGCCAGCCAGTCGCTGGCCGCGTGCAGCAAGCCAGGGTGGTGGGCACCCAGGCCGCTGACGGCGCAATACAGCTCGGTGCGGTTGCAGGTGGACAGCAGCGCCACCTCAGGCTGGTGGGCCTTCGCGCCGGTCTGGAAACGCTCGTGCAGGGTGCGCAGCACGGCGGGCAGTTGGTCGACCGCGAACGCGAACCGCCCCCGCAAATCCACGGATGCGGTGGTGTGGTTCAGGCCCAGCGACAAGACGGTCATGACCGGCATTATAAAATCGTGCGTTTGGCTGTGCAGTGGGGGACAGTGCCGGGTTCCCCTGGTTCTGCCCCTTCGGGTACCTGTTTGAGGGACTTCGGGCGTCAGCGTGGCGATCCGTTGATGTGAACCATGCCCGTGAGCCACCCCTGACGTGGCCCGGACGCCGCCGCCACGCCGTCGATTCGGTCACCATGGACGCCCTCGCTTTCTTCGATCACCTGCTGAATTTTTTCGCCCCCGCCTTGGGGCTGGCCCTGTTGGTGCCCAGCGTGGCGCGCCTGGTTTGGTGGCGCGCTTTGCAAGGCCAGTGGTTGCGCCAGGTGAAATGGCTGCTGCTGGCCAATGCGCTGGTGCTGGTGCTGGGCCTGGTGCTGCGCGGGCGCGATGGCGCCACGCTCACCTATGCGGCGCTGGTGGTCACTTCGGCGGTGGGTGTGTGGTGGACGGGGCTGCGCTGAAGGCGCGTTGAAAGACAAGAGATGACCTACAGCGTCAAGGAAACCTTCTACACCTTGCAGGGCGAGGGCACCCACGCGGGCCGCCCGGCGGTCTTCTGCCGTTTCGCCGGCTGCAATTTGTGGACAGGCCGCGAGGACGACCGTGCCACCGCCGTTTGTCGCTTTTGCGACACCGACTTCGTGGGCACCGATGGCCTGGGTGGCGGCAAGTTCGCCGACGCCGCTGCGTTGGCCGACCACATTGCCGCCTTCTGGCCTGACACCGAAGCTGGCCGGGCCGGCCGTCGCTTTGCCGTGCTGACAGGCGGCGAGCCGCTGCTGCAGGTCGACACCGCGCTGATCGACGCCCTGCACGCGCGTGGCTTCGAGATCGCCGTGGAGACCAATGGCAGCGTGGTGGCGCCCGCCGGGCTCGACTGGGTGTGTGTGAGCCCCAAGGCCGGCGCGCCTTTGGTGCAAACCTCGGGTCAAGAATTGAAGGTCGTGGTGCCGCAGGTGGGGCTGGGCGAAGCCGAGCTGCTCGCCATGGAAAAAATGGACTTTGGCCAGTTGCGCGTGCAGGCCATGGACAGCGCCGACCCCGCAGCGCGAAGGGCCGCCCAACAATGGGCGCTGGACTGGTGTCTGGCTCACCCGCGCTGGAGCTTGAGCGTGCAGACCCACAAGACCCTGGGCATCCGCTGACGGCCCGCCCCGCCTTTAGAAAATTCCCGCCTTGCCTGAGCCTTGCAGATGTTCGAACTGAGCCAGACCTTCACCTTTGACGCGGCCCACACTTTGAAGCGCAACGTGTCGCCAGAAGAAGCGGCGGGCAGCCGCCGCATCCACGGCCACACCTACACCGCCGAAGTCTTCGTGAAGGGCCCGCGTCAAAGCGACAGCGGCATGGTGGTGGACCTGGCCGTGTTGCGCGGCGTGCTGGCCGAGATCCGCAGCCAGCTCGATCACCATTTCCTGGACGAAGTGGCAGGCCTGGGGGCGCCCACGCTGGAAAACCTCTGCGTGTTCATCTTCGAGCGCGTGCAGGCGCGCCTGCCGCAGGCCAGCGCGGTGGCCGTGAGTCGCGCCGCCGGCGACCGCTGCGTTTACCGGCCCGAGTGATGAGCGCCGCGAGCTGGGCTGAACGCAGCGCGCGTGCCGTGTGGCACCCCTGCACCCAGATGAAGCTGCACGCCAGCCACCCGGTGCGCCCCATCGTGGCCGCCGAAGGGGCCTGGCTGATCGATGACACCGGCCACCGCATCCTGGACGCGGTGAGCTCGTGGTGGGTGAACCTGTTCGGGCACGGCTTTGCGCCCGTGCGCAACGCCATCACCGCGCAATTGCAACGGCTGGACCACACCATGCTGGCCGGCCTGACCCACCCGCCGGTGGTCGAGTTGTCCGAGCGCCTGGGGGCGCTCACGGGCCTGGGCCACGCCTTCTATGGCAGCGATGGCGCCAGCGCCACCGAGATCGCGCTCAAGATGAGCGTGCACAGCTGGCGCAACCGGGGTCAGGCGGCCAAGTCCACCTTCGTGGCGCTGCAAGGCGGCTACCACGGTGAGACCGTGGGCGCCCTGGCGGTCACCGACATACCCTTGTTCCGCGAGGCTTACGCGCCCCTGTTGCGGTGCGCAGCCACCTTGCCTTCGCCAGACCCGCGTCTGGCGGCGCCGGGGGTGAGCGCGGCGGGGCACCTGGCTGCGTGCATCGACGCGCTGGAGCGCTACGTGGCCGAGCACCACCACGAATTGGCGGCCATCATCCTGGAGCCCTTGATGCAAGGCGCCGCCGGCATGGGCATGTACGACCCGGCCTACCTGGTGGCGGTGCGGCGGGTGTGCGACCAACACGGCGTGCACTGGATCGCCGACGAGATCGCCACCGGCTTTGGCCGCACGGGCACGATGTTCGCCCACCAACAGGCTGTGGGCCCCGATGGCCTGCCTGTGAAGCCCGACTTCATCTGCTTGAGCAAGGGCATCACGGGCGGGGTGTTGCCGCTGTCGGCTGTGCTCACGACGGATGCCGTCTACGACGCCTTCTGGGACGACCGCACCAGCCATGGCTTCCTGCATTCGCACTCTTACACCGGCAACCCCCTGGCCTGCGCGGCCGCGCTGGCGGTGCTCGACACCTTGGCCCATGTGGACCCGAACGGCCACGACCAGTTGGCGCGCAACCGCGAGCGTGCGGCCCGCCTGCATGGCTTGCTGCAACCCTTGCACGATCACCCCCGGGTGCGCCATGCCCGACACCTGGGCATGGTGTGGGCCTGGGACATCGCCGACGTGGACCCGGGCTTTGCGGCGCGCTTCCACCGTGCTGCCATGGACGCTGGCTTGCTGCTGCGCCCGATCGGCGCAACCCTGTACCTGATGCCGCCTTACCTGCTGGACGACGCCGAGCAAGCGTTCCTGGCCGAAACCACGCTGGCCGTGTTGGACCAGGTCCTGGCCGAGCCCGCTGCCCCCCACACGCCAGCGACCGAACCGGCTGTGCCATGACACCCGCTTACTTCATCACCGGCACCGACACTGGGGTGGGCAAGACCCGCGCCAGCTGCGCCTTGATCCACGCCTTGCGCCGTCAGGGCCTCGCCCGGGTCGTGGGCATGAAGCCCGTGGCTGCAGGCTGCGAATGGGTGGAAGACCGCCCGGGCCACGGCGCCTGGCTCAACGAAGACGTGGTGGCTTTGCGTGCAGCGTCGAGCCTGGTGGTGCCACCGGTGTTCGACAACCCTTATGCCTTGCCTGACGCCGTGTCGCCGCACATCGCGGCCCAGCGCGCGGGCGAAATCATCGACATCGCCCACATCGAGGCCTCCTTTCATGCGCTGCGCCAACACGCCGATGCGGTCGTGGTGGAAGGGGCGGGCGGTTTCATGGTGCCCTTGCACGAGGGGCCCTTGGGCGAGGGCACCTGGGTGACCAGCGCCGACCTGGCGCAACGCCTGGGCTTGCCGGTCATCCTGGTGGTGGGCATGAGGCTGGGTTGCCTGAACCACGCCTTGCTGACGCAAGAGGCCATCTTGCGCCGGGGCTTGCGCCTGGCCGGTTGGGTGGCCAACCAGGTGGACCCGGACATGTCGGAGCAGGGTGCCAACCTGGCCACCTTGCGGGCCCGGTTGATGGCGCCCATGTTGGCCCATTGGCGTTGGGCGCCGGAAGCCCGAATCGACCAACTGGCCATGGACCTGCCGTCCACCGCGGGCTGAGCCTGAGGCGGCGGCGAGGGCCTCAAGCGCCTCAAGCGGCTGGCCAGTCGTTGCGGGCAGGCACCGGGGCGGTGCCCTGCGCGGCCCATTGCTGCGCCCAGGCGGGCATGGGCATTTCACAGCCTGGCTCGGTTTGGGCGGCCAGACCTTGCTGGCGCAGCGGCAGCACGCCGGCCCACACGGGCAAGTGCTGGTCGTCTTCCTTGTCTCTCGGGCCCCAATTGCGCACCTTGGCGGCCGCTTCGTGCAGCGAGATGCCCAGCACCGTGGTGGCGGCGAGCTCGTTGCGGTTGGCCGGGCGGGCTTCGCGGCTGCGCCCAGGCACGATGTGTTCGGTCAGGGCGTCGAGCAAGGCGGGCTTGGCGTCGTCGCTGGCGGGCTCGAAGTGGCCGTGGATGACCACCGAGCGGAAGTTCATCGAATGGGAAAACGCCGAGCGGGCCATCACCAGGCCATCGAGGTGCGTGATGCTCACACAGGCAGGGGCGCCAGAAGCCAGGTGCTTCATCATGCGGCTGCCGTTGGAGCCGTGGATGTAGAGGCGATCGCCCACGCGCCAGCAGGTGGTGGGCAGGCAAATGGGCTCTGGCGCGGCAAAGGCCACGTGGCACAGCCACGAAGCGTCCACGATGGCATGGACGGTGGCGGTGTCGTAGTGGCCGCGCTCGGCCGCGCGCTGGACCTGGCAGCGGTCGCTCGGTGGTGGCGTGGAGGCGGTGGTCTGGGTCGGGCTCATGGGGCTTCCTGCTTGTGGGTTGTGGGGTGACGTGACCGCAGTGTCCTGCGCGATTGGTTCCATGCAAAGATCCAGGGAATCGAATGTTTTTGGAACCAGCTGGCCAGCCCACATCGCCATGACCGACATGCACCTCCACCTGCAAGGCGCGGCCTTGCGCAGCCAGGCGGCGGCCCAGCACATCAGCCTGCAGCGTTGCCTGTATGTGAGGCTGCGAGAGTTGATCGAGCAGGGGGCCTTGCAAGGGGGCGCCGTGTTGCCGGGCAGCCGTGCCTTGGCGGCCGAGTTGGGGGTGGCCCGCAACAGCGTGATCCACGCCTATGCGCAACTGCTGGCGGAGGGCCATGTGCAGGCGACACGGCAAGGCACGGTGGTGGCGGTGCTGCCGCGAGCGCCGCAACCGGCAGGGCACGTGAAGGGGCAAGCGTTGCGGGCCGACGCGCTGGGTGTCGAAGGGGGCCGGGCCTGGCTGGCCCAGCGGACTTCAGGCCTGGAGCGCCGGCGCCCCGCCGAGCAAGACACCTGGCCCTTGATGCCTGGCATCCCGGCGCTGGACGCGTTCCCCATGCGCCGCTGGCAGGCGTTGGTGGACAGGCAGGCGCGCCTGGGCTCGCGGCCTGATGCGGCTTACCGCGACAGCATGGGCGAGCCCGAATTGCGGCAGGCCATCGCCAGCTACTTGCGCGCCGCGCGCGGCGTGGTGTGCCACGCGGACCAGGTCTGCATCACCGATGGCACGCAGGACAGCTTGTCGCGCTGCGCCATGTGGCTGGCCGACGTGGGCGACACCGTGTGGATGGAGCACCCGGGCTACGGGGCCGCGGTAGCGGCCTTTCGGCTGGCCGGTTTGCGCATCCGCCCTTGCACGGTGGACGCCCAAGGCTTGCAGATGCCCGTGGATGCGCAGGGCCGCGTCGAGCAACCGGCGCCCAGATTGGTTTACACCACCCCGGCACACCAGTATCCGCTGGGGTCGGTGCTGAGCCTGGCGCGCCGCCATGCCTTGATCGACCACGCCCGTCAGGTCGGGGCCTGGGTGCTGGAAGACGACTACGACAGCGAGTTCCGCCACGACGGCCCACCCCTGGCCGCGATGCAGGGTCAGGTGCCCGATGCGCCCGTGGTGTACCTGGGCACCTTCAGCAAATCGATGTTCCCCGCCTTGCGCCTGGGCTTCATCGTCTGGCCTCGTGCCCTGTTGCATGCGGTGCAGGGGGTGACCGGTGCCATGGTGCGCGCGGGCCGCGTGGCCGAACAGCGTGCGTTGGCCGAGTTCATCCAGGAAGGCCACTACACCCGCCACCTCAGGCGCATGCGGCGCTTGTACGCCGCGCGGCAGGCCGCCTTGCGGGCGGCGATCGACGCCCACTGGCCTTGGCCAGGTGAGGTGCTCGGCGGCCAGGCTGGGCTGCACCTGGTGTTGAGCCTGCCCACGCCCGAGCAGGGGGGCATGGCCGATGTGGCCTTGACGGCGTTCGCAGCCCAGCACCGCTTGAGCCCTCGGCCTTTGTCGGCCTACCTGACCGGCGGGCCTGCCGCAGGTTTCAATGGCCTGGTGATGGGTTACGCCAACACGCCCGAGGGCCACATGGGCAAGGTGGTTCAAAGGCTGGCCAGCGGCCTTCAGTGCAAGTAGCCGGCCTCTTTCATGCGCTGCTCGGTGAGCGCCTGGGCCTTGGCCAGCGTGGCGTCCACATCGCCTTGCGGTGACTGCAGCAAGGTGGCCAGCAACTGACCCACCCCGGTCCCGATGCCCTGGAATTCGGGGATGGCCGCGAACTGGATGCCCACATAGGGCGATTTGGGCAACGTGGGGTCGAGCGGGTTGGCGCTGGAGATGGCTTCCAGCTCGACTTCGGCGTGGGCGTTGGCTTTGATGAAGGCGGCGTTGGCGTAAGTGGAGCGCCGCGTGCCGGAGGGCACGGTGCCCCAGCCTTCGGTGTCGGCCACCAGCTGGACGTAATCGCGTGAGGTGGCCCACTCGATGAAGGCCTGGGCGGCCGCAGCCTTTTTGGAACTGGCCGGGACACCCAGCGCCCAAGCCCAGAGCCAATGGGCGCCCTTGGGGGTCGAGGCCACAGGGGCCTGGTGGAAGCTCACCTTGCCGGCCACCTTGGACAGGCCCGGGCGGTTGACGAAGCCACCCGCCACGGTGGCGTCCACCCAGATGGCACAGCGGCCGTCCATGAACAGCGCCAGGTTCTCGTTGTAGCCATTGGCGGCGGCGCCAGGGGGGCCCCAACGCTTGAGCAGCTCCACGTACAGGCCCACGGCCTGCCGCCAGGCGGGGCTGTCCAGCCGGGGCTTCCAGCCCAGGTCGAACCACTGGCCGCCATGGGTGTTGACCATGGGCGTGACCAGGGTGACGTTTTCGCCCCAGCCTGGGCGACCCCGCAGACAGATGCCGTAGACACCGCGCTCGGGCGCATGGAGCTTGGCCGCCACGTTGCGCACCTGGTCCCACGTGGGTTGCGGCGGCAGGCTCAGGCCCGCTTGTTGAAGCAAGTCCTGGCGCACCATGGTCATGGAACTCTCGCCATAAAACGGCAGGGCGTAGAGTTGTTTGCCCACGGAGAGCGTTTGCCGTATGCCGGGCAACAGGTCGTCCACGTTGTAGGCGGCGGCGGGGGTGAGGGGCTTGAGCTTGCCGCGCGCACCCCAGGTGGGCGCTTCCAGTGCGCCGATCGTCATGATGTCGAAGCGCCCCGTGCCGCTGGCGATGTCTCGGCTGACTTGCTGGCGCAAGGGGCCTTCTTCCAGCGTGACCCACTTCAAACGCACGTCAGGGTGCGTCGATTCGTAGCGCCGCGACAACTTCTGCAGCGTCAACATGTGGCCGTTGTTGACCGTGGCGATCGTCAACTCCGTCACGGTGCCTTGGGCGCCAGCCAGGGCGTGGGCCAAACCCAGGCCCAGGGAAACTGCCATGGGCCCGGCGAGAGGGGCCTTGAGGGTTCGCAGCAGCCTTGCAACCATGTCAGGTGCGGAGACAATAGCCCCGTCTGCAGTGTCTGATCCCCGCGAGTCTACGGCGGGAATGGGGTGCTGCCCACCCACCCATGTGTCGCAGCCTGTATCAGGTGAGTGCATGTCAGCGTCAGTCCCCTCTGCCCGCCCTTCCAGCAGCCCCAGGCTGAGCGTGCGCGCGCGTGTCGCCTTGTATTCCGGGGTGAGCGGCGTGGTGTTCGCGGCCTTGCTGGCCACCTGGGTGGTGCGTGACCAGCAGGTGCGCTTCAGGGAAACGGTGGGTGTGGCGGTGAACCGCGAGGCCCACGTGGCAGGGCAGTTCATCACCACTTTGCTCGCCGAGCGCCAGAACCAGATCCAGCAGCTGGCGTCTTTGCCAGAGCTGTCGAGCGGCCTGGCCGACTCGGGGGCGGTGCGCCTGTTGATCGAGCGCGTGCGCAGCTACCACCCGGAGTTCGAATGGCTGGCGTTGGCCGACGCCAAGGGCGTGGTCCTCACGGCCTCGGGGGCCCGGCTGGAGCGCAGCAACATGGCGAAGTCTCCGTGGTTCGTGCACGGCAGCCAGTCGCCCTGGATCGGCGTGCCCGCCCCGGCGGGCGAGCTGGCCAATTATTTGCCTTTGGACAGCGATGGCCGGCCCTTGCTGCTGCTGGACCTGGCCGTGCCCGTGGTCGACTTCGATGGCCGTACCGTGGGGGTGTTGGTCGCGCGGCTGAACTGGCGCTGGATCGTCGAACAACACGAAGCCATCGTGGCGCAGGACCCTGCGGCCCGCGACACGGTGTTGCTGGGGCCACAAGGCGATGTCTGGCTGGGCCCCGCGCACACCGTGGGCAGCCAGCTGCGCCCGACCGATGGCCAGCAGGTCAAGCCTGGCGAGCCCCCGCGCCTGGTGAATTGGCCCGACCTGGGCGAGCGCCTGAGCGCGGCGGTGCCCCTGCCGCTCAAGTTGGGCGACGCGCAGGCGCCCGGCCTGATGGTGGTGCGCCAAGACCCCAGTTTGTTGCTGGGTTCGGGGGCCGACATGGCCTGGCGCATTTTGCTGGTGGGCCTGGTGGGTGCGGTGGTGTTCATGGGCATCAGCTGGTGGCTGGCGGGGCGGCTCACGCGCCCTTTGGAAAAGCTCACCAGCGCGGCCCGGGCCCTGCGAGATGGCAACCAGGCCAGCTTCCTGCTCGACCGTGCCGAAGACGAAGAGTTCGGTTTGCTGGCGCAGTCGTTGCACGACATGCATGGCCAGTTGCAGGCGCGCATGCAGGAGCTGGCGGCCTACAAAGACCACCTGGAAGACAAGATCGCCCAGCGCACGGAGCAATTGCGCCAGGCCCTGGACAAGGCGGAGGCCGCCAACCGCACCAAGAGCGCCTTCATCGCCAACATGAGCCACGAGATCCGCACGCCCATGAACGCGATCCTCGGGGCGACCTTCTTGTTGCGGCAGGCACCGCTGAGCGAGCCGCAAAGCGACAAGTTGCAGATGGTGGACCAAGCCGCCACGCACTTGCTGGACATCATCAACGACATCCTGGACCTCTCGAAGATCGAAGCAGGCATGTTCGTGTTGCACCACCAGCCCACCGACTTGCACGCCTTGCTGCAAAGGTGTCTGGACATGGTGGCTGCCCGTGCGCGCGACAAAGGCTTGAGCCTGGCTCTGGACGCTGCAGGCATCCCGGCCTGGGTGAGCGTGGACGCCACGCGCCTGTCGCAGGTCATCTTGAACCTGCTGAGCAACGCCGTGAAGTTCAGCGACTCGGGCGAAGTGCGCCTGATGGCCGTGCGCCTGGGCGAGCCCGACGCCACGGGCCGGGTGCCCTTGCGCTTTGCCGTGCGTGACCAGGGCATCGGCATCGCGCCCAGCCAGCAAGGTCGCCTGTTCAATGCCTTTGTGCAAGCCGACGACTCCACCACCCGACGCCATGGGGGCACCGGCCTGGGCCTGGCGATCTCGCGCAGCCTCACCGAGTGCATGGGCGGCCAGGTGGGCGTGGACAGCCAATTGGGGCAGGGCAGCACCTTCTGGTTGACGGTGAGCTTGGCCGAAGTCCCGTCTCCCCAGGCCGCGCCCGTGGCCCCACGGCAGGCTTCAGGTCAGCCACCCGCGCGCCCCATGGACGGCTTGTTGACCCAGCTGCAAGCCCAG
>JBEEJT010000191.1:0-7720 GCA_041169085.1 Pseudomonadota bacterium | reverse complement strand
TTCTCACCTGGAGCGTCGGGGCTTGTTGACGATGATCGCCATCCGGGCCCTGCCGGTTGCGCCGTTCATCATGGTGAACCTGTCTGCCGGGGCCTTGCGCGTGAAGCTCAAGGATTACGTGCTGGGCTCGATCATCGGCCTCATGCCGGCCCATCTCGGGCTGTTCTTGTTCATGGACTCGTTGTCCGCAGCTTGGCGTTCACCCAGTGCCAGCAGCTTCGTGGCTTTGGGCGTGTGCGTGGCGCTGTTGAGCCTGTTGTTCTGGTGGCTGCGCAAGAAGCTGTCGCCCATGCGTTGAGCGCATGGGTGCGCAGGGCAGGCCAGAAAGACAAAACGGGATGGCTTCCGAAGAAACCATCCCGTTGCATCTGGTGCGGCTGGCAGGATTCGAACCCACGACCCCTTGGTTCGTAGCCAAGTACTCTATCCAACTGAGCTACAGCCGCATCGTTTCTTCTTCATGGTGCGGCTGGCAGGATTCGAACCCACGACCCCTTGGTTCGTAGCCAAGTACTCTATCCAACTGAGCTACAGCCGCCGAAGAAGAACGAAACTATAGCATGGATTTTCGCCAGTTGTCAAAGTGGCCGCCACATTTTGAATCTGGTGGGCCCATGCACCAGGCTCAACGTTCTTGGGGCAGGGCGGCCAGGCGGAAGTAGCGGGCCGCGTCGTCCTTGTGTTGTTCGCGTTCGGCCATCAGGCCCAGGCGCGCCCAGGCCAGACGGCGGCGTTCGAGGTCGAGCTGTTCGTCGTTGGCCGCCGAAAGCAACATGCCGCGCGCTTTGCCCCACAGCTGCCGCTCGGCCAGGGCCAGGCCCACGGCCAAGGCCAGGCCGGGGTGACGCAAGGCCGGTTGGGTGGCGGCGTCCAGCCGGGGCAGCCACTCGGGCTCCAGGCCCACCAGGCAATGGATGAAGGCGCCAGCCATGGCGTCGACGTGATCGGCAGGCAACTCCTTGACGCGGTCCCACAGCGGGGCGAGCCATTGGCGCGCTTCGTTGGGCGCGCCCAGTTCGGCCATGCGCCGTGCGGCGTGGGCCACGACCTGCACATCTCGGCGGTCGCGGGCGTCCAGCGTCTGCCACAGGGCGCGCATCTGGTCGGCGTCGCGCGCCGACGACAGCGATTCCATGGCCAGCTTGCGCAACAGGCCCTCGGCCGCGGCCGTGGTGAAGCCTTGGTGCTTGGCCAGCATGCGGGCGGTCTTGAGCGCCTCCAACGGCTGGCGAGCCAGCTGCGTGGCTTGCAACTTCAGGCGCAAGGCCTGGGTGCGGCGGCCCACGCCAGGAGGCAGCTCAGCCAGGTCACGCAGCGCGCGTGCCGCGTCGCGGTCGTCCAGCGCGCACTCGGCCGCCAGCAGTCGCACGCCTTCTTCGGCGGCGCGGGGCTTGGGCGTCATGCGGGCCAGCTCCAGCGCTTTGTGCAGGTGCTCGTCGCGCCGCTTGCGGTCCTGCAACCGGTGCAGGCTGCCAGCAGACAGCATGTGGGCCAGCGACGCGAACTCGGCGTCCAGGGCCAGCTCGGGGGTGTCGGCAGCGATGCTGACCGCTTTCTGGCAGGTCTTGTGGGCGCGGGTGTAGCGGCCGGCCATGTACTGGGCCAGGCCTTCGCGCAACGCCGCTTGAGCGAGGCGGTCTCGCTGGCTCACCCGCCAGCGCTTGGCCCGTTCCGGCAGCGCCAGCAGGCCATCGAGGCCGCGCACCAGCGTGTAGATGGCCAGGAAGATCACCACCAGGCCCAGGATGAACAGGTTCAGCGACAGGTCGGCGCGCCAGCCACTCCAGTACAGGGTGACCAGGCCATCGTTGGACCCCAGGGCTGCGGCGCCCACCACGGCCACCACGGCGAGCAACAGAAACCAGACGATCGATCGCATGTCAGGGGCGTCCGGTTCAGCGACCGCCCGACACGGTGGCCAGCGCGGCCAGGGTGTCGTCGGGGCGGGGCAGGGTGGTCAGGCGGGTTTGGGCGGCCACGTCGTCGATCATGGTCGCCAGCAATTGGGTCTTGCTGGAGTCGCCATTGAAATAGCGGGGCAGCAGGTCTCGCACCTGCTTCAAATCGGCCTGGGCGATGGCCGTCTGGCGGCTGAGCAAAGCCAGGCGCGCATTGAGCAGGCGCAGCTTGACGTTCTCACGCAGGAAGAAGGCCTGTTCCGGCGCCAGCAACATGCCTTCCGGCTGACGCACACGGGTGATGCGCACCAGCGAGCGGGCTTCGTTCCACACGGTTTGAGCGGCTGCGCCCGACCAGCCCAGGAGGCGGTCGCTCCAGCCTACTTCCGGGGCGGAAGCCGGGTGTTCTGTGGGCGGCACCGGCAGGCGGGCGGCACCCGGCTTGACGGGCTTGGGCGCGGCCGGCTGGACGCGGGGCGCAGCGGGGGCCCGCACCGTGGCTTCGGGCTGGTTCAGCAGCGGCACGTCGTCGACCAGACGCACGGCTTCGTCGAGCCGGATGCTGAGGTTGTTGACGTCGGCCACGCGGGTGCCCTTGAGGCGGTCCAGGTCGCGGGCCAGGGCCCGGCGCACGTTGTCGAGTCGGGCCTGCTTGGCGTGTGCCAGGCGTTCGTCTGCCGATTGCAGCGCGATGAGCATGGGTTCTGCGCTGCCGGTGAGCGCGGCTTGCTGCATGGCCACGCGCAGCCCGGTTTCGATGTCGGCCACGAGGTTTTCGTCGCGCGACAGGCTGAGGTTCTTGATCAGGTCCTCGACTTGGGTGCGCTGCAAGGCCACTTCGTTGAGGCGGGTTTCGACCAGCGTGGAGCGGGCCACGGCTTCGCGGGCCTGGTCTTCTGCCTGACGCGACAGCAGCCGGGCTTCGGTGACTTCACCCTGGCTGGCCTGTTGGCGGCGGACCAGTTCCTGTTCGAGCGACTTGACCCGCTTGTCGGTGTTCCAGGCCAGCCAGGCTCCGCCGACCGCCACCGCGCTGAGGATGAGCACGGCCCAGCGTACCCAGTGGGGGTGGGGCTCGTCGGCGCTGAGGTCGGGGGCCACGCTGTCCTGGACGGGGGCCGGCGGCACGGCCGTCGGCGGCGTGGGGGTGACAGGGGTTTCGTTGGTGTCGCTCACAGTGCGGACCATTGTATCGATGGCCCGGTGACAGACGCGTGTTGTCCCCAGTCTGCAATCACGGCTGGAGGCCGTCGGAGCGCCCTTGCAGGCTGCGGACCACGGCGTCCAGCGTGGGGGCGCACAGTGCGATGTCTTGCCAGCCCCAGGTGAGGGCGTTTTCGGCGATGCGCGGGTGGGTGGCCAGCAGGCGGTGGCCAGGCGTCGCGCGTTGCGCTTCGGTGGCCGCAGGCGCAGCCAGGGCGGGCAGGTGGTGGGTATGCAGCAGCGCCAGGGCGTCGGAGCTGCTGGCCAGCCACACGTGGGAGGCAGGCTGCAGCCAAGCCGTGCGGGCCAGCTGGGCCTGTTGCGGGCTCCAGGGGGCCGGGCCGCGCTGGTAGGTGAGGACGGTGACCACTTCGGCGCCCGCCGCTTGCCAGCGCTCGGTCAGCCAGCGGCGGCCTTGGGCTTGTTCGGCGTCGCCGCCGCTGACGATGGCCACCCGCTGGCCAGACCAATCGCGCTCGGCCAGCACGGGCCAGAGGTGCTCGGAATCGAACTGCTCGGCGTCGGCGGCCGGGTGCAGCACGGTGGGCGCGGGCCCCGAAGCGTGCTTCAAGGCTTCCTGGACGGCGGCGGCCGTGCCCAGCCCGGGGCAGGCCACCCAGGTGTCGGCAGGCCAGGCCAGTGGCGGCAGTTCCGCCGGGCGCTGTTGGAAAAACCACTGCACCGCCGCCGGGCTGACGAACATCAGGGCCCGCCAGCGGGGCGTCGAAGGCTTGGGGCGGGCGAGGTCGGCGGCCAGGTCGCGCCACAGGGCATGGACCGGGCCGGGCTGGGCCGCGGCCTGGGTGGCCATGAGCGGCAGGGCGTGGGCCTGCAGGCCCGCCTGGCGCAAGGCCGCCGCCCAGCGACTGGCCTGGGGCTCGGGCCGCGTCACCAGCACGGTGGGCGCCATGGCCACCTCAGCAGGCAGGCAACCAGCCGGCGGGGGCCTGGTCCTTCAACATCTGGGCGACACGCAGGCCCAGCGCTTCGGCTTCGGCGAGGCTGTGCACGGTGGCGGTCTCCTGGGCATGGCGCAAGCCGGGTTCTTCAGCGTGGCCCAAGAGGCTGCGCAGGGCCAGTTCGTGGCCACCGGTGGCCCGCGGTGTGGCCGTGGCGTGGGCCGCCAGCGGCATGGAGCAGCTGCCACCCAGGGCACGCGACACGGCGCGTTCGGCAGCGCAACACAGCCAGGTGGGCAGGTGGGCCAGCGATTGCACGGTCTGGGCCAGGGCTTGGTCGTTCGCACGGATCTCCAGACCCAGGGCGCCTTGACCGGCGGCGGGCAACATCTGCTCGGGCTCGATGTGGGCCCGGATGCGGTCGCCCAAGCCCAGGCGCTTGAGGCCGGCGGCCGCCAACACGATGGCGTCGTATTGGCCCTCGTCGAGCTTGCGCAGGCGGGTGTCCAGGTTGCCACGCAAGGGCTCGATGCGCAGGTCAGGGCGCAGGGCCTTGAGCTGCACCAGACGGCGCAGGCTGGAGGTCCCCACCACGGCGCCTTGGGGCAAGGCGTCGATGCTGGCGTGCTGAGGGCTCACCAAGGCGTCTCGGGGGTCTTCCCGCTCCATGACGGCGGCCAGCACAAAGCCTTCAGGCAGCTCCATGGGCACGTCCTTGAGGGAGTGCACCGCCAGGTCGGCACGGCCTTCGGCCAGGGCCACTTCGAGTTCCTTGACGAACAAGCCTTTGCCGCCTACTTTCGACAGGGCGCGGTCCAGGATCTGGTCGCCTTGGGTCGTCATGCCCAGCAAAGCCACTTCGCCGCCGGTCAACGGGCGAAGCAGGTCTTGCACATGGTGGGCCTGCCACAGTGCCAGGCGGCTTTCGCGGGTGGCAATGACGATGCGGGCGAGGGGAGAGGCAGAGGCTTGCATGGCCGCGATGCTACCAGCCAGGGGGCAGCTGCCAGCGTGCGGCGGGCGTCGGCTTCGGGGCAACCCGACCCCAGTGCAGGGGTGAGGAGCCGTCAGCGGCGCTCGAGGGCGAGGGCAGCCCGGCGCTTTTGCGTCTGGTTGATGTAGTTGCCCAATGCGCGGTCGTGGCGCTCGACGTCCAGCAGTTCGCAGCCCAGGCGCACGCCGTTTGACTGCGGTTGGATGGCGGTGACGTGGTGGATCACCATGCTCACGGTGATGTCAGTCTGGTCGTCGAGTTCCAGGCGGCAGGAAGCCACCTTGACGCCCGCAGGGATCATGGGGACGTTCTGAGGCAAGAGCAGCCCCACGCCCCCCAGGCTGATGTCGAGCACGCGCAAGTGCAACTCGACGCCGGGTGAAGCCGGGTGACGGAAGTGGGCCAGCGGCGCTTGCTGGCTCAAGGGCTGCACCCGGAAGGCCTCACGGCGCTGGAAGCGGTAGACGACGGTGGGCACCTGGGCCCGCAACTGCGCGCCCTGGCTGCGCTGGATGTGGACCAAGCCATCGAGGTCGAACTGGATCTTGATGCGGTCCAGGTAGGCCACGGCGCTGACCTCGCCATGCTCCAGCAGGGCGTCCAGCCTGGGGCCACCGTCTTCGGCGCTGAAGGTGATCTGGCGGCCTGTGCTGTCGACGTCGAGCACCAGGGTCATGAAGGCATCGCCATGGGGGCCACTGAGGCTCACCAGGCAACGCTCGTCCACGAGCCGACGAACCAGCGACTGGATCTCGGCCTCATTGGTGACGCGAAAGTCGTCGAGCTTCACGTCGTCCTGGCTGGATGCGGCACCCATGGCTTCTCCGGCTCGGCGTCAGTGCATCTTTTGTGGGTCGGTGTTGCTGCCCATCATGCGACTCAGGTCGTTGATCCAGGGCTCCGCCAGGTTGCGGATCTCTGCGTCGTTGACCAGGATGCGCTGCATGATGCGCGACTTCAAAGCCACCTCGTCGGGGCCCAGCGGGTGGTCCTCGGCGGCGTGCTTGAGCTGCGCGATCAGCACCGCACAGGCGCCTTCGAGCTTGACCACGGTGTCCCAGTCGCCGGCGCGGGCGGCCGACAGCATGTCCTGGCTGGCGTGCTCGATGGCTTCGTAGTAGGTCAGCAGGTTGCTCGAGAGCAGGTCTTCTTCTGGGGCGGTCAGGAGTTCCGGGGCGTTCATGCTTGCACCTCCATCGAAGCCCGCACCACTTCAGCTTGTGCGGGCGCAACCGCCACCCAGGCGTCACGCACCGGGGTCAACAGTCGTTGGCATTCGTCAATCAGGCCGACGTCGTTGCGCACGTTGGCCAAGGTCAGGCGCTGCGCGATGTAGCCGTACAGGTTCGACAGGTTCTCGGCGAGCTCGCCGCCTTCCGTCAGGTTCAGGCTGGCCTTGAGCCCTTCGTCGACGATGCGCACGGCCTTGCCGAGTGCATCGCATTTGGCGACGACGTCGCCGGAGTGCATGGCACCCTTGCCCATGGCCATCGCATCGAGCGCGCCGTTGAACAACATCGTGATGAGCTTGTGCGACGACGCACCAGCGACACCGGTCTCGATGTCGATGCGTCGGTAGACGTTGCTCAGGTTCTTGGAGCCGTACATGCTGGCAAAGTGTCCTGTGGCGGTCGCGTACATCCGATTCACTCTGTGTTGGTGCTGAACTTCAGCGTTGACTGTTTATCGGCACCACCCTTCACAGCTTGAACCCACCACGTCAGGCTCAACCCCGGAATTGACCGGGAAGTCCATGCTTCTCAGAGCATTGACTGGCCTTGACGCGAGGCGTCGGAAACGGCATGCGAGGCGTCCAGGTAATGGTCCTGGAGGCGCTGGCGATTGAGCTGCACACCAGCGGCGGGCACAGATGAACCAGCAGGGGTGTCGAGCGCGTCGGCGTCCGGCTTCGCGGCCTGGCCCACACCCAAGTGCTGGCTCAGTTGGCTGAAGAGCTGGTGCGCCACCTGACGGTGGTCGGCCGTCATGGCCACCGTGCGCTGTTCAACCCCTTGGCTGTCGCTCCAGCCCACGCCGATGGTCGACCAGGCGTTGGCGTTCGAGCCGGTGAGGTCGTTGCTGATCACGTCCAGCACTTGTCTGGCTTCTCGCAACGCCGGTGTGGCACTCGGGGTCTCGCTGGTGCCGTCGTTCAGCACCTGGCGACGCAGGCGATTCACGCCGTCGCCCCAATCCTTGAGCTTGCGGCTCAAGCCCTCTTGGTCGCTGCTCACGTTGAGCTCGACTTCGCCATCCGTCGGGGCCTTGATGCGGATCTGCAGCCCCTTTTGCGGCACGTCGATGACGTTGCCGGGCGATTCGAAGGGTTGATCGTCCACGCTCACCTGCGCGTTGCTGGCAGGCTGAATCATCTGGAGCCCGGCTGTGCCCAGGGCCGGGTTGAAGGCCAACTGGCTCAGCGAGATGCCGGCGCTGTCGGCCGCGGCTGCGGCACTGTCTGATGGGCTGGCGTCGATGCGGAAGCCGTTGTCGGCGCCAGTGTGGGCCGCACTGAGGACCAGGCGTGTGCCGGTGGCGTCGGTCATCAAGGTGGCCACCACGCCCACGCCGGCGGCGTTGATGCGGTCGCGCACCTTTTCCAGCGTGTTGTCCTGGGCGTTGACGGTGATGCTGGCCTTGGGCCAGTTCGGGTTGGTCTGGAAGGCCGTGGACATGTTGTTCCACTGGCCCATGGAGATGTCGAGGGTGCCGATGCCCACCACGGT